>CAZRAC010000059.1:0-7415 GCA_964597995.1 uncultured Syntrophaceae bacterium | reverse complement strand
ACTTCCTTCTCGGCAAAGTTTCGAACAGTTTCCTGCAACATCTTCTGCTCTGGAGTAAATTCCGGAATCATACTCAATCCATCCTTCCCTTAATGGCATACTGCCTAAAAAACAGGGGGCACCCTATAGATGCCCCCTGGTCTCCGTTTTAGTTTAAAAGATTTTCTTTTTTAGAAAACCGCGCTCCCTGGCACCCTTTTCGAGCTCTTCTCTGAATTTAGGATGGGCGATCTTTATCAATTCCTCAGCCCTCTCAGGCTCGGTCCTGCCGTACAGATCCGCAATCCCGTATTCTGTCACTATGTATCCGGCGTACTGACGGGGCACGGTGATCCGGGCCCCCTGGGAGATGTAGGGGACGATCCTCGACACCGTGTCGTTCCTCGCGGTAGACGGGACCAGATTGATCGCCCGCCCTCCCTTCGACCAGAAGGAGCCGACGGCGAAGTCAAGCTGTCCCCCGGTGCCGGTCAGCATCACATTTCCGATGGACTCTGACACGATCTGTCCGGTCAGGTCCACTTCGGCCGAGCCGTTGATGGCAACGACATTATCCTCCTGTGCTATTATAGGGATGAAATTCGCGTACGAGGTCGGACGGTACTCGACCATGGGATTGTTTCCTATCCAGTCGTAGAGTTCCTGGTCGCCCATGGTAAAGGAAAGCACTATCTTGCCGGGGTTGACCTTTTTGTACTTACAAGTCACTATGCCTTTCTCTACCAGCCTGTGTGTCCCCGCGGGCATCATCTCGGTGTGAATACCCAGGTCTTTTAGTCCTGAATTCTCCAACAGTTTGCTGATCATGGCGGGAACGGCACCGATACCGACCTGAACACAATCCCTGTCCTTCAGAAGAGAAACGACATTCTCGGCCATTTTGACCTCCACCTCACTGGCCGGTGGTGTCGGTACGGCAGGGATGGTGTTAGGGTTTTCTACAAAGGCAGTAAACCTTGATACATGGAAGTTTGTCTGGCCGTACGTCCTGGGCATGTTGGGGTTGACTTCCGCAATCACCCAATCACTCTGGTCCATGATGCCCTCTGTGTAGAACGTATCGAGGCCCAGATTGACATAGCCATGGTTGTCAGGCGGCGTTACCTGAGTAACGATGCCCGTCCGCCTCTTATATACCCTATTTCGATGGGCGTTCTTGAATGAAGCATCCGAACTCTGCATGGGGATGAAGTTAGCCCACTCCGAGGCGCACAACTGCTGCACGAGGGGGTTGAAGCTTGCGCAAAAGCCGCATACGTAGTAGAAAGTATCCCTGTATTCCGGTTTTAATAACTTATAAGGTCTTAAGACCAGAGCGCTAATCCACTCGACATCCTTCAACTCATCTTTCCTGTCCGCGATTGCATCTGCAAGGAGCATGGACGGCTGACCCAGACACAGCGGAAACCAGAAACGGTCGCCAGACTGAATGATCTTTGCCGCTTCCTGCACCGACATCAATCGACTCTTGTAATAATCCTTCCAACTCATCGTGTGCCCCCCCTTTTTTTCGTTGTTGACTGATTTTAAGAAGTCTTTCTCGTTTCAAGTGGATAAACCGACCCTGGAGTAGTCCAACTTTCCTGTAAGCATGTAGATGATAGTCTTGAGATTCTTGAAGGTTCTGTAGCCCCGAGCCTTTGCTTTGGCTGCTTAAGTCCCTCCAGGATGCCGTTGTTGATCTTTCTGTCATACCAGCGCAGCACCCCGGTCCAATGACGTTTGATCGTTTTGGCTGCATCTCTGATGGGGGCAATGCGGCTATGAGTTGCCCAGAAATACCATTCAGAACCCTTGCCCTCTGCTACAAAAATGGTCCGCCTTTCCTCAAAATCGACAAAAAGGGAAAGTAATCATGCCCTTTCGCTCTTGATGTCTCATCAACCCCGACCTGCTTCACGCCAGAGTCGTCCTCCTTCCGACGGGCTGCCTCCGTACGAGTAATGCATCATTACCCACTCAGTTTGAGAAAGAGCCATTTTAAGATTATCTACATCCCCCCCTTACTCAATGCATTTTTTATCCTTTTCAATCTATGCTTGGATTCATATATGCCCCAACACCACTATCTTCCGAATTTTTTTAACTGTGAGACCGAACTACGTTCAAGAAGAAAATATCTTGCCTAACTCAAAGCGGCTTGAAATACCTGATGTCCATGATATGCGCATTTCGGTCATCCTGCCACTCAGCCCTTACCTTCATGCCGTTTTTTACAATTTTCCTGACTTCGTCGAAGTTGCTGAGGTCAAAGCCGCCGATGAGATGGAGGAAGTTTACGTCCGTTCCGTCCAAGTTGATCAGCGCCCCAATGAAAGGCGGTTCCGTCGGCATACCGAAATACCGGTAGTTCGTGTAACACCAGGCAACAAGCTTACCCTCCTGGGAAACCTCTATCCATTCGCCCATGTCTACGAAGCATCTCGGGCAAAAACTCCTGGCCGGTACAAGAACACGCCCGCATTTCGGACACTTATTCCCATAAATTTTCTTCTCTTTCATCCCCTCGAAGAACCGCGTCCACGTTGCTCCGTAAGCAAGTTCGTAAGGCAACCTAAGCTCTGTCTTGATTGTCTTGTACTCCTTAGCCATGTCTCTTCTCCTCTCTGTATGTTATAATTTCGACCCAAGGATCATGATTCCGTTGAACTGATCAACTCCTCCCATTGCGTGAGCGAGCGCAAGTTTCGCCCCCGGTATCTGGTGTGCGCCAGCCCTGCCCGTAACCTGAAGTGCCGCCTCGGCAACTCGAATCAGGCCCGTCGCACCAATCGGGTTTGTACACAATGTCCCGCCGGAAGGATCGCAGGCAAGTTCGCCATTTCTCGTAAAGGTCCCCTTCAGAACAAGGTCGGGCGATTCACCAGGCCCGCAGAACCCGAAACACTCATAAAAAAGCATTTCCTGGAAGGTAAAAGGATTGTATACCTCGGCCACATCAAGCTCTTTCCTTGGGTTCTTGATGCCAGCCTGTTTATAAGCCTCTTTCGCCGCTTGCGCCGCACTTTCCCAGACAGCCTTATCGCTGTCACCGAAGAAGTACTCATCACCCCGATAACCGACTCCTTTGACCCATGCAGGCTTTCTATTGAGCTTCTTTACCATCTCCTCCGAAGCAAAAATAACCGCACAGGCTCCATCCGAATTAGGACACACATCGAGCAATCGAACCGGATATGTAATGATCCTCGCATTCTTCACATCATCCATCGAAACTTTCATTTTGATATGGGCATAGGGGTTGTCAAAGGCATCTTCATGATGGGTCACGGAAATGAAGGCAGCCGCATCCCTGACCTTCTCTTCCGATATTCCATACCGCACAGTCCACATCTGTGATTGCATGGAAAACACACCTGGCGCGCCCGAGATAAAATAACGCTGATAGAACGGCTCAGCCACCGTCGTCATCGTCGCCTGGCTGTCACCTTCATTCATCTTTTCATGGCCTACGGCAAGGATGAGGTCTGCAAGGCCCGATGCCACCCAATAATAGGCGGTATGGGCTATGGAAACCCCAGTGGACCCACAGGTCTCTGTTTTCATGATCGGCTTTCCCGCCGATTGCATCGCGTCGGCTAGGTAAAAATGCGTCAGGGCTATACCTTCCATCATTGAGGGCATCGTCCCCGAAACAACACCATCTATATCTTCCGGCGATAACCCGGTATCTTTAAAAACGGCCATAACGGCTTCCCTGACTAACTCTGGATAGCTTACATCCATCCGTTTACCGTGGTAGGTCTGACCGACACCGATAATAGCAACTGGTCTTCCCATCTGGCTCACCTCCTATAATCCAAGAATTGCAACGGCATGACATTGACCGGCAAAACCGTGGGCACCATGTGCCAGTGCCGTCTTGACCTTTTTCTCCACCTGCCTCTCCCCAGCTTGCCCCGTAATCTGCAAATAGGCCTCAACAGCCCGCTGAAGCCCCCTCGAGACATAAGGATTGTTCGCAAGAACACCGCCCGAGGGGTTGACCGGCAGTTCTCCGGTTCGTTCTGTCTTGCCACTGTCGATTAACTTTCCGGCTTCCCCTGCTCTGCAAAGGCCTAAGTCTTCACACCACATCAACTCTTGAAAGGCATATGGCTCCGATATCTCCGCAAGATCGATCTCTTTTGCCGGTTCTTTGATTCCGGCCATCTGGTATGCACGAGCCGCCGCGTTCTTTAGCTGACCATCCAGAAGGTCTCTGTCACCGATATCGTAAGCATCGATTGAACTGCCGAATCCTTTGATCCACACCGGTTTACGGCTTAACTTTTTTGCTTTTTCCTCCGATGCCAACAAAGCGGCGACCATCCCTTCGGACTGCGGAGCGCACTGCAATTCCGTAAGCGGATCGGAAATGCGGGGCGACTGCAATACCTCCTCAACAGTATACCTACCCTTCCGGTGAGCATACGGGTTCCCAAGGGCATTACCGAGATTCTTAACGGCAACCTTCGCACACTGCTCCTCCGTTATCCCGTACTTCTCCATGTACGCCCTCATCTGAAAGGCCGCCGCCATCGTCTCCGTCAATCCCACATTACGCAAATAAAACGGATCCGAATACATGAGCGTGCACGTGTCGTTCGGAGGATTTTCAGACCCCTTGCAAAGACCAATGACCAAGGCCGTATCGTAACGCCCCGTCATGATCCGCATCGCACCGTAAAAAAGCGCAAACAACGACTCACCATCCTGACGAGAACCATTCTTCATAAACGCCCCAGTTGTCTCCCAATAATACGCATTGGCACACGAAATGCCGCCGTGATAAATATCCGACGACGCACTGACAATGGTCTCGACATCATCCCGTGTCAGCCCTGCCTTGTCCAGGACTTCCTTTGTTACCCGGTAAGCCTGGTCGTAGAAATTGTCTTTCGATTCAGCGCCGGCGTTTTGTGCTACTGCTACAATACCAACTCTCTTCGACATACCTTCATTTCCTTTCTTTATAATGTTAAGGACCAAGAGGTTCTTCGCCGCAACCCCTTAGATCCGGTGTTTCTACTTTCTCCTTCCTGCGAGGATTTTTGTGATATAGACGATGGCCGTTTCTTTACGCTGATTCTTTATCACATTCTCTGCCTCGATAATCCCGTTCTTCGCATCCTTTTCCGTCAGGCTCTTGATCGTCATCTCACACCGAATCGTGTCGCCGATTCGTACAGGCGCGGTGAAACGGACGTGTTCTATCCCATAAAAAGCGATGAAACTTTTCGGTAGGGCAATGTGAGGGCCGAGACGAAAAATAAGTGCCATTCCGATGGTAAGTCCCAGCATCCCATGGGCTATCCGCCCCTTAAATGGCGTTTTTGCGGCATATTCCACATCCGTATGAAGAGGGTGCCAGTCCCCCGTAAAAGCAGAAAAAAGGACGATATCTGTTTCCGTGATCGTCCTTCCCGGCGAAACAAAGACCTCCCCCACCCGGTAATCTTCGAAACATTCTTTCTCCATCTACCCACCCCCTTTACATCTGCAGTAATTCACGCGCAACGATAAGCCGTCTGATTTCCGACGTCCCCGCGCCGATCGTCCCGAGCTTGGCGTCACGCCAGTACCGCTGCACCGGATACTCCACGCAGTAGCCGTAGCCACCGTGGATCTGAACCGCCTCCTCCGTTATGCGGCAGGCCGCTTCTGCTGTGAATAGAATAGCGGCGGCGGCTATCTGGTGTACCTCCGTTCCCTTTCCGCCTCCGCGGGCTTTATCGGCCATGATGGCCGCCTTGTAACACAGCAGTCTTGCCGCCTCAATCAGGGTGAACATATCGGCGAGTTTCTGCTGGATTAACTGGAATGAGGCGATGGGCCTGCCGAACTGTACGCGCTCCTTGGAGTACTTTAAAGCTTCGGTGAAAGCTGCTTCCGCGATGCCCAGCGCATAGGTCCCAAAAAAGGCTCTCTCTACGTCGAGCCCGCCCATCATGACCGCTATCCCTTTGTTTTCCTGGCCGATGACGTTTTCTGCGGGGATGATACAATTGTCGAGAATAAGCTCTCCCGTCATCGACCCTCTGTTTCCGATCTTATTCAACTTTCTGGATACCGAAAAGCCGGAGAATTTTGTATCCAGGATAAAGGCCGTGATGCCACGCGGCCCGAGGCTTTTATCCGTTTTTGCGTACAGTACGATGGTGTTTGCAATCGGGCCATTCGTGATGAAAGTTTTCGTGCCGTTCACGACATAATGATCACCTTCCCTTCTTGCCGCGGTCTGAATGTTCACGGCGTCGGACCCGGCATTCGGCTCCGTGAGGCCTAGGGCACCTAAGTGCTGCCCGTTACAGAGCGGTGGAAGGTATTTTCGTTTCTGTTCATCGTTGGCATGGCTGTTCAGATTGTTGCAGCAAAGATTGGCATGAGCACCCCAGGAAAGGGCGACGGCCGCCGATGCCTTTGCCAACTCCTCGCAGGCAAGTGAGGCGGACAGGATGTCGGCACCCGCACCGCCGTATTGAGGATCGACTGTTATGCCCATGATCCCCAGGTCGGCAAGCTTTTGCCATAATCCATCGGGCCACTCATCTGTCCTGTCGATCTCCTCGGCTATAGGCCTCAGTTCTTTATCCGCAAAGACAGCTATGCTTTCTCTCAGCATCCTGTGTTCATCACTCAAATTAAAATCCATCTTTCTCTCCTTTCCTGCGAAGGCACTGCGCCATGGACTTCTTGAGATAATTCAGCAAAAGTGGTGCCAATCACCTGTTTATGACCGGGGACGACTACCGCGTGTTTTTTAAACCCAGATTTTCCATTGGATCGTGAATAGAGTCACGTTACCCACCGTAGACGATCAAGAAAGCTATTCCCATTAAGCGATCGCGCCATCTTGTCCCACATAACATGCTGAAATCGAAAGTGTATTTCTAATGGAAACCATTAGAATATGTTCAAACAAATCATGCAACCATAATCGCTGACGGCTATTTAGAATGGCCAAAACATGCTAATGGAAAATCTGGGTTAAAGGCATCTACGAATTAAAGGCATCTACAGCCCCTCGTTGTTTAGTCGTTATATGGTCTAATGTCATTATTACGACTCTTTCTTGACTTGACCCCGCAAATAGAATATAGGAAAATCACTACTGTCCGGAATAATCCGTGAATAGATTCAACTGGTTAGTATTTTTGTCCCCGTCGTTTTTGTAGTCGCAGAATGTAAGTAGTTGAAACATGGATGTTCTTTCAAATAGCGAGATGCTCAAGACCTGTAGAATTGTGTAGAGACTCTCTGGGATATTCAGCCGTTTTTTGACGATTGCCACGATCAGATAGACGGAAACGGCAATCCATATCTGGGTCTTCACGGCATTCTCCGAGGTGCCGTAGAAGCTCTTGATGCGCAGGTTCTGTTTGATCCATTTGAAGAAGAGTTCCACCTGCCATCGTTGTTTGTAGAGTTGGGCG
>CAZRAC010000058.1:6323-11103 GCA_964597995.1 uncultured Syntrophaceae bacterium | reverse complement strand
CCGGAATCCAGTATATTCAATATGTTCTGGATGCCCCCGTATCGGAGCCTGCCCCCCGTATCGGGTACGGGGCAGGCTCCGATACGGGGGCAGGCTTAATCAAGTCCGGCATGACGTTTTTGGACTTTTTACGGGTCATGACTGGATACCGCGAAGACTTTCATTTACTGGATTCCGACTTTCGTCGGAATGACGAAGAGGACTGGATTCCGCCCCCGATTTTCGTTTTTTGGACCCCGGCTTTCGCCGGGGTGACGTTAGGGGGGTGACGCGCCGGAATGACAAAAAGAGAGCCGGGGTGGCGAAGGGGATCGGAGTGACGTTGGGATTTGTTTGATGGGTTCAGGATTTTATAAGGCCTTCGAGGACAGGCATCGGGGCTCGCGAGACCTGATCAAGGAGCGGCTGCGGGTCTACCTGCCCTTCGTCGAACCGCTGAAGAAACTATATCCCGAATGCAGGGCGGTAGACCTCGGTTGCGGTCGCGGCGAGTGGCTGGAGTTGCTCGGCGAGGTGGGTATCGAGGCGTGCGGCGTCGACATCGACGCCGACATGGTGGCCGAATGCCGCAAGCTGGGACTGAACGCAGAGGAGGGAGACGCGATCTCTTTCCTCAGAAGTATGCCCGATGAAAGTCAGGCCGTCGTCTCGGCCATCCATGTCGTGGAGCACTTGCCCTTCCCGGAGGTACAGACCCTGGCGACGGAGGCGATGCGCGTTCTGAAGCCGGCCGGTCTGTTGATACTCGAGACGCCGAACCCGGAGAATCTCGTCGTCGCGGGTTATCACTTTTACGTCGACCCGACGCACATGCGCCCGGTGCCCCCGCAGTTGCTCTCCTTCCTTACCGAGTACTGCGGCTATTGCCGAACGAAGATACTCCGCCCCCGGGAAGACCCTTCTCTTGCCGTCGATAGGCCATTGGGTGTTCTGGATGTCCTCGGGGGCGTGAGCGCCGACTACGCCGTCATCGCGCAGAAGGAGGCGCCTGAGGAATGTCTTGCGCCCTTCGACCGCGCCTTCGGCGCCGCGCAGGGGATGAATATGGAGTCATTGGCGGGGCGCTACGACGCCCAGCAGAACGAGAAAATCCAGGGTATCGGCGGTATGCTCAACGAGAAAATCGACAACATCAGGGAGATCCTCAATCGGCAGATGACGACACTGCAATCGGAGCGGGACGCCTTCCAGAAGCAGACGACGGAACTTCAGGCGCTGCTGCAGGCCGTTTACAACAGCACGTCCTGGCGTATCACCGCCCCGATGCGGCGTGCCAAGAGATTGCTGATGAAGGTCCTGCCGGGCATCCGGCGGGTATCGGTGGAGGCAGTGCGGCTGCCTTCGCGGCTTGTGCGGCCGGTCTTGGCTAAGACGGCTCGGTGGGCTGCCGGGAACCCTCATCTCGTCTCTATCGTGAGCAAGCTGTTGAAACGGACCCCCGTCCTGAGGGCGCGGCTCCGCCGCCTGGTCGTCACGAAAACACCTGCGCAGGTCGCTACGGCTACCGATACCGCTACGGTCGCGACGGACCTCCCCGGGCCGGCACAACGCGTGTTCGAGGAACTCAAGGCGGCGCTCGGACGTGCTGCCCGTCATTCGAGGGAGCAATGAGAATAGTCATCGACCTCCAGAGTCCGCAAGGGACGAGCAAGAATAGGGGGATGGGGAGATATACGCTTTGCCTCGCCCAGGCGATGGCGAGGCTCGCGGAGGGGCATGAGCTCTGGATAGCCCTCAACGGGCTCTTCCCCGACACCGTCGACACCCTGAGGGCGGCCTTCGACGGCCTGGTGCCGCCGGAGCGGGTCGTAGTCTGGGAGGCCCCCGGGCCGGTAACATGGATCGACCCGAACGATGCCTGGCGCAGGGAGGCGGCCGAGCTCATCAGAGAATCGTTCATCGCCGGCATTCGACCGGATGTCGTCCATGTGGCCAGTTTGTTCGAGGGCTTCAGCGACGACTGCGTAACCTCGGTAGGTAGAGGCTTTCATACAGCGCCGACAGTGGTTACCCTGTATGACCTCATCCCGCTTATCTTCGAAGAAACTTCCCTGCCGGACCCCCAGAGAAGGGCCTGGTATTATCAAAAGCTCCAGTGGCTCAAGAACGCCGACCTGTGGCTCGCCATCTCCGAGCACACCCGCCGGGACGCGATCGAGCGCCTCGGCCTACCCGGGGATCGCGTCGTGAACATCGGCGCGGGCCTCGACCCGAAGTTCCGCCCCGTCGATGTCGGCCCGGAAGAAGAGCGTCTCCTCCGGAGCCGTTACGGGATCGACCGGCCTTTTGTAGCCTATACCGGGGCTATCGAATACCGGAAGAACGTGGAAGGGCTGATCCGCGCCTTTGCCCGTCTGCCCGAAGGTATACGGGAGGCCTATCAGCTTGTGATCATCTACGGTCTCCACGAGCACGACCGGAGACGACTCCTGGCGCTTGCCGAGCGGGAGGGCCTCGGTCCGCGCGACGTGGTTTTCACGGGCTATGTCCCCGACGAAGATCTGGTCGCCCTTTACAACCTGTGTGCACTCTTCGCCTTTCCCTCGCTCTACGAGGGCTTCGGCCTTCCACCGCTGGAGGCGATGGCTTGCGGCGCGCCGGTCATTTCTGCGAACACCTCTTCTCTCCCGGAGGTCGTCGGCTGGGAAAAGGCCCTCTTCGACCCGACGGCCCCGGAGGCAATGGCCGAAAAGATGTGCGAGGCCTTGACCGATTCGGACTTCCGGGAAGCGCTGCGGAGACACGGACTGGAGCGGGCCGGGGGCTTTTCCTGGGAAGAAAGTGCCCGCCGGGCGCTCGCGGCCTTCGAGGGTCTTCACGGTGAGAGGGCTGACGTCAAGTCTCATTCGGTTCCTGTAAACCTGCCCGTGACGAAACCGAGGCTTGCCTATGTCTCGCCGCTACCCCCTGTACGCTCAGAGATTGCCGACTATAGCCGGGAACTCCTGCCGGATTTGGCCCGTTATTACCGAATCGAGGTCGTCGTGGACCAGCCGGAGGTGTCCGACCCCTGGCTCACGGCCAATTTCCCTGTCAGGACCGCGGGTTGGTTCGAAGAGAACGGCGGCCTCTATGACCGCATCCTCTACCATCTCGGCAACTCTGAACACCACAGGCACATGTTCAATCTCATCGACAGGCACCCGGGGGTCGTCGTTTTGCATGACTTCCACCTGGGCGGTGTACTCGACCGGATGGGCAAGACCGGCTACGCGGCGGGGATCTTGCAAAAGGAACTCTACCGTTCCCATGGTTGCAGTGCCCTTGTCGAGCTGGCGGAAAGGGGAGAAGCGGCCGCCGTCAGGAAGTATCCCTGTAATCTGAGCGTGATCGAGGGCGCAGACGGCGTAATCGTTCACTCGCGACAGGCAATCGATCTCGCGGAGCGATGGTACGGCAAGGAGGCGGTTCAGGGCTGGCATCTGCTCCCCCTTATCCGACAGGGGGCTCCACCGGGGGACGCCGGAAACTCGATGAGGGTTGCGGAGCAGTACCGCGATGCCGTCGAACGTTTCGCACAAGACGGCCCCCATGCAAGCCGGCGCAGGCTGGTACAGGCCGTTGCCCGGATCGACAGTTCTCGTCTGCCGGGAGATGCAGACTTGGCTGCGACAGCCTCGGCGATTGCGGCGAACAGGCGGGTTAAAGCGGACACGCGACAGATGTTCCTCGATGTCTCGAACATAGCGGAGATAGACGCTAAAACGGGTATTCAGAGGGTTACACGGGCGCACCTGAAAAACCTGTTGAGGGAACCCCCTGACGGATGGCGGGTCGAGCCGGTCCGTGCCCTGGCGGGTTCGAGCTATCATCACGCGCGGGCGTTCCTGTCGAGGTACTTGAACCTCCCTTCCGTCGGTTTGCCGGACGAGGTGGTCGAGATAAGAAGGGGCGACATATTCCTGGGACTGGACCTGACGGCGCACATCGTGCCGGACTGCGTCGAATTCTTCACGAAGGCCCGCGCCCGGGGCATGCAGAGTTACTTTGTCGTCCATGACTTGCTGCCTGTCTACCATCCCGAATGGTTCTCCCCCGGACTGAAGCCGGTATTCACCCGATGGCTCGAGACCATCGCCCGGATATCCGACGGGATTGTGTGTGTCTCGCGCGCGGTGGCCGACCAACTTATCGAATGGATGGAGAATAATGTCCGCTTGCCGCGGAATGGGCCTTTGAAGGTCGGTTATTTTCATCACGGCGCCGATTTCGAGAACGCGCGACCTGTTGACGATCACGACATCGACCATCGATTGCTGGCGGCCCTGCCCGCCGACACCCCCATCTTCCTCATGGTCGGCACGGTGGAGCCGAGGAAGGGGCATGACCAGGCGATCATGGCTTTTGAGGCGTTGTGGCGGTCGGGAATTGATGTCTGCCTGGTTATCGTGGGCAAAGAGGGCTGGATGGTGGACGCCCTGGTCGAGCGGCTTCGGAACCATCCCGAACAGGGCAAAAGGCTCTTCTGGCTCGAGGGGACGAGTGACGCCACCCTCCTCGAACTCTACCGCAGGTCTTCGGCGCTCTTGATGCCGTCCCGCGGCGAGGGGTTCGGACTCCCCCTAATCGAGGCCGCCCGGTATGGGGTTCCCATCGTCGCCAGAGACATACCCGTGTTCCGGGAGGTGTGCGGAGAGTGCGCATTCTACTTCGCCGGGGAGAGGCCTGAGGACCTGGCCGATGCGATCCGCGATTGGTTGGGGTTGTGTCGCGAGGGTTGTGCCCCTTCTGTGGAGGGCATGAGGTGTCTCACCTGGGAAGAGAGCACCCAAATGCTGCT
>CAZRAC010000058.1:0-6223 GCA_964597995.1 uncultured Syntrophaceae bacterium | reverse complement strand
CTTCTGTGGAGGGCATGAGGTGTCTCACCTGGGAAGAGAGCACCCAAATGCTGCTTGACGTCATCCTGGGCGGCCGGTGGTACAAGACGTGGGAGCCGGGATGACGGCGGGAGGAGTTTGGAAGGGCGGTGGAAGATGGCGGGGATAGCGATCGATGTATCTCCTTTGGCTCCGCCGAAGACCGGCATAGGGCACTATGTACACAACCTCCTCGCCCACATACGGGACATCGACAGGGATGATGAGTTCTATCTCTTTTCGAGAAGTAGATTTCGGTTGGAGGACCGGATTGCCCCAGCCGGCAACACCTTTGCGCGTTTCTACCGAATCCCCCGTTATCCGAGTCCGTTCCTGTGGTACAACCTGGTACTGCCTCTTCAGGTATCGAGGCATAGAATCGACCTGCTCTATTCTCCCACCCATTACACTTCTTTGGTGACCGATGTCCCTGTCGTGTTGACGGTGTACGACCTGACGCCTCTGCTTTTCCCGGAGGCCCATCGGTGGGATACAAGGTTGATGCACAAGACCTACTTCCGGCTGTCGGTAAAAAAGGCGAAGGTCATAACGACCATATCGGAGTCATCGAAAAGGGACATAGTCGAACTCCTCAAGGTTCCGGAGGAAAAAGTGAGGATCGTCTATCCGGGGGTCGAGAGGAGGTTCGCGCCGATACCCGATGAGGACCGTCTCCGGAGAGTAGCCGAGAAGTACGGCCTCCCGGAAAAGTTCATCCTTTTCGTGGGGACCTTGGAACCGCGGAAAAACCTCGTCACCCTGATAAAGGCCTTTGCAGGCTTGAAAAGAAGGGGCATCCCGCACAGGTTGGTCGTCGTCGGGAAGGAGGGATGGCTCTATGCCCCTGTTTTCCAGGTCTTACGTGACGTAGGCCTCCAAGAAGAGGTGCTGTTGACCGGGTACGTGGACGAAGACGACCTGCCGGCGCTGTATAATTTAGCTTGTGTTTTTGTGCTACCCTCATTATATGAAGGATTTGGTCTATCGTTACTCGAGGCGATGGCCTGCGGCTGTTGCGTGGTCGCTTCTGATTGTTCGTCCATCCCGGAAGCCGTGGGCGACGCCGCCCTGTTGTTCGACCCTCACAGCGTACAGGAATTGGAAGGGTGTCTTCTAAAGATTCTCGAAGATGAGGGCCTGAGAAAAGAGTTGAGGGAAAAAGCCGTCGAGAGGGCGGGACGGTTCGACTGGCGCAGGAGCGCTGAAGAGATGCTCGGGATATTCGGAGAGGTTGCGGGATAGCATGGGCAAGCGGGCACTCATCACCGGTATCGTGGGTCAGGACGGCTCATACCTTGCCAAACTCTTACTGGAAAAAGGGTACGAGGTCTGGGGTGGGGACCGCAGGAGCGGCGATGGGAGCTGCCGGCTCGAGGATCTCGGCATCGAAAAAGATGTAGACGTCGTTTCTATGGATCTCCTCGAATTGACGAACATCTACAAGGTCATCGAGAAGGTCGAACCCGACGAAGTTTACAACCTGGCGGCCCAGAGCTTTGTGCAGGCGTCTTTCGAGATGCCGATCCTGACCGTCGATGTCAATGCCCTCGGCGCCCTGAGGCTCTTGGAGGTCCTGCGGTGTCTGAGGTCCGGGGCGAAGTTCTACCAGGCGTCGACGAGCGAGATGTTCGGTAATGCACGGGAAGTGCCGCAGACCGAAAAAACGCCTTTCTATCCCAGGAGCCCTTACGGGGCGGCTAAACTCTTTGCGCACTGGATTACCGTGAACTACAGGGAATCTTACGGGATGTTCGCCTGTTCCGGCATACTTTTCAACCACGAGTCCCCTTTGCGGGGGCTGGAATTCGTCACCAGGAAGATTACCCATGGGTTGGCAAGGATCAAATACGGGTTGCAGGATAGACTTTTATTGGGTAACCTGGACGCCGAGAGAGACTGGGGGTACGCGCCGGAATACGTAGAAGGCATGTGGCAGATGTTACAGCATGGTGAGCCGGGCGATTATGTCCTTGCGACGGGAGAGACCCACTCGGTGCGGGAATTCGTGGAGAAGGCGGCGGAGGTAGCTGGGTTCGACATACGCTGGGAGGGGAAAGGGACCGAAACCAGGGGGATAGACAGAAGGTCAGGCAAGGTGGTCGTCGAGGTTTCTCCTGAATTCTACAGGCCGGCGGAAGTCGGCGTCCTGGTCGGGAACCCGGAGAAGGCGATGGAAAAGCTCGGATGGAGGCCGCGGACACATTTCGAAGAACTGGTAAGAATCATGATGGAAGCGGACTTGGGAAGGGTGTCACAGGAAAGCAAGAGATGAGGGTCCTGCAGTTCGGTAAATTCTACCCGCCGGACATCGGTGGGATAGAAACGGCTATCTGTGGAATGACAGAGGAGCTCAACAAAAGGGGCGTGAGGTGCGACGTCCTTTGCTCCAACAGCGCCAACGAATACAGAGAGGAAACGATAAACGGCTATAAGGTTTACAGGACGAAGAGTTACGGCAAGGTAGCCTCGACCTCCATCAGTCCACAGATGGTCTTCAAGCTGAGAGAGATAGTCGGCCGGTATGACGTAATCCATGTCCACCACCCGGACCCGATGGCGAACCTGGCCTTGTTTTTGGTCAATCCGAAAAGGCAGAAGGTCGTCGTCCATTGGCATAGTGACATCGTAAACCACAGGTTTTTGCTCCAGCTCTATAAGCCTTTGCTTCTTTGGATGTTGAAGAGGGCGGATGCTGTCGTGGTTGCGTCGCCCCTGTACATCGAGGGGTCTCCTTTTCTGCAGAAGTTCAGGGCCAAGGTCGAGATAGCCCCTTATGAGGTCGAAAGGTTGGCCCATGACGAAGAAAAGGTCAAAGAGATAAAAAGTAAGTTTGCGGGCAAGAAGATAGTGTTTTCCCTGGGGAGGTTCGTCTACTACAAGGGCTTCGAATACCTGATAGAGGCGGCGGAGTACTTAGACGACAGGTATGTGGTGCTCCTGGGTGGGGCAGGGCCGGAAGAGGAAAAATTGAGGCCTCTGGCCGAGGAACACAAGAACAGGGTGTTTCTTTTAGGCGAGATTTCCCGAAAAGACCTGGGGAGTTACTACAAGGCTTGCGACGTCTTCTGCTTGCCTTCCGTCGAAAGGTCCGAAGCCTTCGGGATCGCGATGGTCGAGGCCATGAGCTTTGGAAAGCCCGTGGTGGCCACTAAAATCCCCCATTCCGGCGTCCAATGGGTCAACCGGCATAAGGTTACGGGCCTGAACGTGGAGCCTAAGAACCCCAAGGCCCTCGCCTATGCTATAAGGCAGATACTGGAGAACAAAGAACTTTACAGGAGGATGTCGGAGAACGCCCTGAAGAGGTACAGGGATAAGTTCAGCGTAGAAAAAGAGATCGACGACAGTAGGCCTGCCGTATCTTCCGTCGTATCAAGCGCAGTATGAATCCCATCAATCAGATTTGTCAGATTTGTCGCCCTCGTAAAAAGTCCAAAAACGTCATGCCGGACCTGATCCGGCATCCAGAACATATTGAATTAACTGGATTCCGGCGTTCGCCGGAATGACGAAAGTGGTAATTCTGGACTTCTTGCGAGCCCATCGGATTTGTCGCCGAAACAGCCCGATGATTTTGCAGATTCGGGCGTTCCGTGATAGTATCCCGGGGCACTGAAAAATGCCGTCCGTCATAACGGCGCGTCACCCCGATGCAAATCGGGGCGGTGTCCAGCTCACGTCGTCATACCGGCGGAAGCCGGTATCCAGCGTTTTCTATATATTCTGGATGCCGGATCAGGTCCGGCATGACGTTATTGTGGCTTCTTACGAGAGCGGCGAAGACGAAGGACTCGAAATCATGGATGGATTGGACTTATGGAATCCCTTGTACAGAATTTTGCCTATTACAGAGACCTGATTCTCGTCTTGACGGCAAAGGAGATAAAAGTCAAATACAAAAACAGTATTCTTGGCTATGTCTGGTCCGTCCTGAACCCCCTGTGCTTGGCGGTGGTTTTCTATTTTGCCTTCAAGTTCGTGATGAAGGTGCCTGTAGAGAACTTCACCCTCTTTTTAATCTCGGGGCTCTTCCCGTGGCAGTGGTTTTCGACCTCTGTCAATGCCTCCATCACGGCGCTTTTCGGTAACGCATCACTCGTAAAGAAAGTCAGTTTCCCCAGATACTTCATCCCCCTCACCACGGTTCTCAACGACACCTTTCATTTCGTCGTGTCTCTTCCCATCGTCTTCGCCTTTGTGGTCTTCTACAAGGTCCACCTGACGGCGGCATGGGTCTACGGTATTCCCCTCTTGATGGTATCCCAATTCTTCATAACCTACGGATGCGCCCTCGCCGTATCTGCACTCAACCTTTTCTTCCGGGACCTGGAAAGACTTGTGATGATCGGCCTGACCGTCCTCTTTTACATGACACCCATCATCTACGACATAAGCCTCGTCCCCGAGAGGTATAGGCAGTATTTTTTGTTGAACCCACTCTTCGGGATCATCGAAGGCTGGCACAATCTCTTCTTGCGGGGGCATGTGGACTGGGGTCTTTACCTCGTTTCTCTTCTGCAGTCCTTAGTCATCTTCGGCATCGGGTTTGCGTTATTCAAGAAGCTTTCTTGGAAGTTTGCGGAGGTCCTTTGAAAGAGCCTGTTATCGTCTTCGACGGTGTGACGAAGACCTACCCTTACTACGGTTACATAACCGCCGGCCTGAAGATGTTTCTTTTCAATCTTCCCGAGGCCATAAACCACACCAAAAAGAGTTTTACCGCCCTCAAAGAGATTTCCTTCGAAGTCTACGGGGGGGAATGTTTTGGGATCATCGGGAATAACGGCGCCGGGAAAAGCACCCTCTTAGGGCTCGCCGCGGGGGCATTGAAACCCGACATGGGCACCATCGAGATAAAGGGCAGGGTCTCTCCCTTGCTCGAGCTGGGGGCCGGGTTTCATCCCGAGCTCACGGGCAGGGAAAACATAGTCCTGAACGGGGTGTTGCTGGGGATGACGAGAAAGAGGGTTGTCCAGAAGATGGACGAAATCATAGGGTTTTCCGAACTCGAAGAGTTCATCGACCAGCCGCTCAGGACCTACTCCTCGGGAATGGTGACGCGGCTGGGGTTCTCTGTGGTCGCCCATCTCGACCCGGAAATACTCCTCGTGGATGAGGTACTCGCGGTAGGGGACATAAACTTTCAAAAAAAGTGCATGGACAAGATAATGGGTTTCAGGGCAAACGGGGTTACGATGGTCCTCGTCTCTCACAGCCTTGATCAGGTACAGAGACTCTGCGACAGGGCGATGTGGATAGACCACCATGAGATAAGGGCGATAGGGGAACCGGCGGCGGTTTGTCAGGCCTACCAGGGAGGATAGAATTTCGTTGATTATCGCGTTAATATGCTGTAATTTTAACGACGATGAACGATAATAAGCAGCTATATCGCATGTTAGACCAGAAACTACCCGTCCCAACGGGCAAGCGCCTTGTTCTCTTGACGGGTGCGCGTCAAACAGGAAAGACGACGCTCGCGAAGGCGAAATATCCGGCCATGCGTTACATCAACCTCGACGCCCCGGAGAATCGAGAAGCGGTTCGCACGGTGCTGTCGAGCTTCTGGGCGCGGGATGTCGGTGAGGCCGTTTTAGACGAGGCGCAAAAAGAACCAGTCGTCTTCGATAAGGTGAAATTCGCCTTCGATGAAGGGGCGATACGTTTTTCCGTGCTGCTCGGTTCCAGCCAGATTCTCCTTTTAAAAAAGGTCAGGGAAACGCTGGCGGGGCGGGTTTCGATTTTCGAGCTGTGGCCCCTGATGATGGAAGAGATTTTCAATGATTCGGCGGAAGCCCCCCAAGTACCGCCGCTCATAGACAGGCTACTTGCCGAGATGAGTTTAGAAGACGTCTTCGGAAGCGAGCCGGGTCTGCTGCTGGGCAGAGAAGATGCCTTGCGGAGGGATGCGCAGGAGCGATTGCTGCAATGGGGAGGGATGCCGGCATTGTTGTCCCTGCCTCCTGAAGAGCGTCTCCGGTGGCTGAAGGATTATGAGTACACGTACCTCGAGAGGGACGTGACAGACCTCGCCCGCCTCGATGACCTGATGCCGTTCAGGAAATTCCAGCGTCTGGCGGCGCTCCGGTCCGGCCGTCTATTGAACTATTCGGAATTGGCCAGAGACACCGGAGTAAGCGTGGACACAGCACGGCGCTATCTCGAGTACCTGAAGATTTCTTACCAGACGTTTCTTCTGCCTCCT
>CAZRAC010000057.1:0-12130 GCA_964597995.1 uncultured Syntrophaceae bacterium | reverse complement strand
GCTAACCCCCCGTTTTTCTTATGGTGCCGAAGCCGGGATTTGAACCCGGACAGGCCGATGCCCACTAGACCCTGAACCTAGCGCGTCTACCAAATTCCGCCACTTCGGCAACTCACATTACTTGTGAGTAATCTATTCGTTTTGACCGCCTGTTGTCAAGGAAAAAGCTTCTTGAAATTCTTATGAATGGTGTTATGTTACCGCTACCTTATATATCGAGAACGCAGGATGTGCCTATGAAAGTTATCAAGGATTTGCAGGGCGTGCCGGAGGACTTGAGGGGTGGGGTCATGACCATCGGCAACTTTGACGGTGTCCATCTCGCCCATCAGGCCATCATAAAACGGGTGGTCGATGAGGCAAGAAGGAGGGGCTCAAAAGCGATTGTGATGACCTTTGAGCCGCACCCGCAGCAGGTTCTTCATCCAGAACGGGAGCGTTTCTACCTCATCACGACGCTTGAGGAAAAATTCGAGATCCTTTCATGCATGGGGGTAGACGCGGTGATTGTGGTGGCGTTTTCGCAGGAATTTTCGAAGACTACGGCGGAAGAATTCGCCAGGGACATCGTCTGCGGAAAGGTTCGGCCGGTCATGGTATTCATCGGCCATGATTACACCTTCGGTTGCGGTAAGGAGGGGAAGCCGGATTACTTGAGGATGCAAGGGGATAAGTGCGGTTTCGGAGTCGAGGTAATCGGTGCCGTAAAGATGGAGGGCGGTGTCGTCAGCAGCACACGGGTAAGGAACGCCGTCCTCGAGGGGAACGTGTCCCTTGCTGCTCGGCTCCTCGGAAGGCCTTACAGCCTCGGCGGACACGTGGTCGAAGGAGACCGGCGGGGAAGCACGATCGGTTTCCCTACAGCGAACATCGAGGCGGAAAAGCTACTGGTGCCGGCTCGGGGGGTCTACGCGGTGTATGCGGACCTTGAGGGGCGCCGTTACAAGGCGGCCCTGAACATAGGCTTTAACCCGACCTTTTCGAAGGAGGGCATGATGACCGTCGAGGCCCATATCCTCGATTTCAATGGGCACCTCTACGGAAAGAAGCTCCGCCTGTCGTTCGTCGAGAGGATCAGGGACGAGAAAAAATTCGAGAATCCCGATGAGCTCGTCACGCAGATCAAGAAAGATGTGGAGCTGGTGCGGGGGATACTGGACGGAAAAGTCGAAAATTCCGGGTGCACGGCGAGAAGTTGATGCACCGTTTGGCTCGGAAGGGGGTACCCGTCAGAAACGGCGAGAAAGCCGGGACTTCACGGACCCGGCTTTCTCGCCGTTCGCTGTCATGATGGGTATCAATACCCCAGTTTTTTGAAAAAGCTCTGTCCTGTCAAGGCGCCGCGCTCGACAAGCTGGCCGACCTTGACGCGCTTGACGGCGTTTTTATCGCCCCGGATCAGTACCCAGGCCTTCTCCGGCTGGAGCTGGTCCGTGACTACCAACTCGACGGGTAGCTTCATCATGTCGCAGGATTTCTTGGACTCGTCGAAGGGGTCGGCGACCTCCTGGAAGGTGTAGGCGACGAGCTTCTGCCCTCCCTTCAGCCCCTGTTTTTCACCGATGTTGATCAGGGCGCTCCGCTCCGCGCCGTCGGCACTCGAACGGGTCTGGAGGATGTAACCCTTCACGGTGAACCACCGGGAAAGCTCCGGCCTGCAGTCTTCGAGCCCCTTCGCCGCCGCCTTCTTCATCCCGCCGATGAGGGCGTCGTAGCTCGGTACAGGCATCTTGCCGAGTATCTCTCTGCCGCTCACCATCTTGGAAAAGACGATCTCGCCGGTCTCTACGTCGATTATCCTCACGGCGACGTCCGTCGTTATGTGCCAGCCTTCCTGGGTGGCAAGAACCCCGCCGGCGATCGCCGCTCCCCAGTTTCCCTTTCCTTGTGCCTGCTGTCCCATCTGCTGGGAGCCGTAATCCCTCCAGACGAGGTTGACGTTGTTGACCGAACCCGTCACCATGTACTTGATCCCGGCCAGTTTTCCCAGCCTTACGAGTTGGGTGTCATCCACGAGTCCTGATTGCTGGAACTTGTGTTCGTTGAGGATCTTGTGCATCTCGGTGCGGGTGAAGACCTTCGCGCCGCCCATGCTCACGAGCTCGTTCATCACGCCGTCTTCGACGCTCTCGCTCAGTTTGGCGTTGATCTGGCGCTGGATTCGCTGGGCGTCCCGTTGGAATTGTTGCCTTTCCCTTGCTCCCCAGACGACACCGGCCGCGCCGGGCGCGACGCCGACAGCGGCCCCGCCGACGGCCTGTCGCTGACCCTGACCCTGGACATGGGTCTGTACCACTTCTGCGTAGTCAAAGGTCGTGTTATTCGTGAAGTTGACGACGGCTACCCGCGGGAAGACGCTTTCGTAAGTACTCTTGCAGACCCGGGGAATCTTTTCCTTGTCCGGAGGGTCGGGGGCGAAGGACAGGGGGTCATACTTGACGGGCATGTCCACGCAAGCCATTAATACAATAGATATTACTAAAAACAGTGCAAACCTGCCACGCATAACTCCTCCTCATTTCTGGTATTCCAAATCGATGGAATACGGGGTGAAGTTGATAATCTTGAAATTGCCTTTTTGTTGGATGCTGTTTGCAAGATAAATGGTGCTCTCAGGGTAAGTCACGATGTACTCGCCCATCTCTTTATCCTCCACACCGGTCACCCAGACGATGTTCTGGAGGATACCCTTGACCTCCATGTTCGTGTCGAGGTCGGAGACACCCGTGACTTTCACCTGGACCTTCTTCGCATTCCCCTCGATGTACTTGGCGACCGTGTCGAGGATCTTCGGGGCGATTTTTTCCGCCAGGTCCTTGAGGGCCGATGCGGCGGCGTCTTCCACGTTGTTGGCGAGCCCCTTTGCCTGTTCGGCACCTGCCGTGAGTACTTCGACGGTTCCCGTCTTGTTGTTCTTCGCCACGACCCGGTAAGTCAGTCTCACGGTGACATTGTTGAACGGCATGCTTAGGCCGTAGCCGATGTCTTCGCCTTTCTTCGTGGAAATCGTATAATCAGTCTTGCCGATGATCAGTAGGTTGGAGAGGAATTTGTACATCAGGGAGCGGAGCAGGAGGGAGTGGCCGCCCTTCACGGCGTTTTCAATCTCCGCGGCATCGGCCGCACCCGTCGGGGCAACGTCGATTACCTTGTAATCCTGTGCCGTCAGTTTGCCGATCAGTGTCTCGGAGAGGATGTTGGTCTCTTCGAACTGGCTCCCACCACCGGCCTGTGGTTTCCGGGCCGGGATGAAGAGGGCGATCGAGCCGTTTAGGGCAAGGGTTGAGACGGCCTGTTGGGCTTTGGCCGGTTCGACTGTGCACCGGACCCTCACCCAGTAGATATCGCCTTCTTTCTTCTGCTGGTCCAGAACGTCGAACTTCTTGACGACGCCGGTGACCTGGGACTTCATGACGTCTTCGACAAGGACCATGTTCTGGACGAAACTCTCGGCCTTTACCTGGACGCCGACGACCTGCTCGATGGCTGCCCACTTCGCCCGTGCGACCGCCTCCTGTCTTGCGGAGGGGATATCGTTGTTCACGATCGCCGCTTCTCCCTCCGTGATCACGGTCTTGGCCTGGGCCAAGGCCGTCTCTGTCGTGAGGTTAAAGATGCCCAGGAAAGACAAAAGAAATACAACTCCTCGAAGGAACGACTTCATAGACAACCCCTTGTGCTTTTGGCTGTTTGATAACCGATTGCAGGGGAGTTTACAAGCAGATTTTTTGTCATAATTTCTTGAAAAAACGGTCAAATAATGGATTAATGCCAAACTGTGTTCTATTTTTGAGACCTTTGAATTTGTAATTAAATCGCCTTTTCATCATTCCGTGCTTGACTTAAGCCTGCCCCGTACTCGATACAGGGGAATCCAGTGTTTTCAAGCGGTTCTGGATTCCGACTTTCGTCGGAATGACATGAGGGGCCGTTTTTCAAAGGTCTCTCTTTGGCTGAGAGGCGGTTTCTGGTGGATTAGTAGAGGGCCTGAGGGGGGCAATTTTGGGCAGATGAGGATGGTTCCCGGGTGAAGATAAGGAAAATCCATGACTGGGATGTGGCGGACTACCATGGAGCCGTTCGAATCCAGGAAAGTTTGAGACCCCGTCTCATACTGGGCGGCGAGATCGAGGAGGTCGGGACGGTAGCAGGTGCGGACATCTCCTATGCAAGGGGCGACGATTTTTTTTACGCCGCCGTCGTCCTGTTGCGGCTTCCTGATTTTGCGACCATTGAAGAATCTTTCGCCTCCGGTCGGGTGAGTTTTCCCTACGTCCCGGGGCTCTTGAGTTTCCGGGAAGGCCCCATCCTCCTCAAGGCCTTCGAGGGGTTGCAAAATGTCCCCGACCTGGTTCTCATCGACGGCCAGGGGATAGCCCACCCCCGGGGTCTCGGCCTCGCGGCCCACATGGGCCTCTTTCTCGACGTCCCCACCGTCGGATGCGCCAAGACGCGGCTCGTCGGGACCCACGGCCAAGCGGGCCCGAACGTGGGGGATTGGACCGGTTTGTTCCTCGGCGGGGAAGTAGTAGGGGCTGTACTCAGGACGAAGAGGAACGTGAACCCGATATTTGTCTCCCCGGGTCATAGGGTGAGCCTCGAGGGGGCCGTTAGCGCGGTCGTTCAGTGCCTTGCAGGCTACAGGATCCCCGAGCCCGTCCGCCGGGCGCACCTTGCCGTTAACACTCTCCGGCGTAAGGCCTGATTTTCTCCTGATGATGAGCTGACGAAGGGCTATGGGAGGGCAGGGACGCGCTCCACTCAGGGGTGAAGCTTCTTGAAGAACCGGTAGCGGTATCTTCGGGCGTCCGAAGCCGACTGGGGGATTTAGACGGGCGATTCTTCGTACGACAGGTCCGGTTCGCCGCAGTAGCGGAGGATATGTTCCCGCGCGGCGTTGCGCAATCGCAGGGCTTCCTGCCAAAGGTTAGAAGGCGTCGGGTCCTGCATGTGAGCAGGCTCGATTGGTTTGCCGATGGTCACGATGACCATGCCGCGGCGGGGATACCAGGTGTCGTCGAGGAGGACGGAGCGCGTTCCCCTGATAGCGATCGGAACGACGGGGACGCCCGCCTCGGCGGCCGCCAGAAAGGCCCCCATGTGAAAGGGCAACAACCCGGGTATCCTCGTAAAAGTTCCTTCGGCAAAGAAAAAAAGCGGCAATCCTGCCTTCGCGGATTCGACGATTTGCCTTGCGTCCTCGATGCCCTTCTCTTTGTCGAACCTCTCCACGTACTCCGTTTTCAGGCGGTCGAGGAAGACCCTGATGACCCAATTACCGGTGAGCTCTGCCTTCGCGACGAAACTTAATTCGAAGGGGATCGCCATGGCCATGACCAAGGGGTCGATGTAACTGGCATGGTTGGCCACGAGGATACAGGACCGTCCTCCCTTAGGCAGGTTTTCCTTCCCGTTGACGACGATAGGCGTGAAGGAGGCTCCGGCCAGGAAGCGTCCTGCGGCCCGTATCGCAGCCCAGCGTCCTCGCAAAGACGGCGTCAGGACGACAGCCAGCCAGGTGAAAGGGACGAGGAGCCAGAAGAGCGCAAGGCTGTAGAGGGCGTACAGCCGGGAAGAGGCAAGTCTTCTCAGTCGCCGCACCCCCGGAGTAAGACCGGCAAGGGCGACGCTTAGTACTTGCAGCCAGGCGGCCCTTTTGCCCTTGCCGAGTTCGCCCCGCTCATACAACGCGCGGTTGGCCGCCCGGCGGATCTTACCGCTCGAAGTCTTGAGGACTGTTCCCGGCGGCGCAAGGACGATGTCGTCGACGGGGGTTCCCGTGATGTCCATGGCGAGGGCGTTTATCTCTCGGCACAATGTCTCCGTCTTTTCCGGCCCTTCCCGTGTCTCCGCCAACACCACGAGCCGTTCGGTGCCGGACGCCGGGTCGGTGGTCCCGAAGACTACGACGTTCCCCTTCCGAATGCCGGGTATTGCGCCCACAGCTTCTTCCAATTCCTGGGGATAGACGTTCCTTCCCGCCCGTATGATTATGTCCTTCGTGCGGCCGGTGATGTATACGTCTCCCTCGGCAAGGTAAGCCCTGTCCCCTGAATTGAGCCACCCGTCGTCGAAGAGACTTTCCGTGTCCTCAGGGTTGCGGAAGTAGCCGCTCGTTGCCGAGGGCCCGCGGAACTGAAGCCGACCCTCCTGGCGTTCCGGGAGTTCCCTTCCGGCGGGATCCACTATCCTTATCTCGTGTCCTGGCAGCGGCATACCGCAGGCTACGAAGCGCAGGACGTCCGGCCCCTCGCGGTCAGCGGGGACGGCCCTTCCTTCATTCACGAAGGCCTGCCTCTCGATCCGGTCGACCAGAGGACCCCGGTCGAGGGGCGGAAAGGCGAGGGCCACAGTGCATTCTGCGAGTCCGTAGACGGGCATCATGGCCTCGCGCCTGAAACCGTATTTACTGAAGGTCTCGCAGAAGCGCTCCACCGTATCGGGACTTACCGGTTCCGCCCCGTTGCAGGCGACACGCCATGAGCTCAGGTCCAGACCCCGGAGGTCTTCTTCCTCGAGTCTCTTCAGGCAGAGCTCGTAGGCGAAATTCGGTGCCGCCGCGAGCGTCCCCCTGTAGCGGTGGATCGCTTGGAGCCAGCGTTGCGGCCTGGCGATGAAATGGAGGGGTGACATCAGGGCGAGTAGCGGCGCGTAGTAGAGACTGCACATCCAGGCCCCTATCAGGCCCATGTCGTGGTAAAGGGGGAGCCAGCTTACCACCACGTCGGAGGAGTCTATCTTCGTTGCTTCTCCTATGGCGCGGATGTTGGCGAGGAGATTGGCATGGGTGAGGATCACGCCCTTTGGGTTACCCGTGCTCCCCGATGTGTACTGGAGGAAGGCGGTATCCTCGTTTTTCAGTTTCGGTCTTTGATAACGACCCGATGCAGACCAAAGGTCCTTGACTGTGACCAGGTGCTCTAACTCTTCCGCCTGGGACCTTAGGGCCTGGGCGATCAGCTTGGCCTCGGGGACGAGGATCATAATCCGGGCGCCGCAATTCTTCAGGATGGCGCTGTGGCGCCGAAGATGGTCTTCGACCTGGCTGCGGCGCGCCGGCGGGTAGATAGGCACCGGGATACCGCCCGCGAGCAAAATGCCGAGGAAGGAAAAGAAGTACTCCCGCCCCGTGGGCAGCATGATGGAAACGGGCTTTCCCGGGAGAAGGCCGTGATGTTGGAGACCCGCGGCGACGGCCTCCGCGCCCTCAAGAAGCTGCCGGTAGGTCATTACGCCTTCTTCACCTTCTTCATCGAGGAACCTGATATGGGGTCTGTCCGGATGGTTGAGGACATGCCAGTCGACGACGTCGACCAGGGTCCGGGCCGTATAAGGTGCCGGAGGGGCCTCTTCTGAGACCTCGGTGACGACTTCGATTTCCACTGCCGCCTTCCGCGCAGGCCCGGCGCTGCGCAGGGCCTGCAAGAGGTCCCGCGGCGTTTCCGCTTGGGCGAAGAGGCGCTCCGGGATCGTGACCTGAAAATGCTTTTCGACGCGGGCTAGGAGTTCGACCCGGGCAAGGCTGTCGAGACCGACATCCCGGGCAAGGGAGCTGTCGAGAGTCACCGGCCGCCGCGCCCTGCGAGGGTTGATCTCGGCGGCCAGTTCGTGGATTATCTTGAGCAGTGCGGCGGCGTCTTCCATCGGCTCGAACATACCCTGTTGTGGTTTGTCTTTCAAGTTTCATAGCGGTTTAATCATCAACGTCATTTTACGACCCCTACGCTCAACGCCGGCGAACATCCGGCCGGGTCCGGAAGACGATGTGGATGAGAATGTGCAGATAGTCCACGAGAGGTTGTGTGTCGAGGACAGTGATAGATGTGAGATATTCCCCAAAAAATACAACGGGGATTCAGACCTACCTCTGAATCCCCGTTGTCACGGTGATAAATCGCTTTACTTTTGGTGCCGAAGCCGGGACTTGAACCCGGACGGACGGTGTCCACTACCCCCTCAAGATAGCGTGTCTACCAAGTTCCACCACTTCGGCAAATGAGATACCTCTATTTTGAAATATCGTATTTTCTTTTCCGTCTTTTGTCAACAAGAGAAATCGCGTACAACCGTTATTTGCCTATTTGCCCTGTGCCCCGGTTCCGCCGCTCGGCGCCGTCGGGACCTGCGGCGGTGCGGGTTGTCCGATCGGTTGCTCGACGCCCGGCCTTGCCGCGCCTTCCATGAGGGAAGATCGCTCCTTGTGGACGGAGAAATAAGCCAGGTACAGGGACGTCAGCATGAATACTACCGCGACCGCCGTCGTAATCTTCCCCAGGAAAGTCCCCGGCCCGCTGCTTCCGAATATGGTCTGACTGGACCCGCCGAAGGCGGCCCCCATACTTGCGCCCTTGCCCTTCTGGAGAAGGACGACGAGGACCATCAGTATACAAACGGTGATATGGACTATAGTGATGAAGGTATGCACTTTTTATAAACACCTCACTCAAACAGGATGATGCGGGCGAACGATTCCGCGTCCAAACTTGCCCCGCCTACCAGAACCCCGTCAATGTCGCGCTCGGCCATCAGATAATCGATGTTGTCCGGGTGGACGCTGCCTCCGTATAAGATCGGCAGGCCATCGGCCACGTCCTTCGTGTACGCCTTTTCGATGTCCTCCCGGATAAACCGGTGGACCTCTTGCGCCTGCCCCGGGGTTGCCGTTTTTCCCGTACCGATCGCCCACACGGGTTCGTAAGCAATAACGACCCGCCTTATACCATCAAAGGGAATACCCTTCAATCCTTCTTTTATCTGGGTCGCTACCACCGTCAAGGTGGCGTCGGATTCCCGTTCTGCGAGGGTCTCGCCGACACAGATGACAGGCCTCAACCCGTTCGCAAGGGCCGTCCTGGTCTTTCTGTTTACCGTCTCGTCGGTTTCTCCGAAAAGGGTCCGCCGCTCCGAATGGCCGATGATCACGTATTCACAACCGCAATCCGCCACCATGGCCGCGGAAACCTCGCCCGTGAAGGCCCCTTTTTCTTCCCAGTGAAGGTTCTGAGCTGAGACCTTGATGGATGTGCCCACCGTCATCCCGGCCACAGCGAGGAGGGCGGTGAAGGGAGGCGCAATAACGACCTCCCTGTCCGTCAGGGTCGGCAGTATTTCTTCCAGGCGGCGGATGAAATCCCGGGCCTCCGGGACGGTCTTGTGCATCTTCCAGTTGCCGATGATCAGGGGCTTCGATGTCGTCTTCACTTATTCCTTATCCCTGCTCATGATGTAGAGGGCCAGGTCTCTCATCCGGCAGGCGTACCCCATCTCGTTGTCGTACCAGGCCAAGACCTTGGCTAAATTGCCGTCGAGGACGTTTGTCAGGGGTGCGTCAACGACAGCCGAATAGGGGCTGCTCGTAAAGTCGACGGAGACCAGTTCTTTTTCGCAGTACTCGACGATCCCCTTGAGCTTACCCTCTGCGGCCGCTTTCAAGGCCCCGTTCACGTCTTGGATCGTGACGTTGCGGCCGAGCTCGGCCACGAAATCCACCAGCGAGACGTTGGGTGTGGGCACGCGGAGGGCAAGGCCGTCCAATTTTCCCTTCAGGTCCGGTATTACTTCCGCCACCGTCTTCGCGGCCCCCGTCGTAGTCGGGACGATGGAGAGGGCACCCGCCCTTGCGCGCCTCAGGTCGTCGTGAGACCCGTCGAGCAACCGCTGGTCCATGGTGTAAGAGTGGACGGTCGTCATCAGCCCTCTTTTGACGGTGAAGGTGTCGTGGAGAACCTTCACGATGGGGGCGAGGCAGTTTGTGGTGCAGGAAGCATTCGAAATTATGTGATGTTTCTTCGGGTCATAGGTTTCTTCGTTGACACCCATGCAAAAGGTGCCGTCTATGCCCTTTCCCGGTGCCGCGATGATGACTTTTTTGGCACCGGCGGCGATGTGGGGGAGGCACTGATCCTTCTTTCGGAACTTTCCCGTCGACTCCATCACCACGTCGATCTGCATATCCTTCCAGGGAAGCCTGTCGATGCTGTCCGTGATGTTGGTGACTCGTATCTCATTCCCGTCCACGACGAGCGACCCGTTCTTGAGTGAAACCTCTGCCTTTATCTTTCCGTGCACCGAGTCATAGGTCAAAAGATGGGCCAGTATCTCCGGTTTCGCCCTTGTGTTGACGGCGATGATTTCTATGTCTTTGCGTCCGAGGCAGGCCCTGATTATCGACCGCCCCA
This sequence comes from uncultured Syntrophaceae bacterium, assembly GCA_964597995.1. Classification (GTDB taxonomy): domain Bacteria; phylum Desulfobacterota; class Syntrophia; order Syntrophales; family UBA4778; genus UBA2207. The sequence continues at coordinate 1,952 of CAZRAC010000057.1, read as the reverse complement.
CTCTCCCGAATCCGTTTATGGCGACTCTAACGCTCATGTTGACCTCCGCTTTTCTGGACTTTGAAACGGGGCCAGCATAACCAGGCCACCGATTTTAGTCAATCGTTTTTCTTTCTGAAAAATCGGGAAATTCGCCGATTTACTCTTGATTTTCTTGTTCGATCCTGGTAGAAAAACAACGGTTATTTGGTCTGTCACTCCATTTTTTGTGCAGTTTCACGGTAGTTCATGATTCCCTTCTTAATTCCAGAACGTTATGACGTGAGTCGATAAATCCTAAAGAAAGCATCGTCTGTTGCGTGCGTTCCTGCAGCGAATTTTTTCCGGTTTTTACGGCTTAAAAGACGGCAGATGGGAGATAGGATCATGGGAGGACTGAGAAAATCGGTCATAGCAGGCACCTGGTACCCTGGAAACCCAGGCATCCTGAGGGCTTACATCGAGGAACTGTTCGCCAAGATCCCGGCGGTGGAGGTGGATGGTCGCCTGATAGGGCTTATTTCGCCCCATGCCGGGTATGCTTACTCCGGCGAAGTCGCCGCTTATTCCTATAAGCTGTTGAGGGGCCGGTCTTTTGAGTCGGTCATCATCATAGGTCCGAGCCATAGGGCCTTCTTCCATGGTTCTTCCGTGTATGACCGGGGAGGGTTCGAAACACCCCTGGGGGTCGTTCCTGTGGACGCCGAGTTGGCGGCGAGGATTATGTCCAGGGGCTCGCGCCTTTCATACATCCCGAGCGGCCATTCCCTGGAGCATTCCGTTGAGATCCAACTCCCCTTTCTCCAGGTCGCCCTCGGAAGTTTCAAGTTCGTCCCCATCGTTATGGGGGACCAGAGCCGAGAGTCTTGCGCAGATCTTGCGAGTGCGATAGCTGGGTCGATCTCGGGGGATACGCTTATCGTGGGCAGTTCAGACCTCTCCCACTACCACTCCGACGATCACGCTAGGAAGATGGACTACCGGGTGCTGAAGCACATCGAAGATATGGATGTGGAAGGCCTGCTCGCCGACTTGGAAAAGGGGTCTTCGGAGGCCTGTGGAGGAGGACCGATAGCGGTGACGATGATGGCGGCGGAGAAACTTGGGGCGAACGGAGCGAAGGTCTTGAAGTACGCCAATTCGGGAGACGTTACCGGCGACCGGAGCGAGGTCGTAGGGTACGCCTCAGCCGCTTTCTACGTGAAGGGGCAGGAGGGCCGGCGGAGAGAAGGCGATAACGGTGAAAAAGGGGGGCTTTCGGAAGAAGAGAAGGTGCTTCTGCTCAGGATCGCTAGGGGCGCGATCGAGAGTCGCCTGACGGGGCGGGAGGAGCCGCAACTGCCGCGGGTGTCTGGTGCCTTGAACGAGAAGAGGGGGGCCTTCGTCACCCTGCACGGCAAGGGAGGCCGCTTACGGGGTTGCATCGGCTGTATAGAAGGTCGTATGCCCCTTTACAAGACGGTTCGTGAGATGGCCCTGGCCGCAGCTTTCAATGACCCGCGGTTTCCACCTGTAAGCCGGCAGGAACTCGACAACCTGGAAATAGAGATTTCCGTGTTGACCCCTCTGAGAGAGATTAAGGATATCAGTGAGATAGAGGTCGGTAAGCATGGAATTTACATAACCAGGGGGTTTTATTCCGGTCTCCTACTTCCGCAGGTCGCCACCCAGTATGGGTGGGACCGCCTTGAATTTCTGGAAGAAACATGTCTCAAGGCAGGGCTCCCTCCCACGGCCTGGAAGGACAAGAACACCAACATCTACATTTTTTCAGCGGATGTTTTTGGGGAAAGGGACGTCAAAGTCACATAGGCCGGAAGAAAGAAATAAAAAGTTCTTGACAAAAAGAAACAGAACTTTTAAGTTTCCAAGTTCCTTTTTAGAACACTGCTTAGGCATGGTCGCACTGCGGTCATGGTTGACGTCCCCGTAAAAAGTCCAAAAACGTCATGCCGGACTTGATCCGGCATCCA
>CAZRAC010000056.1:0-12643 GCA_964597995.1 uncultured Syntrophaceae bacterium | reverse complement strand
TCATATTTCGGCGTCGCAACGCAGGCAACGGCAGGCTTCCTTGATTGCCTCCTCGCGGCTGTATCCGAGTTCCACCTCCACAAAGGTTCTCTTTCTCTCGGCGGCCGGCAACTCAGGCATCGCTGCCTGAGGCCTTTCTTCCGTCTCTTCGTCGATGACGAGGGGAATCTCTATCTCTTCGGAGGGTGGAGCCACATAGGGAGGTTCACCGTTCGCAGTTCTTATGGCGTCGTCTATATCCTCCGCAGCCTGGTGGCCGGCGGCGATCGCCCGGATGACCGTGTCGGGTCCGGTGACGGCGTCACCCCCGGCAAAAACCCGGTCATGAGGCGTTCTCGATTTGCTCAATCCAGCCAGGTCGAAGCAAGACCACTTGTTGACAGATACCCCGCTCCCCGCGGGCACGAAGGAGAGGTCCGGTGTCTGGCCTATGGCGGCAATCACTGCGTCGACGCTGAGCGTAAACTCGGAACCTTCGACCGGGACCGGCCTACGGCGGCCGCTGGAATCGAAGTCGCCGAGCTTCATGCGCCGGCAGGTTATACCGGAAACCCTGCCGTCCTCGCCGACGATCCTTACGGGTGCCACGAGGTACTCGATCTTTATACCCTCATGTTCGGCGGCCAGTATCTCCTCCTCCGCAGCCGGCATGTCGGCCCTTAGACGACGGTACAGGATCGTTACCTCTGCACCCAGGCGCACGGCTGTCCTGGCGGCGTCGATCGCGGAGTTACCTCCGCCGACGACGGCGACCCTACTGCCGAGTTCCTTTTCACCCCCCAGCCATGCGCTCTCATTCAAGTTGAAGTCTCGGAGAAACTCAACTCCCCCGTACACACCTTTCAGGTTCTCGCCCTCCACCTCGAGTCTTTGGCTCCGGTGGGCGCCGGGTGCGAGATAAACGTAATCAAAGTCCTCAAGGATTTTTTCGAAAGAAATATCCCGCCCCACCCTGACGCCGCAGCGGATCTCTACACCAAGCGCCCGGACGTCATTTATCTCCCTGTCTAGGACCTCTCTGGGCAACCTGTAGGCGGGAATTCCCCAGGCCAGCATCCCGCCGGGCTTGGGCAACTCTTCGAACACCTTCACACCATAACCACGCAGAGCGAGGTCCCTTGCCGCCGTAAGGCCTGCGGGGCCCGCCCCGACCACGGCGATCCTTTCCTTGCGCGTAACAGGGACCGGTTCTATCTTCGGCCGGGGCGCTACATCGGTGATGAAACGTTTGAGGTACTTGATGGCCACTGCCTCATCGAGCGTGTTCCTCCTGCACTTGCTCTGGCACTTGTGGTCGCACACCCGGCCGCACACGGAGGGGAAGGGATTGGTCTTGAGAAGAACCTTGTAGGCGTCTTCAAACCGCTCCGCCCGGACCAAGGCGATGTAAGCCGGAACATCCATCCCTATGGGACAGGTATGCTGACAGGGCGATTTGAAAAGGGCGGAACACACCACGGCCGGACACCGCTTGTCGCGGATGTGGGACTCGTATTCGTCACGAAAATAACGGATAGTGCTGAGCACGGGGTTGGGAGCCGTCTGTCCGAGGCCGCAAAGTGACGCGTCTTTTATGATAGAGGCCATCTCTTCGAGCAATTCTACATCACCCTCTCGGCCATTGCCGTTGCAGATCCTTGTGAGGATGTCCAGCATGCGCTTCGTGCCCTCACGGCAGGGCGTACATTTGCCGCAGGATTCATCCTGACAGAAATCCATAAAGAACCGTGCCATGTCGACGGCGCACATGTCTTCGTTCATGACGATGAGTCCGCCCGAACCCATGATGGCGCCCAACTCCGCCACTTTTTCATAGTCGATAGGTGCGTTGAGGTGCTGGACGGGGATCATGCCTCCCGACGGGCCGCCAAGCTGGGCTGCCTTGAACTTTTTCCCTCTAGGGATGCCGCCCCCTATATCGTAGATGATCGTCCCGAGGGTGGTGCCCATTGGCACCTCGACCAGACCGACGTTGTTGACGTCACCGGTGAGGGCGAAGACCTTCGTTCCCTTGCTCTTTTCCGTCCCGATACTCGCGTACCAGTCCCCACCCCGCAGGATTATCTGACCCACGTTGGCCAAGGTTTCCACGTTGTTGAGGACGCTCGGCTTACCCCAAAGGCCCGAAACAGCCGGGAAGGGCGGCCTGGGTCTGGGCATACCGCGTTTTCCTTCGATGGACGTCATCAAGGCTGTCTCCTCTCCGCAGACAAAGGCCCCGGCGCCCTGGTAGATCTCGATATCGAAATCGAACCCCGTATCCAGGATGTTTTTACCCAGAAGTCCGTATTCCCTTGCCTGACTCAAGGCGATGTTCAACCTGCGGATGGCGAGGGGATACTCGGCTCGGCAATACACGTAGCCCTGCCGTGAACCGATGGCCTTGGCGGCGATCACCATTCCTTCGACCACGGCGTGCGGGTCGGCCTCCAAGACGCTCCGGTCCATAAAAGCCCCGGGGTCCCCCTCGTCGGCGTTGCAGAGCACATACTTGATGTCTCCGGCCGACCGGGAAGCGAACTGCCATTTCAGGCCGGTCGGAAATCCAGCCCCACCTCTACCCCGGAGTCCGGATTTCTGGACCTCTTTGATGATGTCGTCGGGACTCATTTCCGTCAACGCCTTGGCCATGCCGGCGTAGCCGTCCCTGGCGATGTATTCCTCGATGTTTTCCGGGTCGATAAGGCCTCTGTTTCTCAATACCCTGAGCTCTTGGTAGGCGAAGAAAGGTATCTCCTGCATCGCAGGTATCTTCTCTTCCGTTATCGGCTCCTTGTAGAACAGCCTCGTCAACGGCCTTCCCTTGACCAGGTGCTCTTCTACAAGTTCGGGGATATCATCCGGCTTTACCTGCATGTAGATTATCCCTTCGGGATAAACGACCATGATCGGACCTTGGGCGCAAAAGCCGTTACACCCCGTTTCCACGACCTTTATCTCCTCGGAGAGACCCCTCTTATCCAGCTCTTCATTCAGGGCCTTCTTCACTGCAAGACTCCCTGATGCATGGCATCCGGTTCCTCCGCAGATCAATAAATGCGACCGAAATACCTTCATGTCGACTTTATTCCTCCTTCATCGGTAAGTTCTTCCGTCGAACAGCTACTTGACAATCTCCGACCCTCGGGCAAGAACAAAGGGTGTCTGTATCTCCCCTTGCAAAATATGACGTCTGAACACCTGTCTCATCTTGTTCGGGTTCATGTATTGGTATTTGATGGGCTCTTGGTTCAAAATCTCTACCGTTACAAGCGGCTCCCGACTGCAAAGCCCCATACACCCCGATGTCGTAACGGCCACATCCGTAACGCCGGTCTCCTCGATTTCTTTCATCAGGGCATCAAGAACCTCTCTCGCCCCCGACGCGATACCGCAGGTTCCCATATGAACGGTCACCTTCACTCGGCGCTGGCCTTCCCTTAGCGAGGTCTCGGCTTGTACCTTTTCTTTAATCTTCTTCAAGTCTTCTATCTTGATTTTCGCCATGATGGCCCCCCTGCTAATTATAATTGGCAAGAATCTCTTTTAGCTTTGCCGGCTTGACCTTGCCGTGGACGTTGCCGTCCACAACCATGACCGGCCCCAGCCCGCAAGCACCGAGACACCGCACGGTTTCAAAGGTGAACCTCCTGTCCGAGGTCGTCTCCCCTTCTTTCACCCCGTACTCCTTCTCGATGGTTTCCACGATCTTCTTCCCGCCCCGGACGTAACAGGCCGTCCCGAGACAGACACGAACGGTGTGCTTCCCCCTGGGGGTCATGGTGAAGAAGGAATAAAAAGTGACCACGCCGTAAACTTGAGCCAACGGCAGGTTCAACTCCTTGGCAATCTTTTTTTGAACCGGTATCGGAAGATAATCAAGAACAACCTGGGCTTCTTCCAGGACCGGAATCAAGGACCCCGGCTTACCCTTATACTTTTCAATGATCTTCTCAAGCTCTTCAACCTGTTCGGGGCTGAACTCTTTCAACAGGTCATCATTCATGGATCTGCTCCTCCCGCCGTTTTTAGTAATACCGCTGAGTTAGAAATGGCCCGGCATCTTTTTGATGTCAATGCCACGAAAATCCGATACCCTTTAGCCCTTCTTCCATCGATTCCCTGATGAACTTCAAAACCTCCACGTGATTGACCGGAATATCCCCGATCTCTTCCTTTATCTCGGAGGTATCCAACCTGTAAAAAAGGCCGTCCCGCCTGTGGCAATAGGTGAAGTTAACCTCCGGGTTGCCGGCTATCAACGCCAGAATCGTCCCCGGCATATCCCCCAGTGGTTGCCTGTCTATATGACTGTACCCGAATTCGACGCGGACCCTGGTTCCCCTTCCCTTCCGCGAATCAAGGATGAGCCGCCCCCCGGTCCTTTCGGCGGCCTCCGCGAGCATCGGCAATCCCAGCCCGATCCGCCTGACTTTCTTCGTCGTAAAAAATGGATCAAGGGCTTTTCGCAATGTCTCTTCGTCCATCCCCTCACCGTCATCATTGATATCGATGATGAGCCTGTCCTCGGCCTTGTCTTCGTTGATATCGATTTGGACATTTCGGGCGCCGGCCCTCGTCGAGTTCTCCACGATGTCGAGGATGTGGAGGGAAAGCTCAAGCATGGGGTCCTTCCACGATGCAGCGCCCTTGCTCCTTTCGGAAGGCCATCTTCAATTCCTTGATACTACCCTCGCCAAGGCGCATCCGGGTTACTCCTTTACCGACATCCCGGATGAAGTGGGCGTCCGACGACTCAATAAAGGGCATCCGGTATAGCTCGGCGAATTCCCGGCGGGCTTCCGGAATCCCCATCGCCGCCGAAACCTCCAGTGCGTCGAGCTTCAGGTCCGGGGGTATGAATCCCAGATGGCTGATGATCCCGAATCCCTCCCGGTCGATATGAGAAGCCACCGCAAGCCCGCCCAGAGCATGGATGGCGGCAACGGCTTCTTCAATCGAAAAAGTCGTCGCACCGATGAGCAGATGATCGTTAAAACCTTCAACCTCATCGAGTTCATTGACGACGGCCTGACATCCGAAAACCCTCTCGTCGTTCACGCCCGGCAGACGACGGTACACCTGAACCTGAAGTTTTTCCAGCTCTTCAAGCTTATCAAAGAGCGCAATCAAGTGAACCTCCTCCCGCGTTGTCACTTCCATCCCTGGGATGACGACGAGCGGCTTCCCCGCTGCTGCCTTCATTGCATAGACCACGTTTTCCGAAGAGTTGTGGTCACAGATTGCGATGATGTCCAGGTTCTCTTTCAGTGATTTTTCAACTATTGCCTTGGGAGACATCTCCAGGTCGGCACAAGGCGAAAGGCATGTATGAATATGGAGGTCGCAACGAAACTCCCTGAGCATGACATTGCTTCCTGAAACACCGATCCGCCAACCAATCGAGCTGACTTATCCTGACCGAGATTCATCGCCGTGTGAATGAGCAGACCTGCTTCCTTAGTCCATGCAAATTTACGGATTCATCATCTTGTATATCCTGCCGGCCACTTCAAAGCCCGGCATACTCGACACCAACAAGGGAATCTCCTCCTGTTCAGCCCTGGATACCGTCTCGGCTGTGGGTTCACTTCCGTTGACAAAAATTACCGCCGCATGCTCTTTCAGGCTTGCGACCGCTACGGTGTTTGGGTGGATCTGCCTTGTTATCCAGACGTAACCCTCGCGGCTGTTTGCCATGACGTCGCTCAAAAGGTCCCCCACATAGCCGCCGGAAACCGGCCTCGACAGCCTGTCCTTGCAGCAACGGACTCCCAGATTCAATTCCTCCACGATTTTTTCCAGTTCGACGGCCATCTGTCCGGCTATCCTTCCGACCGATTGATGATCATCTTGACCTGCGTCCCGACGTCGACTACGGAGGATATTTCGAAGTCATTCGAATATTTCTTCATGTTGGCGAGCCCCATTCCGGCACCGAAACCCATCTCCCTTACGAACGCCGGGGCCGTCGAATACCCTTCCTGCATGGCGAGTTCGATGTCTGCAATGCCCGGACCCTCGTCATCAACACAGATTCTTACAAGATCCGGTTCCGCAAGAAGATGGATCTGACCTTTTCTAGCGTAAGAGACGATGTTGATTTCCGCCTCGTAGGTAACGATGGCGGCCCTCCTGACAATATCACTGCTGCAGCCGATGTCTTTGAGGATATTCTTTATCTTACTTGAGACCTGACCGGCATTCCGGAAATTACCGCCCTCGACGTCAAATCTACCGTCATATCGTTCTTCCGGCATCGGTCTTTCCACCAACCTTCTCGATGCAGCCGCTAATCCCTCTGGCGTGCAGTTTGCCGGAGGTCTCGAAAAGAATGTATCTCGTCGAGAGAATCGGTATCCTCAACTCCCGGGCAAGTTGGATCGTTTCCTGGGAAGGCCATTTCCCCCTGACCATCACGATCGCCGCTATGTCGAGGATCTCGGCCGTGCGGACGACCTGCGGGTTCGTCACTCCCGTCAAAAGAAGGCTTCCTGCGGTCGCGAAGGCGAGAACATCGCTCATCAAATCGGCGCTGAAGGCGGTCTTCACTTCTTTTTCCAGCTGATCCTCACCTACGATTACCTCAGCTTCAAGAATCTCTTTTACTTCGCGAAGGGTCACTTCGACCTCCTTTGCACAAAGTACTTACGGTCTTGACCCATAAAAGGGTCCGATTTGATTGCTGCGGCCTTATTACCCCGCTCAGCGGTCCTTAACGTAAATGCGATTTTCCGTAACATATGCAAATTCTTATGTCAACCTAAATCCACCGCGCCAAGGCATGTGGATGATTGACAATTCCCCGGTGTTGCTCTATATTCCCCTACAACGTTGCAGTCACCTTGGAAATCTACGTACAGGACATGCATGAGGGATAAATACTTTTACAAGCAGGCCGGCGTCGATATAGATAACGCCAATCTTTTCGTCCAGAAAATAAAGCCGATCGTGCGGGGTACTTTCCGTAAAGAAGTCAAAGGGGCTATCGGCGATTTTGCGGGACTTTTTCATCTGGACACGGCAAAATATAAGATGCCGATCCTGGTATCTTCTACGGACGGCGTCGGTACAAAGTTGAAGATCGCCCAGATGATGAACAGGCATGACACGATAGGCGTGGATCTGGTCGCGATGTCGGTCAACGACATCGTTGTCAAAGGGGCGGAGCCTCTTTTTTTTCTTGACTATATTGCGACCGGCAAGTTGAGTCTTGACGTCGGCGTTGCCATCGTAGAAGGCATAGCAAAAGGCTGCAGCGAGGCCGGGTGCGCATTGATCGGGGGCGAAACAGCCGAGATGCCCGGGATGTATCAGGATGGTGAGTATGACCTTGCCGGATTTTGCGTCGGGATCGTCGAAGCAGACCGTCTGATAGACGGTTCTGTCATCAGCATGGGAGATAGGATCATCGGCTTGGCATCGAGCGGCCTTCACAGTAACGGCTTCTCCCTGGCCAGAAAGATATTCTTCGAGGATGCCCGGCTGCATATCGACGACAAAGTCGGCAACCTCGACCATTCCATCGGCCATGAACTTCTCAAACCGACAAAGATTTATGTGAAAACAATATTGAATATTTTCAAAAGTTTTGCGATAAAGGGCCTGGTCCATATCACGGGCGGCGGTTTCATCGACAACATCCCGAGGACATTACCGGAGCCGTGCCGGGCTTTGATCACAAAGGGAAGTTGGGTTGTCCCTCCTATATTTTCCATCATGCAAAAGATGGGAAATGTCGATGAAACGGAAATGTTCAGGGTCTTCAACATGGGGGTCGGCATGATGATGATAGTCGCGGAAAAAGATGCCCCCGAAATCCTCGAACGTTTGACCGGATTGGGTGAGCAGGCGTACGTCATCGGCATGATCGACAAACGGGATAAAGACCAAGAGCCCGTATCTTTTATCTGATTTCATCCGGAGCAATTTGGGGCGAGAAAATGGTCAACGTGGGCATACTTGTCTCCGGGAGCGGTTCGAACCTGCAATCAATCATAGACCATATCGAACAAGGTTGCCTTGATGCAAAAATCAAGGTGGTCATAAGCAACAACCCGGACGCCTATGCCCTGGAAAGGGCGAGAAAGCACAATCTACCGTCCGTAGTCGTCCGTCATCAGGACTACCCCAACAGGGAAGATTTCGACAGAAAGATGGTCGAGATTTTGCGAACCTACAGCGTCGAACTGGTCGTGATGGCAGGTTTCATGCGGGTTTTGACGGACCTTTTCCTCCAGGCCTTTCCGATGAGGGTGATGAACATCCATCCCGCCCTTCTGCCTTCTTTCCCCGGCCTCCACGGACAGCAGAAGGCCTTTGATTACGGCGTGAAATTCTCCGGTTGCACCGTACATTTCGCCGATTCCGGCGTCGACACAGGACCGATAATCATCCAGGCCGTCGTCCCCGTCCATGATGACGATACCGCAGATAGTCTAGCGGAAAGGATATTGAAAGAGGAGCACAGGATATATCCGCAGGCAATCCAGCTCTTTTCCGAGGGGAAGCTGACGGTCTCGGGCCGGAAGGTAAGAGTAAAAAACCACACGAAGGCCCCGGATAAACCCATCCACAACCCTCCATTACTCATCAGGGAGCTTACCCGCGGGTCATGACGAAAAGCTACGATGTGATCGTTATCGGAAACGACCTCGGCTCCCTGGTCGCAACCGAGCTTTTGTCCCGTTCCGGCAAGAAAACGCTCCTCATCAAGGAAGGCAAGGTGCCGGATGTCTATTCCGAATCGGGCTATACTTTCAACCTGGACCCTTCCATACCGGCCGGCCTCGGAACCCTTGACGTCGCCGTCCATCCTTATCTTGAAAATGACCTATATCAAATGAACAGGGCGGCCTTGAAGATGCTGAATCCCGGACTCCAGATCATCACACCGTCCCATCGGGTGGATGTTTTCCGCGAAAGAGATGATTTGATACGCGACATGGAGAGAGAATTCCCGGGTAGCTCGCCCCAAATGAATGAATTGTACGACGCCGCGGAAAGGACGGCCCTCGTCTTTTCCCGATTCACCCTCGAAAACCCCTCTCTGTGTATCCCGTGGCGCTCTCTAAAGACAATGACACACTTTGCAAGGGCGCTTCTACATCTTCACAGGGAGCATTTAAAGTTCGTCCGTAGGCTCGAAGGTCTCGACGACAACCTCGTCTGTCTCCTCGACACCCAGGCATCCGGCCTCTCCGGCATGGTCCATAGCTGCGGCGACGGATCGATGACCCCCGCAACCCCTTACTTCCTGAGCCTTCCATTGAAAGGCCTGTTCTATTGTGCCGGAGGAAAGCACCTTATTGCCGGCTCCCTTGAGGAGCGGTTTTTGCGGCAAGGCGGTGAATGCATCAGCGGCTGTGAAGTCACCGGGATAGACGTCGAGGGCGGACATCGCCGCATCGCTTGGGCCGCAGAGGGCATCATCGGCGAAAGCCTGGGGGAAAGCCTTATCGTAAGTTACAAATGGAAGAAACTTTTCGATTGTCTTCTCAACAACCGAAAAGGACGGAGGTTTTCGCAACGCCTGAACAGGCGTAGGGCGAAGGCCTTCTATCCTTTTACCGTCCACATGGGCGTCTTCGACAAAGGAATCCCTGAAAGATTAGCCGAATATGCCGTAATCCTCGGCAAGGAGACGGGCGAATTCAGGATTCAGGAAGTTATCTACCTGGAACTGAGTCAACGCGGAGACACGGGGCGGGCTCCGGAAGGCAGAAGGGCGTTGAGTGCGACGCGTTACATAGACGAACCCCCTGAACGACTGGGAGACGAGGACTTGCGCAGGGTTGCTGCGGGTCTTTTGGGTGACCTCGAGGTTTTTTTTCCTTTCTTAAAGGAAAACGTCGACTACCTTGATACTGAAAAATGCCTTTCCATTTCAAGAAGTTGTGGTGAATTGACAGGATGTAAGATTCCGGCGGAACGTAGTATGCTAAGCGTTCTCGATTGCCTCCCGAATAGAACACCCTTCGAGAATGTCTTTTTGACGGGCGACGAATTGTTAGGCATGGGTTTTATCGGTGAAGTCCTTTCAGGCATAAACGCCGCGAGCCTCGCAGGGGCATCTCCGGCGGCAGGAGGTAGAGATGGAAAGAGAAACGAAGATTGATTTTTCCATAAAGAATCTCGGTGAGTGCACGATACCTGCCCCTCTCACAGTCGGTTATTTCAAATCCGACGACGAACGCGTCCTGTATGACATATCTATCAAGAGCGTCGACGGCTATATCCCTGAGGACGCTCAACTCACGTCCTTTGAGATTGCAGGGCCTCGGCGTAAGATTTTTTTCGACCCCTCAAAAGTCAAGGCTGCGATAGTGACTTGCGGGGGACTATGTCCGGGCATCAACGATGTCATCAGGGCCCTCGTCATGGAGCTTTACTACCGATACGGCGTCAGGAATATCATCGGCATCAGATACGGTTTTCAGGGATTCATCCCGGAATACGGCCATGATGTCATTGAGTTGAACCCCGAAATCGTGAAGGATATACACATGCTCGGCGGAAGCTTCCTGTCCTGTTCGAGGGGAAATCAGGATATAGGTGCCATGGTGGACGCCCTCGAACGGATGAACATATCCATACTTTTCTGCATCGGCGGCGACGGGACTATGAGGGGAGCCGAGCTGATCACAGAAGAAATCGGCAAAAGACAAAAAAGGATTGGCGTTGTCGGTATTCCGAAGACTATAGACAACGACATCATGATCATAGAGAAAAGTTTCGGCTTCGACACGGCCATTCAGGAAGCCGTCAAGGTAATCCAGTGCGCCCACGTGGAGGCAAAAGGGGCACCCAACGGCGTCGGTCTCGTCAAATTGATGGGCAGGCAATCCGGTCACATCGCGGCCAGCGCCGCCTTAGCCCAAGGAGACGCAAATTTTGTCCTCATTCCCGAGATCCCCTTCGATCTCGAGGGGGGAAAGGGGTTCCTGCCTACCTTGGAGCGAAGGCTACGTGAAAGACACCATGCGGTTATCCTCGTTGCTGAAGGGGCCGGCCAGGATTTGCTGCACCGCAATGGCATGCCCGTCAGAACCGACCCTTCCGGCAACGTGCGGCTCGCAGATATAGGCCTATTCCTCAAAGAAAGGATCGAGGAATACTTCAAGCAACGGGGCATGGAGGTCAACCTTAAGTACATCGACCCGGGGTACATCATTCGGAGTGTCATCGCCAATGCCAGCGACAGCCTCTACTGCGGAGTACTCGCCAAGTACGCCGTCCATGCAGCGATGGCCGGAAAAACGGGTATGGTCGTGGGGCTCGTTAATAACACATACGTCCATCTGCCTTTAAGGGCCGTGGCTTCAAGACGCAAGATGGTCGACCCCAACGGCAACATCTGGATGAACGTCCTCGAATCGACAGGCCAACCGGCATCCTTGAAAAACGACTGAGGCGCAACAAAAAGTACTTGAAATCCAAATTCATATTGGTTAGGTATACCGGTGCAAACATAAGCAACTTTTCTGTAATGGAGGTAAGAGACATTGTCACGAGTCTGCGAGATATGCGGCAAAGGCCCTGTAGTAGGTCACAATGTTAGCCATGCAAACAACAAAACGAAAAAGGTCTGGTATCCCAACCTGCACAAGACGAAGGTAATCGACCCGAAAACCGGCACACGGAAGAGCATGAAAATCTGCGCCAACTGCCTTCGCTCCGGTTCGCACAAGAAAGCGGTGTAGCAGCGTCAGCATGACACTGCAGAGGGCCGTTCTGTGGACGAGCGGCCGTAACCGTCATCGGTTCTCGCTACATCCTACCCATAAGGGCGGCCTTTTCGAAAGCGATTCAGGTGATTGGTGACAACATAAAACCCCTGCCAACAACTCGATGGGAGCACACGGACATCGACGACAAGATTCCGGAGCTCCTGTCGGCGGAGCTGGGACTTCATCCCATTGTCGGCCGCGTGCTCGCCTGCCGGTCTTTCCAGGACCCGGAAAGCGCCTCGAAGCATCTGTTCCCCCGGTTGATAGACCTCCACAACCCTTTCCTCATGAAGGATATGAAGGCGGGGGTAGACCGCGTTATCCGCTCCCTTCATTCAAAGGAAAGGATCGTTATCTTCGGCGACTACGATGCCGACGGTATCACTTCCCTCGTCATTCTATACAAGTTCTTGCAAAACCTCGGAGCACCGGTAAGCTACTATGTTCCCGACAGGATTAAAGAAGGCTACGGCCTCACAAAAGGAGTCGTTGAAAAGATTCGGGCCGGTGGGGCTGGGCTGCTCATCACTGTGGATTGCGGTATATCAAATCATGAAGAAATAGCCCTCGCTTCCTCTATCGGCCTGGAAACAGTCGTCTTGGATCATCATGAAGTAGCCGGATCACTCCCGAAGGCAGCGGCGGTGATCAACACAAACAGAGGCGACTGTCCTTTCCCTTTCAAGCAGTTAGCCGGCGTCGGCATCGTGTTCAATTTTCTCATCGCCCTGCGGGCCAAACTAAGAGACGCCGGGTTTTGGAGAAACAAGACGTACCCAAACCTAAAAGAATACCTGGACCTTGTCGCCATCGGGACGGTCGGAGATATCTGTCCGCTAGTCGATGAAAACAGGATTTTTTCGAAGGTCGGCCTTGAGCTCATCAACAGTGGGAGAAGGGTCGGCCTTAAGGCCCTCAGAGAAATAAGCGGTCTC
>CAZRAC010000055.1:0-12842 GCA_964597995.1 uncultured Syntrophaceae bacterium | reverse complement strand
GCAGCGGTCTGCAAAACCGTTATTCACCGGTTCGAATCCGGTTGCCGCCTCCAGAGAGTATATTGAAAGGGTTACGGCCTAGGTAGCTGATAACCCTTTCATTTTTCCGGCACTTCGCATCCTTTCATAGTCATGCACACCCAGACAAACCAATAAAGCCAGCGTTGATAGGTGGAATGGGTTTTCCCCGGCTAACATCAGGATTTCTTTTTTGGGCCTCTTTGTGCTAATATAACAACAAAAGATACTGTTGAAATAATAAGTCTCAACCGGGGATTCTTAATCATGAGCAGCCTACTCATTCAAACCGGCAATCGAAGGAGGGGTTATGAAAGGTCGGTTTCTTAAGTTACCCTCAGTAGCTGTGCGGAAGGGTTCCCTTCCGGGTTTGTGGCAAGTCGCTGTTGTTTATCAGACTTAAGAAGGAGGTGATTTTATGTACTTCATGATGATCTGCACCTGGGAACCGAAGGACGAAAAGGAGGTCAGGACTAGGAGGGCAAACTGGGAGTGGCCGAAGGATATCAAGATTCTTTTTGAATTTTACGATTTGCAGGGCTGCAGAACCGTTTATGTACTGGAATCCGATGCTGTCGGCTTGATCGCTGCCCGTGCGGCATGGTTCGATATCATCAAGTTTGAGATATTCCCTGTTTATCCGATCGGGGAGACAAAGAAGATGCTGAAAAAGTAACGTACGACGCGACCATGCACGCTACCTTTCAAGAGAAAGGAGGTATCAATCATGTCGAAACTTGACTTGACGCCGGATGAGGAGAAGGAGCTTCTGGCGGTCCTTGAGCGGTATCGCCACGATCTGCGAATCGAGATTGCGAATACCGACGATAGGGAATTCAGAAAGTTCCTCAGAAAAAGAGAAGAATTCATAAATGACCTGATCGATCGACTGAAATGATCAGGCCGAAAGAGGCGAACATGGGCCGGCTGATGTTGTCGGCCCTTTTTTAGAGGTTGTTTTGAAAGTTACAAAAAATCTGCTATTGCTCAACCAGCCCGTGACCGGAGGAACGCATGGGGTTTCGCTGCGGCATCATCGGCCTTCCAAATGTCGGAAAATCGACGATTTTTAATGCCCTGACAGCGGCAGGCGCTGAAGTGGCCAATTATCCATTCTGTACTATCGACCCTAACATCGGTATCGTTCGCGTTCCTGACAAACGTCTTGAGAAAATCGCCGGCATCATCAAGCCGCCCAAGGTCACATACACGACGATGGAATTTGTGGACATCGCGGGCCTTGTGAAAGGGGCCAGCCGAGGGGAAGGTTTGGGAAACAAGTTTCTGGGGCACATTCGCGAGATGGACGCTCTGGTTCATGTCATAAGGTGTTTCGACAACCCGGACGTGGTTCACCTAGACGGGGACGTAGACCCGGAGCGGGATATCGGCATAGTGAATATGGAGCTCGTCCTAGCCGACCTCGAGACCGTGGAGAGGAGGTTCCAGAAGGCCGAAAAAATGGCGAAGACAGGCGATAAAAACGCCGCACAGGAGCTGCATTTCTATCGGCGCCTCAGGGATGCGCTGGGGAAGGGCATTCCGGCAAGAAAAACACCTGTGGAGGAAGAATTCAAGGAGTTGATGCGGGAACTCCATCTCTTGACGGCAAAGAAGATGCTCTATGTGGCCAACGTGAGCGAAGACGTGCTGAGGAAGGGAAACGGGTATATCAGGCAAGTTGAGGACTGTGCTAAGAGGGACGATTCCCCGAGCATCGTCATCTGCGGCGACCTTGAGGCGGAAATGACTGAATTGTCTGAAGACGAAAGGGCCGCTTTTCTCAAAGACCTTGGACTCGATGAATCGGGACTCGACAAGCTGATCAGGTCCGGGTATGGTATGCTTGACCTTATCACTTTTTATACGACAGTAGGAACGGAACTGCGAGCCTGGACGGTTGAGGCCGGCACGAGAGCACCCCAGGCGGCAGGTAAAATCCATTCGGACATGGAACGCGGATTCATACGAGCGGAAGTTGTGCATTACGATGATTTTATCAACTCAGGTGGCATACAGGCGGCCAAGGAAAGAGGCCTTCTTCATTCGGAAGGCAAGGATTACCAGATAAAGGACGGCGACATCGTCCTGTTTCGATTCAATGTGTGAGGACGGCTGATGGCGAGAATGACCTTTTCAAAAAAAAGCGGCCGCGTCCGAGCGAGCATCACGAAGGATCAGACGGTGCCTGGAAGGGCTGTTGAGGACATCGTCAGAGACATGAAGAGGGACCTTCAAAAACCTCCCGGCGAGGATTACCGGGAGAAATCATTGGCGATCCACGGGCTGATCTGTGCCCGTTGCGCTAGGGAGTTTGACGAGTCGAACCGTCATCTTCTGACGGTACACCACAAGGACGGGAACCACATGAACAATCCCCTCGACGGTAGCAACTGGGAAAACCTTTGTGTTTACTGCCATGAGGATATACATGGACGCGGCCTTTTGGGCGATTTTTTTGATGGATCGGAAGGTCGGAAGGAAGAGGCTGTAGTCTATACCGACGATAAAGAATCGAGCGAAGGTGTCTTGGGAAAGAAGCTGGTCCGGGCATTGAGAGAAAAAGAAGAGAAGAAACGCAGGCGCTGAAAACAGGTCACCCCCACCCTCCCGATGAGTATATGCCTTTCTTTTTATCCTTGTAAAGCACAGGCGATTATGCTAATTAAACATCGTTTCAGGCTGTGTGCGTGGTGCTTGTAAGGCGATCGTTATCAATATGCTATTATAACAGCCGGTTGTGCTTCGATATGGCCTAAGTGGTTTAGAATTCACAAGTAAGGAGGTAAGGTCAGGTGAACGTTATTGCACAAGGAAGCGGTAAGGTATTTGCGGACCCGGATGCGGACAAGGCACGAGCCTTTTTTCGCAAAAAAAATCGTAAATTGGTAAGCAAACTGATGACCGTCAAGGAAGCCGTGGAAAAGTTCGTTCACGACGGGGATTATCTTTGCATCGGCGGTTTCGGTGCTAACAGGATTCCGGCTGCCGTGTGTCACGAGATTCTCCGCCAGGGCAGGAAGAACATGGCCTTTGCAGGCCACACATCAACCCATGACTTTCAGATTTTGTGCGCCGGTGAAGTCTTCAACAGGCTTGACGTTGCGTATATCGTCGGCTTGGAAGCGAGAGGGTTGTCAGTGGGTGCGAGAAGGTACATGGAGAGCGGCAAGGTAGAGGTATCCGAATGGACTAACTACAGCTTGTCGGTGCGCTTTAAGGCTGCTGCGGCAGGTGTGTCTTTCTATCCCGCCAGAAACATGATGGGGACGGATACCTTTAAGTACAGCGGGGCAAAGATCATCGAATGTCCGTTCACGGGGACGAAGTACACGGCAATGCCGGCCATCTATCCTGATGTGTCGGCGCTCCATGTTCATGAGGCGGACATCTACGGGAACTGCCGCATAAGGGGTATCACTGTGTCCGACCTCGATGTCGCCCGGGCGTCTAAACACCTAATCATCACCTGTGAGAGGTTGATTTCGAACGAAGAGATCCGCAGAGAACCCAGTCTGACCGTCATTCCGTACTGGTGCGTCGACGCAGTCTGTGAGGTTCCTTACGGGAGTTACCCGGGGAATATGTATGGCGAATACTTCTCTGACGAAGACCATCTGCGGGAATGGCTCAAGGTGGAAGAGAATCCGGAAGAATTCAAGAAATTCCTGGATAAGAACATCTACAGCTGCAAGAACCACTTTGAGTACATCGAGAAGAACGGTGGCCTGGAGAGGTTACAGGTGCTGCGACAAAAAGAAATGATGTTTACCGGTGCCCGGTCTTAGAAAGGAGGACGTAAGAACATGGCTGATTATAACGTAATGGAATTGATGATCTGCACCGCCGCAAGGGAACTTGAGGATGGTGCGTCTGTCGGTGTCGGGACGGGGGCGCCCTGTGCGGCGGCGATGCTTGCACAGAAGCTCTATTCACCGAGCCTGACCATTTTATTTGAAGCGGGTGGTGCCGCCCCCCTGATTCCTGAGATGCCGATCTCCGTGGGAGACTCCAGGACAACCTGGAAGGCGATCATGGCGAGCGGGATGTGTGAGATCATGGAAACGGCCTGCAGGGGGCTTTTGGACTACACATTCCTTGGCGGTGCCCAGATCGATATGTACGGAAACCTGAACTCGACCAGAATCGGTCCTGACCATCAGAAACCGAAGGTCCGTTTCCCGGGAAGCGGCGGCGCGAATGACTTCGCCTCATTCTGCTGGAGGATGATGGTCATGACACCACAGGATCCGAAGAGATTTGCGGAAAAATGTCAGTTCATAACCACGCCGGGATGGCTCGAAGGCGGAGATTCCCGGGCGAAATCTGGACTGCCACTCGGAGCCGGGCCCTACAAGATCATCACCAACATGGCCGTCATGGATTTTGAACCCGAGTCGAAGAGAATGAGGATCATCGCCATCAATCCCGGCTACTCGGAAAAAGACGTTCAGGACAACTGCGGATTTGAGCTTCTCAAGGCCAAGAATATCGTCGAGAATAAACCGCCGACGGTGGAAGAGCTGACGATCCTCCGTGAACAGGTTGACCCCTATCGTTACGTCATCGGAAGATAACTGAAATATGGCGCATGAGAAAGCCGCGGTCGTCAGGCCGCGGCTTTTTTGTGTGACTGAACCTAAGATGACACCCCAGGTTTAGAGAAGAGCTCGAAGTAACATCTGTCGGAGTGTGTCATTGCTCGACGGTTTTGCCGAGATGCCGATATCGTCAGTTCGTGATGATCCGGAGGTTGTCCTTTTGTCTGACTGTTTTGTCCCCCACCGAAGTGCCGCAGTAGACACAAGAGTAATCGTACTTATCCCCCTCCGGCAGGATGAGAAGGAGGCGTTTCCTCACGGGAACGGCCCGTCTGCACTTGGGGCAGTATAATTCCGTCGCTTCAAAGTCTCTGTAGGTCGACTTTTTCATGAATCCTCATCGGGTATTTCTTCGGCATTTCTCATCCAGACGGTCGCCTCACTGTCGCTCGGTGCCCTGTAGTCTCCACGGGGCGACAACGACCCCCCCGACCCCACCTTGGGGCCGTTAGGGATGCAGGACCGCTTGAACTGACTGGTCTGGAAAAAACGGTAGAGGTACACTTTAAGCCAGTGTTTTATCTCTGCTAAACTATAAGACTTTCTCTTGTGGATAGGAACGTCGGGCCAGGACCCGGTTTCTTTGTCCCGCCAGGCGTGCCAGGCCAGGAAGGCGATCTTAGAAGGCAGATAGCCGAACCGAGTTGCGTAGAAGTTGTTGAAGTCCTGCAATTCGTAAGGACCGATCACCGCCTCCGTAGACTGTGCCGGTTGGTCTTTGTTCATGCCGGGTACGAGCTCCGGGCTTATCTCCGTTTCCAGTATTTCCATGAGGACCTCAGACGCAGCATCGCCCAGCAATTTTGTTTGTGCGACCCAGCGGATGACGTACTGGATAAGAGTCTTGGGAACGCTTACGTTAACGTTGTAATGAGACATATGGTCTCCTACACCATAGGTGCACCAGCCGAGGGCCAGTTCGCTCAAGTCGCCCGTCCCGATGACGAGTCCCTGCCGAAAATTGGCTATCCGAAATAGGTGGGAAGTCCGCTCACCGGCCTGGACATTCTCAAAAGTGACGTCGTAAACTTCCTTGCCTTCGGCGAAGGGATGTCCGATGTCCTTGAACATCTGCCTACAACTCGGCCGGATGTCGACTTCGTTCGCTTCGACGCTCAGGGCGTCCATCAGCTTTAATGCGTTACTGTAAGTCTTGGACGTAGTGGCGAATCCGGGCATCGTGTAAGCCTTGATGTTTGAACGGGGAAGTCCCAAGACATCCATCGTGCGAGCAGTTACGATGAGGGCGTGAGTGGAATCGAGGCCGCCGGAAACGCCGATAACGGCATTGCGTATACCGGTGGCTTCCATGCGCTTGGCTAACCCCTGGACCTGGATGTTGTAAGTCTCATAACAGCGATGGTCCCTCTTGGACGGGTCGGCGGGGATGTAGGGGAATCTCTGGTATTCCCGCTGAAGGAGAATTCTTCCCTCGGGAACGTCTAGAGAGAAGGATACCCTACGGAAATCGAGCAGCCTCTCCCTGTGAGTTCCGGCATTTTGACTGAAGCTCGTGAGACGCATCCGGTCCTGGGCAAGACGGTCAAGGTCGATGTCGCCGAGGATAACCTGCGGTTTGCGCGAGAATCGCTCCGACTCGGAAAGGAGGTTACCGTTCTCATAGATAAAGGCGTGGCCGTCCCAGGCGAGGTCAGTCGTCGACTCTCCGGGGCCGGCTGCGGCGTAAAGATAGGCGGCGATACAGCGGGCGGACTGGTTGGCGGCAAGACTGTGGCGGTACTCGTCTTTCCCGATAGTGATGTTCGACGCTGACAGGTTCGCCAAGACCGTCGCTCCTGCCATGGCGGCGAAACTCGAAGGGGGGATCGGGACCCAGACGTCTTCACAGATCTCTACATAGAACGAAAAATTACGGATGTTGCGCCCTTCGAACAGGAGGTTCGCGCCGAAGGGGATGTCTTCTTGACCGCAAAGGCTCACTTTCGTCGATAAAGCCTCCGCCGCCGCTTTGAACTGCCGGCCTTCGTAGAATTCCCTGTAATTAGGAAGGTACGACTTTGCCGCGACACCCAAGATTTTGCCTTGGTACAGGACAACCCCGCAATTATAGAGTCCCAGGTCGACCTGGAGAGGCGCACCGACGACCATGATTAAGTTGAGGCCTTTGGTCTCATCCAGGATGTAGCTCAGGGCCTCAGTCACGCCTCCAAGAAGGGCATCCTGGTGGAAGAGGTCTTCGTTGGAATAGGCGGATATTCCCAATTCAGGGAAGAGGGCGAGGATGGCGTTCCCGGCCGCTGCATCTTTCGCGAGGCTGACCGTCTTTTCAGCGTTGAATTTCGTGTCGGAGACCCGGACCTCCGGTATGCACACGGCCGTTCGGATGAACCCCTGGCGGTAGATATTGAAAAAATAGCTGTTTTTCATGTCTTAGCTCTTCCCTGCCTCAGATATGCCGGGTGAAACTCTCTTCAACATCAGAAGCGCCAGCTCACCTGCTTCCTCCATCGTTCGGCCGAGCGAAATGAAACCGTGATTTTTGAGGAGCAAAAAGTTTTCCTGATTCAGGACCTCGAGGATACTGTCAACGAGTTCAACAGTTCCGTAAGGTTCTTCCCTCGTCGTTTCCTTCAAGCCTATTTGCGGACCTTTCAGTAGAAGAAGTTTGTGATGACCATGAAAAACGGCGTTGACATCTTTTCTTTCGCGGTAAACCGCAAAGTGAAACAGACTCTCCGAGGATGGTTCTCTTGTGCCCTCGGCGTAAACAACCATGTTCTCCATGTCGCAGTGGTCCACCTTCACAAAAAAATCATCTTGGGGCGTCTCATGGAAAGAGGCCCCGGAGGCAGTTATCACGAACGGGATTTCACCGTCTGATAACCTAAAGCTCAAGTTGCCACAGGCGCCGTGCTTGTGCAAAGGTGTAAGGCCAGAACGGTGGAAATCCGCGCACCACTTCTTCAACTCATCGATTTTCGGATGTCTTGGTATGGTCCTTGCGTTGAAATGGGTTCGAAATTTTGTCGCGTGAAAAGGACGGTTCATGGTTTCTTTGAAGTATTTACTTAAAGGAGCATTCTTTGTCAAAGAAAAAAAGGTGTCGAACCAATATCCTTGACACCGGCGGGTTACTTCCCTACACTCGTCAATCATCGAGCCCTCATCACTGTATGAAAAACTTGGCCGCTGCCACCCATGACTGATAAGGATACCCATCGGAAAAGCTTTCAGCCACGGCAGAGAGAATGCCCGTTATTCATCGCCCCCGCCCTGGATATCCTTAGGGATGCGGTCGAAAACTTCCGCAGGAACGGCGACACCAATCAGGCGGCGGCGATAGCCTTCTACGCCATTCTTTCCATAATTCCCTTGTACATCCTGACACTCCTTGCAGCCGGTTTGGTTTTCGGCGGTTCGCAGGTGGAGACCCAGGAGAGACTCCTCCGTCTCATCCAGGAATTTCACCCCTATTTTTCGGAAAAACTCGTCTCCCAATTCGGTCAGGCGGAACAGATATCACAGAAAAGCAAGGTCCTCGGCTGGGTGGGAGTCATTTCTCTCATCTGGTTTTCGGCTATGGTCTTTAACGCCCTTGAGACGGCCCTGGACATCATCTTTCGTTCCAAGAAGGGCAGGAATTACTTTCTTTCCAAACTGCTGGCCATAGCCATGATTCCTGCGGGCTGGGTTGTGGGCATAGTCAGCGTCACGATCACCTACGTTTCGACTATTGTAGCCAAACATCCGCTGGTTATGGAAGGGGGCCTTTTTGCAGTCGTTACCGTTCATAACTTGCTGTTCCGGTACGTCGTTCCCTATCTGATACTCGTGTTTTTCTCTGCTTTTGTTTACAAGGTCATACCCACAGGTCAGGTCAAACTTTCCAGTGCCGTTGCAGGGGGTGCTCTGTTTTCAGCTATGATGGAAGCGGCGAAGCATCTTTTCACCTGGTATGTGGAGAATTACACGAGGTATGACGTCGTCTATGGGTCCCTTGGGACGGTGGTGGTTGTGGTGATCTGGATTTTCTACGTTGCCTTCATGCTGCTTTTCTGTGCAGAACTCATTTCTTCCTATCAGAGACGTGACCTGATACTTCTCGAAAAGGCGTTTGTAGAGGAGAAGAGGAGAAAAAGCGTCAATACAGACGAACGGCTTTTCAAAAAGTTCGGGAAGATCTATCCTCGCGGTTCTTACATCTTTCAAGAGGGGGATGCCGACGGGGAGATGTTCTATATCTTATCCGGGTGTGTTCACGTGGAGAAACGGGTCGGTCAGGGGCAAAAACTCCTCGCTGAACTCGGACCGGGATCCTATTTCGGGGAGATGTCTCCGCTCCTCGAGGAGCCAAGAACTGCGTCCGTCAGGGCGTTCGAAGACAGCAGTATCGCCTTGATAACAAAAGATAATTTTCGTAACTTGATCAGGGAAAGCGTCGATGTATCTCTGGTCATGCTCCAAGAATTTTCCCGTCGAGTAAGAAATACGAACGAAAAACTCGAGCGGTTGGCTGAAGCCTGGAGCAGGATGGTCATTGTGTTCTATTTTCTCAAAGAATGGCCGATAGACTCCGGCCGAGACCCGGTGGCTGAACTGGCCGGGCTGACGGGCAAGGAGAGGCCGGAGATCCAAGAACTCTTGCAGAACATGGCGAAGCAGGGCATCTTTAGCCTGGAAAAAGACCGTGTCGTTGATTTCAACCGCAGTCGGGCCTGGGAGCTTTCCTTGAAGGATTAGAAGAGTATGGAAGGGATTACCTTATCAGATCGGGATGTTATGATGATTGAGGCAATGGGTATGACGAAGGACAAGGTTCTCGAACAGATTCGCTTGCTCCAGGTCGGGACCATCCCTGTTCGTCTGAACAGGCCATGCACTGTAAATGACGGAATCAAGGTCCTCACTGAAAAGGAACAGGAAGAATGTGTAAGGGCCCACGATGAGGCCGTCCTTTCGGGCAAAGTCATGAAGTTTGTGCCCGCCTCAGGGGCCGCCAGCAGGATGTTTCAGGAATGGTGTTTGGCATTCCAGCAGGGCGGTTTTAGGTCGCGGAAACAAGCAGTGGAATTTGCGATAGCCTTGAAGAAGTTCGCCTTTTTTAAAGATTTGCAGTCCGCTCTTCATAGAAATGGCATGGATTTCGACGGGTTGGTGAAGGAGGGGAGGTATGTCGAGATCCTTGCCCATATCCTGACCGATAAGGGACTGAATTACGCGTCTCTTCCCAAGGCTCTCCTTAAATTCCATGTGTACGGAGACAAAAGTCGCACTGCGCTCGAGGAGCATCTTGTTGAAGCGGTACTCTATACACGGGACGGCCATAACAACTGTCGTATGCATGTGACGGTGTCGCCGGAGCACGAAAGACTGGTTAAAGTTCATCTTTCAGATGTGCTCCCGGCCTATCAGGCTCAGTACGGAGTGAGATTGATAGTTGAAGTGTCGGTGCAGCAGGCATCAACGAACACTATAACGGTTGACCTGGACAACCGTCCGGTGAGGGATCAAAGGGGGAACCTTGTGTTCCGCCCCGGCGGCCATGGCGCGCTTTTGTACAATCTCTACGCCACGGACGGTGATGTGATCATGATCAAGAATATCGACAACGTTGTTCCCGACCGGTTGAAAGAGAAGACGGTCTATTACAAGAAAGTTCTGGGAGGGTGCCTTATCTTGATTCAGAAGAATGCTTTTCGATATGCCGAAGCCCTGTCCGGTACTGGAGCCGGCGGGGTGATTCCGGGTGCGGAAAGGTTTTTGAGCGAGACATTCCATGCAGCTCCTCCTCCCGGGTACAGTACCCTGGCAGAAAGGGAAAAGATCGATTACCTTTTCGATAAATTGAATCGTCCGATCCGTGTCTGCGGTATGGTCAGGAATGAAGGGGAGCCGGGAGGAGGTCCTTTTTGGGTTGATGAAGAAGGCGGGGGTCAGACGCTCCAGGTCGTCGAGCAGGCCCAGGTAAGCCAAGATTCGGAGGAGCAAAGGAAGATCTGGCAATCCTCCACTCACTTTAATCCGGTGGATATAGCCTGTGGAATCAGGGACCATCGGGCGAGGAAGTTCGATTTGAAGAAATTCGTGGACGAGAAGGCCTACATCATTTCCAGAAAGATGCAAAACGGCATCGAAATAAAGACGCTTGAATTGCCCGGACTGTGGAACGGTTCGATGGCCCGATGGAATACAGTCTTCATTGAAGTGCCGGTAGAGACATTCAATCCCGTAAAGACTGTTTACGACCTGCTGAGAAAGCAGCATGGGCCGAGCTAAAGGCGAGTGGCGTTTCTTACACCATCCATCCTTCTGTTTCCTCACGGGAACATGCCTTAGCCGCAAGGATGGTCTGAGTCTCGCCGGTTCTGCAGACGGTTGTGACGCTGCCGTCTTTTGGTGCGTCGCTGTATGATACGCAAATCGAAGCCGCACGGGCGAGAAGTGCTTGGTCACAGCCGGACGGTATGAGCGTTACGGGGCCCGGATAATCTCTGATGGTGATGACGATATCCGTTGGAGCATAAAATCTCAGGAGCATTTCATTGTCTTTCCGGTTTCGACCGACAATGATTTTGGTCGCTTCGCTGATCCTGAAATGACGCCCGTATTTCAGGAGTTCTATGTCCCGAACGGCGGTCTGGGCCGTGTGTGCGAAAAGGTCGCGGAGTCTTTTAGAAAAGGTGGGGTCCGTCAAAAGGCACCCGCCTGCGGGGTTGCTGTATTTTGTTATGCCGTATTGGTAAGCCAGCGCCATCTGTCGCTTCCGTCCCCTGCCCTGGATGTCCAGAAGCCTTGCCCTATCGACTAAGCCCTTTTCCTCCGCCATTGTTATGGGAAGAAGTTTTGCGCTCAGCGGTCTGACGATGAACGGTTCGAAACCCGAATTTTTGGCCACGATGTGGAGGGATTGTTTTGTCTGAGACATAGGGCGTTGTCCCAACACCTCGCCCGTGAAGATAAAATCCGCTCCGAGTTCGACCATTTTTTCGCCGGCCTTTTTCAACATCAGGGCGTGGCAATCGATGCAGGGATTCATGTTCCGGCCGTAGCCGTAACGCGGAGCCCTAAGCATGACGAGATGTTCACCCGTGATGTCATCGATAATGAGAGGTAGGTCGATGCTTCGGGCCGCAACTATCGCCTTCTGGGCGCTGAAGAAAGGGGTTGTGAACGAAAATGCGATGACCTCGATGCCCTGCTCTTGGATAATCTTAACGGCCAAGATACTGTCAAGGCCGCCGGAAAAAAGTGATAATGCTTTCGCCTTCATAGCAATCATCAGCGCTCTAACGCCAAGTGAGTATGCCAAAAAAGAGCCATGGTCACGAAGACCATGGCTCTTTTCATACTTGTCTCTACTTCAGAAGTTAACTCTTAACGGCCGCTCTTGAAGTCGTCGCGCATAAGTTCTCTCGCGATGATCATTCTCCTGATCTCGGAGGTGCCGGCGCCGATTTCCCAGAGCTTCTGATCAAGGAAATGCCTCGTAACTGCATACTCGGTGCAGTAACCGTAGCCGCCGTGGATCTGAATGGCGTCGAGGCCGATCTTCGTCCCCATCTCACCGCAGTAGAGCAGGGAAGCAGCAGCCATCCTATCAAGATCCGTGCCCTTTCCGCCGACCTTGTTCTCCAGCGTGTCGCAGAACGCCGCCGCACTGTAGGCCATCCACTTGGATGAGAGATAACCGGTGTACATGTTGGCGATCTTTTCCTGGATGGACTGGAATGAAATGATGGGTTTGCCGAACTGGACCCTTTCCTTGGCGTACTTAAGGCTGAGCTCGAGACAGGATCTCTGCGAACCAAGACTGCATCCGCTGAGCGTGATTCTCTCGGTGCAGAGGCCGCTCGTGAGAACGGCTACGCCTTTATTGTAGCCTCCAATCAAGTTTTCTTCAGGGATTTCCATGTCATCGAAGGTGACCAGCCCTGTGGGGGATGTCCTCATTCCCCATTTCTTTATTTTTTCGATGGTGACTCCCTTCGTTGTCTTTGGATAAAACCAGAATGTGGAGATTCCATGAGGTCCTTTTTCCGGCTCGGTCTTAGCGTAGAAGAGCATAAAGTCTGCTACGGGTGCGTTGGTGATGAATATCTTGCTGCCGTTAATGATGTATTTGTCGCCTTTCTTCACTGCCTTTGTCGCCATGCTCATGGCGTCCGAACCGGCGTTGGGTTCGGTGATCCCAAGGCAACCGATGAACTCACCAGAACAAGATTTCGGAAGAATTTCCATTTTTTGATTTTCGGGGGCATTGCG
>CAZRAC010000054.1:10377-12970 GCA_964597995.1 uncultured Syntrophaceae bacterium | reverse complement strand
CTATCACTACTTCAACTACAACGTCAGCATCACCCGCCGCCTCTCTCAGGTCGAGCGTAGGCTTTATCCTCGAGAGTATCGCGTCTACCTCGTCCTGCGTACGCTTTCCCTTCTCCACATCACGGGAAAGGTTCTTCCTGATGTTGCTCATCCCACTGTCCACGAAACGCTGCTCTATGTCCCGCATCGCTACCAAATAACCCGCCTCGGCACATACCTGGGCTATCCCATTTCCCATCAGCCCCGCTCCCAATACACATACCTTCCCAATCTCCTTCATGAAAAACCTCCTGTAGTTGTTTCACGTAAACGCAAAACCCCCAAAGTTGGGAGACTCGCAAAAAAGTCGAAAATTACCACTTTCGTCATTCCGTGCGAACAACGGAATCCAGTATATTCAATATGTTCTGGATGCCCCCGTATCGAGTACGGGGCAGGCTTAATCAAGTCCGGCATGACGTTTTTGGACTTTTTGCGAGAACGGCAAATTTGAAAATACACTCTTACGTCATGCTCAGTCCCGGCTGAGCCTGTGTTACTTGTCTACATCGATTTAGACTACCTTCTTCCTAACCGGCGGCATAGAGATTCTTCTTCATGCTCTTCCGGAGTTCACCCCTCAGGTCCGGATGGGCGATGTTTATCAACGCTTCGGCACGTTCCCTCACCGTTTTGTATCTCAGGTCGGCAATACCATATTCCGTCACGACATATTGTGCAAACGTCCGGGGAACGGTAACGGGTGTAAACGGAGGCAGCTCGGGAACAATCGATGACGCCAGGGTGCCGTCCTTCAATTGCCTTGCCGAAGAAAGTAGGGTAATCCCTCTCCCGCCCTGTGAATAATACGAACCGATCATGAAATCGAGCTGACCGCCTGTGCCGCTGATCATCCTGTATCCAATCCCCTCCGAGGCAATACTGCCGCTGAAGTCTACCAGAAGAGCCATGTTAATGGCCACGACATTGGGATGCTGGGCAATAAAGGAAGGGTTGTTGGTGTAGAACGCCGGATACGACTCGCAGAGGGGGTTTTCACTGACGAAATCATACAGGGCCCGATCACCCATGCAGAACGTGGCGACCGTCTTTCCCTTGTGGAAAGGTTTTCTTGCATTTGTTACGATACCCTTAGCCACCAGATCCTGCAACCCAGAGGGATACATCTCAGTGAGGACACCGAGGTCATGCTTTCCTTCAAGACCTGCAACCACCGCCTCCGGAATACCACCGATGCCCATCTGAAACGTATCGCCGTCTTTGATCAGCTCGAGGGTATACTCTGCTATCCTGGCTTCCAATTCTCCGGGAGGTTTTCTTACAAATGCCGGTATCTTCGTCGAGTTTTCCACAAACACATCAAATTCTGACACATGCATCCAATTGTCACCAAAAACGACCGGCATCTGTTCATTTACTTCCGCAATTGCAAGTCGAAGCTTACCAGCCTTTCTCCCCTTGCGTATGGCATCGGAGGTGTAAAAATTGGTCAGCCCCATGTTCACAAATCCCTTCTGATTGGGGGGCGTAACCATCGTCGCAAACACATCGCATCGCTTGGCAAATTTTTCTCCAATGTCTGCACTCATAACGATTAAGAAGTCAGCCGTATTGGGCTGTCCCTGTGCACGGCCCGACGGCGAAAAAAAAGCCGACAAATAATTGATATGCCCATCGAGATCAGCCATAAATTTGGGGTCGTGAAGTCTGCAGGGGCGTACCGGCACAGCGCTGAGGATCTTCACACCCCTCAGTTCCCCGGCGCGGTCCAGAATGGCATCATACACATCCGGCGAACACTCACTGATAGCCATAGTGGTTCCGATGGTATCACCTGACCTTATCTGTCGCGCCATTTCCTCCAACGAAACAAGTTTTTTCTGGTAATCTTCCTTCCAATCCATTTATTTTCCCTTCTCCTTATTTATTCACCTATTCCCCAAAGACCTGTCGTGCACAAACACGAGTTCACCAGGGCGTTACCCTCGTATTCAATGAAATGGTTGTCGTCGGCGCGCACGTAAGGACCAGGTGGAGTTCTTCGATTCCCTCGTTCCGGGGACTCACAAAATCGCCGGCTCCACCGGACAACTGCCGGTGAACTCACACTCACCTATCCGCCATTCTTACCTTCTCGCCGAGTGTATCATCGGCCATGGTCACGGTCGCTGCCTCCGGGGGCTTATGATGTTTGAGCTGATGCCCTTTCAGCAGAGCCGATCTATTTCATAAGGATATGAATGCCCGCGACAACGGGGGATTCGATCCCCGTCAGAACGCCACCCAGCATCTGGGCGAGACCGACTCTGGCGCCTTCCACCTGATTTTCGCCTGCCTCGCCCCAGAGCTGTCTGGCGATATCGTTGACCACGCGCACACCAGAAGCGCCCAGCGGATGACCCATGGAGAGCAACCCACCGCTGGGGTTGACCGGACAGCGACCTCCTAACTCTACGGCACGAGAGCGCGCGAAAGCAACTCCTTCACCCGGCTCGCAGAGACCCAGC
Organism: uncultured Syntrophaceae bacterium; assembly: GCA_964597995.1. GTDB lineage: Bacteria > Desulfobacterota > Syntrophia > Syntrophales > UBA4778 > UBA2207. Next base: position 10,463 of record CAZRAC010000054.1, on the reverse strand, counting down.
ATTTCATAAGCCGCCAGTTCTTCACCGGAAAAGGCATCGTGAAGTTCAACCACGTCGATATCTTTTCGGGGGTCCACGCCGGCCAT
>CAZRAC010000054.1:0-10277 GCA_964597995.1 uncultured Syntrophaceae bacterium | reverse complement strand
TATTGCGAGTAGGGATTCGTCATGCCCGCCTTGTGGTTTTTGACGGAAGGATAGCAGATGTCCTCTATGGTCGCGCCGCGCTTCTCCATCAACCGATTGCACAGCTTGGCAAAAAAGGAGGGCATGGTGAGGGCCAGTTTGCCCTGGAGGTCGCCCTCGATCGCAAGCAGTCCCTTGCCGAACTTCCTGTTGAAGGCTGACAGAGACTCCACACCCAACGCGATTCCCACATCGCGGACGCCCAGTGCGACCTCCTGAAACAGCAGGTGCACGGCGGAAGAGCCGCTGGCACAAGCATTTTCAACGGTATACATCGGAATCCGGTCCGCGCCCAGGTGGAAGAGGATGGACTGGACGGGCGTGGGCGGGCTGAACATGGTTCCACAATAGGCAACCTTAAGTTCTTTGGGGGATATTCCTGCGTCCTTCACGGCTGCCAGAGCTGCGGCCGCACCCAAGTCATTCACGGTCAGGCTGTCGTGCTTGCCGAAAATCGTCTGACCGATGCCGAGTACATATACATCTCTCATTGTCAAGCACCTCCTGACCCTGCCTCACAGGGTACATAATGATAGCCGATAACCTCCGTCCCGTCTTTCTCAGTCCAGAGAACACCGGTCTGCACTTTTACTTTCATGCCGGTTTTCATCTTCTCCGGCTTCGCATGAATCTGCCCGAATACCCGGGTGCCCTCAGGTAAGTCGATGTAGCCTCCGATGATCGGGGGTTTGAATGGGCCTACGGGAACCCGGGTGATGCTGTAGGAAAATACGGTGCCGGTTGTACTAAGAGGTACCTTTTCGACATTTTCAGAAGAGCAGAACGGACACAGCTCAACAGGGGGATAAGAGGTTTTCCCGCAATCCCTGCATTTATGACCCATCTGAACGAGTATGCCGTCCCTTTCCTCCAGCGCACCCGGGTAAAAAACAACTTGCTTGCTCATTAAGAATCACTCACACTTTCCTTCTACCCCGCAGGATAGAAAATCTTTTTCAGGCTCTTCCTGAGTTCACCCCTCAGGTCGGGATGGGCGATGTTGATCAGCGCCTCGGCACGCTGCCTCCTCGATTTGTACTTCAGATGGGCAATGCCGTATTCCGTAACGACATAATTGGCTAATGTCCTGGGAACAGTGACGGGCGTTCCTGGCGGCGGTTCAGGAACAATCGAAGAGGCAAGTGTGCCGTCTTTCAATTTTCTCGACGAACTAACGAGGGTAATTCCCTTTCCACCCTTGGAGTAATAAGAACCGATCATGAAATCGAGCTGACCGCCTGTACCGCTTATCATCCGGTGCCCAAGGCCTTCCGAATATATCTGGCCGCTCAAATCCACAAAGAGAGCCATATTGATGGCAACCATGTTGGGATGCTGAGCAATGAATGCCGGATTATTGGTGTAAGAGGCTGGATAAAACTCACAAGCAGGGTTTTCATTGGTATAATCATAAAGTCCCTGATCACCAATGCAGAATGTCGCGACCGTTACGCCTTTATGGAAAGGTTTCAGGGCATTCGTCACGATCCCCTTTTTCACCAGGTCAGGAAGCCCTATAGGGAACATTTCTGTAAGGACCCCCAGGTCACGCTTCCCTTCCAACCCGCTGACAACTGCCTCAGGAATGCCACCGACTCCCATCTGGATCGTATCACCGTCATTGATCAGCTCGAGCACATGCCCCGCGATTTTCTTTTCCATATCTCCCGGCTCGGCTCTACCGAAGGCGGGCATCGGTGTCGAATGCTCCACAAAATAGTCGAATTCCGAAACATGCAGCCAGTTGTTACCGAAGATGGTCGGCATCTGGTCGTTTACTTCCCCTATGGTGACACGCTGTTTTCCGGATGCCCTCCCGTCTCGAATGACCTGCATGCTATAAAAATTGCTCAATCCAAGGTTGACATAACCCTGCTTGTTGGGAGGGGTAACCATGCACATGAAAACATCCGCCACATTCCCTATCTTTTCCCCTGCGTCCGAACTCGTAATCGGTAAGAAATCGGGTTGCAGTGTAGAGTGTATTTTACGTATTGTGACCATTCCAAAACCCGGCATATAGTTGATGCGCCCGTCTATACTTGCCATGAACTGTGGATCATATAGTTTGGAGGGACGTACTTGAACTGCATCGAGTATCCAGACATCCCTCAATTCTTCATGACGATCCAGGATAGATTGATACATATCTGTTGAGCACGCTCCAATGCCCAGACCGGTTGCTACCACATCGCCCGATTTTACCTGTTTTGCCGCCTCTTCCATAGAGACTACCTTTTTCTTGTACTCTTCTTGCCAGTCCATGTTTCCCTCCTCCTTTTTTGGTAAATCAATGCTTGCAAACCATCTTCGAATCTGTTGGTTAAGGGTCTCTTCGCCCAATTCCCGACTAAGTGCAATGCTCAAACAGGTATGATCTTGAAAGCCTTCACGAATCAACGGATCCTAAAGGACGACAACCCCCGGTCCATAATGGTCGTTGCTTTCAAGTAATCCTTTGAACTCAGTAGAGAAGCCTTTTGGCCTCCTTTTTCAACTCGTCCCTGAAATCCGGATGGGCAATGGCAATTATGGCTTCGGCTCTCTCCCGTCGGCTCTTCAACCATAAGTCGGCAATTCCGTATTCGGTTACCACGAATTGCGCAAAATGGTGGGGAACGGTCACATGAGCACCCGGAGACAGCCAGGGAACCACGGTAGAGACTACCTCACCGGACCTCAGAGTGCGAGTCGAGGGGAGAACGTTTATCGCCCGGCCTCCCTTGGACCAAGCGGCCCCGATGACGAAATCGAGTTGACCGCCGACTGCTCCGATAAGCCGGAAGTCTATGGTCTCCGCCCCCAGCTGTCCCATGAGGTCTACCTCGAGATCCATGTTGATGGCCACCAGGTTGTCGATCTCCCGGAGGAGGTACGGTGCGTTAACATAAGACGTCGGGTAAAAAACACAGTCGGGGTTCCGGGTCACGAATTCATACATGTCATGGTCCCCCATGCAGAAGCTTGCACAGGTTTTCCCTGTATGGATTCTTTTCAGCTTGTTTGTAACGATGCCTTCCCGCACCAGGTCAGGAAGTCCCATGGGGAACATCTCGGTATGCACCCCAAGATCCTTTTTGCCCTTGTCTCTCAGAAGCCTGACGATCGCCTCTGGAAGAGTCCCTACGCCCATCTGGATACAATCCCCGTCGCGTATGAGAGAGGCTACGTTCTGAGCGATGGCGAATTCCACCTCCGACGGCTCGCCTTTTCTCTTGAACTCGGGAATCGGGCTTGAGTATTCAACGAAATAGTCAAATTCGGCAACGGGTATCCAATTGTCACCGTAAACGACGGGCATCTGGTCGTTGACTTCCGCGATCACGGTCTTTGCCCCTCGGATCATCTCGGGCGAGTAAAAGTTCGTCAGTCCCAGGTTGACCATGCCCGCCTCTGGTGGAGAGACGCAAACCATGGCCACATCACAGATCCGCGCAAACCTTTCGCCGCAGTCGGAGCTCTGGATCGTCTGATAATCCACGATACCCGCTCTTGCCAGTGCGCGGTTGACTGGGTTGAAGAGCACCGAGCTGTAGGTGAACGAATCTTTGACGCTCTTCATGAAATCAGCGTCGAAGAGTTTCATCATGCGTACGGGAACGGTATCGAGGATCCGGACCCCACGAAGCTCCCCGGCCCTTGCCAGTAGAGCATCCACAAGATGAGCGGTGGGTGAGCCCAGCGCCAGAGCGAAACCGACCACATCCCCCGATCGGACCCTCGTCACAGCTGCTTCCGCCGTTACGAGTTTACTATTGTACTCATCCTGCCATGTCATGTAAGTTCTCACATATATTCCCTCCTTTTCGTTACATGCCTACCTGGTCCTATAAATATTGAGTGGGTCGGCTACCTCTCTCAACACCCTCAGCTCTTCCCGTTCGATCGGATCCGCCTCTCTTGCACGAGAGATGTCTATATCAAATCCCGTGTTTTCTTTAATCGTTTTCGGGTCCACGCCGGGGAAATACCTGTCCACATACATGATCTTTGTTTCATCGTCGAATCGCATGATTCCCATAGAAGATATAAATGCGATCGGTCCTCCCGGCAGGCCGACTTCCTCCCGCCTTACCATAGTCCCCTCCGGCCATTTTTTAACCATCCATCCCGGCGTTGTCAGATAATCGACCTTTTCCAGTATGCGTCTCTTTTGATGAGCCATAGTAATAATCGTTGCTTTAGCGAATCCGCCGATGTCAACGGCACCGGCGGTACCCGCTAATCTCTTGTGAGGTTTATTGTAATCGGTTCCGATAAAAGTCGAATTAAGGTTGCCGTACTTGTCAATCTGTGCCCCGCCGATGAATCCGAAATCGATCTCGCCGCGCACGAGAGGAAAGAGACCTTCGGGATCCCCCATCTGCCATGATGAGCCGTAGGTCAGACGACTGTCCATGATGGAAATCGGGACCTCTTGCGGGTCGGCGTCCGCTTGCCCTGTTTCGACAATCATCTTCATGTCGGGACAATACATAATCTTGGCCAGATGCGTCGCCAGCAAAGGTGCACCTATGCCGATGATTCCGATCTTACCGTCGAAGGGAGCCAGCATCCGTGCCCCGTATACGATCATGGCCTCCGCCGCGGTATATTCGCCCGGTTTTGCATACTTTTCGCTCATCACTTTGCACCTCCTATCGTTCTTGGGCGATAGCCATACGGGGGCAGTGCCCTCAACTTTTCCAGACGGGCTGCGCCAAGCTTGTTCAGATATCCTTCATGATTCTTGACGTCGAATATCCATTCGTCCGCCCACTTTTTGAATCCTTCATCCGTTTTGGCTTTGTTCACGTAATCCATCATGAACGGAATGTCCATGTCGTAGAAATTGTATACCTGTCCCGGATGTCCACCCCACGGCACCTCCACAACCATATCCACACTTGTGCACGGAATCTGGTTACGGTTGGGGTCTCTGCGTAGATATTCCTCAGGAACTATCTGCTCGGCCGTGATGATCACTTTTTTAGCCGCATGGACTGCAAAATGGTCAAAAACGAGGCTCCCGTCGATTCTCACCGTGCCCTCTTCGCCCGCGTACTGTACATGGTTTATGAAGACATCGAACTTCATGGCGGGATGCAACTGGACTGTTCCCATGCCATAGAAAGGATCTTCGATCAGTACGTATTTTTTAGCGGGCAGAGTTTCGGGGTTGCGAGCCATGTTTCTTATCTTTGCGACATTATCAAAAGCGGGATTCAACACATCGGTACCCAAAGTAGTTCTCGACGCTATGAACGGAGCACCCGCCATCGAGGCCAAGGCCCCCAAACAGACATCAGTGTGGCCGATGTCGTCGATAACGATTTTGCCTTCCTCGGCGAACCGTTTCGTACTCGGGGAAATACCGAAGGCCCCGATGGCCGAATAAGTTCCCCGGTAAGCACTGACACAGCCGCCGCCCACCAGTATGTCCTCCGATAGCGAGCATTCGGCCAATATGATCAAATTCTTCTTACCCTGACGGATCAACTCACAAGCGGCTGCCACGGGACGCCGGTCTTCCACAACCGCTCCCATTGCTATGCAATCACCGTCGTGGACCTCCTGCATGGCCTCCGTCAGGCTGACGACCTTGCTTTTCTTCATAACCCCCTCCTTTTTTCATGTCCCCGTATGAGTTATTTCATCGACCTTCCGCGGCGACTTCACCGAAAAAAAAAGATTTCCGTCGTCACCCCTTTTCTGTTTCAGATGGTCCCGCATGCATCATGCAATGCCTGCACACGTCTTTCGCGGACGATATCCGTAAGGAGGAATCGAGCGCAAACGCTCCAGATTCCCTGCTCCCAGCTTGTCGAGATATGAATCATGGGATTCGATGTTCAAGACCCATTCGTCCACCCATTGCTGAAAACCGGATTCACTCTTTGCCATCTTTACATAGTCCCGGATAAAGGCCATGTCCACGTCGTAGAATCCTTGCACCTGGCTCGGGTGTCCACCCCAGGGGATCTCCACAACCATATCCACACTTGTGCACGGAATCTGGTTGCGGTTGGGGTCCCTGCGCAGGTATTCCTCCGGAACCACCTGCTCGGCGGTAAGGATAACCCTTCTTGCTGCATGGATAAAATAGTGGTCAAAAGCCAGAGGCCCTTCCACTCGGGCCGTTCCCTCCTCACCCGCTTGTTGAACATGGATGATCGCAACGTCCGCCTTCATCGCAGGCTGGAGTTTCACCTGTCCTTCCCCATAGAAAGGGTCCTCGAAAAGAATAAACTTTTCGCGGGGAATCATATCCGGATCGCGGGCCAGCTTCCGAATCTGACCGACTCGACTATAGTCGGGGTTCAAGACATCGCTCCCAAGGGTCGCCCGGGTCGCGACAAAAGGGCTGCCCGCCATAGCAGCCATCGCGCCGAGTATGATGTCGATATGCCCCATGTCGTCGGCGATAAATTCTCCTGTTTCGATTTTCCTTAAGGTGGCGGGTGAAAGGCCGAAGTTGGCCATTCCGGTGTAACAACCCCTCCAGGCAACGGCACAGCCGTAACCTACCAGGATGTCTTCGGCAAGAGAACACTCGGCAAGGAGGATCAAACCTTTTTTCCCCTGGCGAACGATTTCATAAGCCGCCGCCATGGGCCGCCGGGACTCTATGAGGGAGCCCAAAAACAAAACATCACCATCACGGATTACTTCAACCGCCTCCCTCAAAGGGACCAACTTTATCTTCGCCATGATTCCTATTATCTTCTTGTATCTGCTTTTCCTCTGCCCTAACTTCAAATACGCTTTAAATCAAAGCCCGCCACCTAAGAATTCACCTTACAATAAGTATCCATTACAGGAGCCTGGTTATCACCATCCTCTGCACCTCGGAAGTCCCTTCGACGATCTGCAGTATCTTGCATCCCTTGTAATAACGCGATACGGCATACTCGTTCATGAAACCGTATCCTCCGTGTATCTGGAACGCATCGCTCGCGGCCTTCTCCACCATCTCCGACGCAAAGAGCTTCGCGTAAGCCGCTACCAGTGTATGGGGCATGTTGTTGTCTTTCATCCAGGCTGCCTTGAGGTACATATTCCTTGCCAGCTCAATGTTCATAGCCATGTCTGCCAGCTTGAAAGAGACGGCCTGAAAGCTGTAAATCGGCTTCCCAAACTGGATCCGTTCCCTCGCGTACTTCAGTGATTTCTCCAGGCATGCCTGGGCAAGTCCCACGCTCATCGCGGCGATACTGATCCTTCCTGTCTCCAGAACCGCCAGATGCTGTGCGAACCCTCGTCCCTCTTTTCCGAGAAAATAGCCCGCGGGAATACGACAGTCCTCGAAAATACACTCGTGGGTGGCCGAATGCATCCAGGCCATCTTGTCATACTTCTTGCCCAGGCTGAACCCGGGCGTCCCTTTGGGCACGATGAACGTGTTGATCTGGTCCTTCTCGCCGGATTTTTCGGCCTTGGTCCTCGCCGTAATGATGACGATTGAGGCATTCTTCAGCCCGATGTTGGTGATGAACTGCTTTGTGCCGTTGATCACCCAGCTATCGCCGTCCCTGACCGCGCTCGTCTTAGTCGCCCCTGCGTCGGAGCCGGCCCCCGGTTCCGTGAGGCCGAAGGCCCCGATCTCTTTCCCTCTTGCCATGGGAATAAGCCACTTCTGCTTCTGCTCATCAGTGCCGAAGACATAAAGCTCCTGGGCAACAACACTCGTCGTCACATCCAGCAGAGCTCCCAGCGTAGCATCTCCCCTGGCTATCTCCTCTATGCACAGATGCATCCCAACCCAGTCGCCCCCACTACCACCATATTCCACGGGAAACGGGATACCCATCATGCCGAGTTCCGACATCTGCTTCATGATGTCGTAGGGGTACTCGCCCGTCTTTTCCATTTCCTCGGCCCGCGGTTCAACAACCTCGTCCACAAACTTCCGGGTCATGTCCCGGATCATCTGTTGCTCTTCGCTCAGTCTGAAATCCATTTTTTTCTCCCTTACCTGTCCTTGAAGTTCGGTTTTCTCTTCTCGACAAAGGCGGCCATTCCCTCTTTTTGGTCCTCCGTATCGAAGAGCATCTCGAAGCAGCGCGCCTCGTACGCCAGGGCGGATTTGATGTCAAGGTCGAGTCCGGTGTTGACGACATCTTTCGTCACCCGCAGAGCCACCCCAGGCTGCCGTGCGACCTTCCTGGCGATAGCCCGTGCCTCTTCGATGACTTTTCCCACGGGAACTACTTTTGAAACCAGTCCGACCCTCAGCGCTTCTGCGGCATCCATTGTGTCACCGGTGTAAAGGAGCTCTTTGGCCTTCGTTACCCCGATCGTCCTCGGGAGACGCTGCGTGCCTCCGCCACCGGGAATGACTCCGATCTTGATCTCAGGTTGTCCGAAGATGGCGTTGTCGGCGCATATACGAATATCACAGGCCAAGATGAGTTCACATCCGCCTCCCAGGGCAATACCGCTGACGGCCGCGATCACCGGCTTCTCCGAATCCTCCAGGCCGCTGAAGACCGCACGGGCTTTCTTCAGGAAAGCATGGGCCTCAGTCGCGTTCGAAATATTGCGTATCTCCGTTATGTCGGCTCCTGCCGCAAAAAACTTCTCACTTCCCGTCAGAATCACCACCCTCACATCCGGGTCGGCGGAAATCAACTCAAGTACCTCCGCCATTTCGCGGAACACCTCGCTGCTCAAGGCATTCATGCTCTTAGGTCTGTTGAGGGTTATGGTCCCGATTCCCTCCGATTTTTCGTAAACAATCGTATTGTATGCCATCATTTTCCTCCTTTACACTTTCACGACGACGGCCTCGCCCTGGGCCAACCCGCCACAGATGGCGGCGACGCCGTAACCGCCGCCGCGCCGGCGAAGCTCATAGGCAATGGTCATAGTGATCCTGGCCGCACTTGCCCCAACAGGATGGCCGATGGCGATGGCGCCCCCGTTGACGTTGGTTTTTGCCTTGAGCTCCTTCCATTTTTTTTCGTCACCCCGGGCAAGAATCTTCGTCGAGACAAGCGGCATAGCGGCAAAGGCCTCGTTGATTTCTATCATGTCCATCTGATCAACAGTCATCCCGGCCCTGCTGAGGACCTTTTCTATCGTGTATGCAGGAATAGTAGCGATGCCGCGGGGAGCAGTAGCCGATGCGACGGTGGCAACGATAGTGGCCAGCGGTTTTAGCCCTCTTTCTTCGGCTTTCTCTCTCGTCATGAAGAGAATCGCACTCGCCCCCGCGCTGATGGGAGGGGCGTTACCCGCCGTCACAGTGGGGCTTCCATAGACAGTCTTCAGTTTCGCGAGCGCCTCCATACTGGTCTTCCGCGGAGACTCATCCTTCTCGATGACTATGGGGTCGTCTTTCTTTTGGGGGATAACTACAGGCATGAGCTCCTCTCCGACCTTGAATTTCCCCTCCGCAAAGGCCTTCGCATACTTTTCCTGGCTTCCCAGGGCCCACTCATCCTGCATTTCTCTCGTCACGCCGTATTCAACGGCCACCTCTCCGGCGTCTTTAGCGACCGGGTTGAAACCTTTCGCCGCATAACCGAGCTCAAAGAGGCAATCGATCAGTTTGATATGGCCCAGCCTTATTCCTTTTCTGAGGCCCGGGGCGAGGTGTGGTGTCCGCGGCATGTTCTCCGAACCGACGGCCATCGCGATTTGAGCTTCACCCGCCCTGATGGACATCGCACCGAGCCGCAGTGCTGTCAGTGAAGAACAGCAGGCACGGTCGAGCGAGACGGAAATGTTCTCTTCGGGGAAGCCGGCCAGAAGCGTTGCCTGCCGGGCGGGCACGTCCGTTTCCAGGGCGACCTCGGCGGGTATGCAGCTCCCATAATATATGTCATCCACTTCTTCGGGCTTGACGCCTACCCTTTGAATTACCTCCTTCATGACCATCACTCCAAGGTCTATGCTTGGAATGACCGCCATGGCGGAGTCAAAACGGCTGAAAGGCGTCCGCACGGCACTGACGATGACGATATCGTTCTTATTTTCCATTTTCTCATGTCTCCTTGTTAAATTATCTATCCACAACCACCCCAACCGTCTACCTTTCGGGGAAAGGGCTTAGAATCGTTTCCCCGGCAGAGCAAACATAAAAGGAGTGACGGCACTTATGACCAATAGTTAAACTCAAAAACCAGTCTTTTAACTATGACGCACTCGTAAAAAGTCCAAAAACGTCATGCCGGACCCGACCCGGCATCCAGAACATATTGAATATACTGGATTCCGGCGTTCGCCGGAATGACGAAAGTGGCAATTCTCGACTT
>CAZRAC010000053.1:0-13254 GCA_964597995.1 uncultured Syntrophaceae bacterium | reverse complement strand
CCACCAGATAAGCAGCTTTCCCTCGGGAAGGAAGGTAAAGGCCCCGGGATAGGGCTCGGTGACGGCGCGGATGAGGTCGTATACCTGCACCACGGGCCAGCTCCAATCGACCCTGCCGTCCTCCGGCCTCCGTCCGCCAAAATAGGTCGCCTTCTCCGGGTCCTGGGGGATGCGCGGCGCCCGCCCTTCCTTGATCAGGGGAAGAAGGTCGTCCAGTAGTCCCCCGGCGGCGGCGCAGAGCTTGTTGAAGAGGGAGAAGGCACTGTCCTCCGGGTCGATCGATACCTCCTTCTGTCCGACGATATCGCCGGCGTCCGCCTTCTCGACCATGTGATGCAGGGTCACCCCGGTCTTCTTTTCCCCTCTCACAAGGACCCAGTTCACCGGACACCGCCCCCGGTAGGCGGGAAGCAAGGACCCGTGGAGATTAAAAGCCCCGGACGGGGGAATCCTCAATATCTCCCCCTTCAAGAGGTTTCTGTAATAGAAGGAAAAGATGACGTCGGGCGCCATCTTCCTGATCCTCTCCACCCACTCCGGTACGTTGGCGGAATCGGGGCTATAGCAGGGTATCCCGTTTTTCGCCGCCCAGTCGGCAACGGAGGCAAACCAGACCCTCTCTTCCGGGTCGTCGCGATGAGAAAACACCGCCTCCACCGTGAATCCATGTCTCTTCAACGCCTCGAGGCCCACTATACCCATGTTATGGTAAGCAAACACCACCGTCTTCATGACTGGCTCTTCTCCGACCGGTAGACCCTTTCTATCACGAACTCCGGCCTCCTTCGGACCTCACGGTAGATGCGGCCGATGTACTCGCCCATCACGCCGAGGGCGAAGAACTGGAACCCCACGAAGGCAAAGAGGACGGCGAAGAGCGTGAACACCCCTTCCGCAGCCCACTTCGCCCCGTAAACCAACCGCGCGACACCAAGGACACAGCCGAAGGAGACCCCCAGGACGGCCATGACGATCCCGGCGTACATGATCAGCTTGAGCGGAAAGTCGGAAAAGGAGGAAACGAGGTCGAATTGGAGGTCGATGAGCTTGCGCAACGAGTAATGGGAAGTCCCCGCCCGCCGTTCTTCATGGGCGACTTCTATCTCGGTCACGCGCTTGGCGAAGTAGGCTGCCAGGGCGGGGATGAAAGTGGACTGCTCATGGCAGGCCGACATCCTCTCCACGACCTCACGCCTGTAAGCCCGCAGCATACAACCCCAGTCCTTCATGTCGACCTTGATCATCTTCCTCACGACCATGTTGACGACCCTCGAGGGAAGCGTCCTGAACAGGGAGTCCTGCCTGTCCCTGCGGACCGTCCCCACCACTTCGTAGTCCCCCTCTTCCATCACTCGAAGGAGCTTCGGGATCTCCTCCGGGGGGTTCTGGAGGTCGGCGTCCATGGTCACGACTATCTCGCCCTCGGACACGGAAAACCCCGAGAACACGGCGGCGTGTTGTCCGTAATTCCTCGTCAACTCCACCACCTTGACCTGGGGCCATTCGTCGACCGTTTTTTTCAGGAGCTCCAGACTCCTGTCGCGGCTCCCGTCATCGACGAACACCACTTCATAGGGCCTCTTTAGGCCGTCCATGACGGGCCGGAGTCTGTCGATAAGCCGCGGAAGGCTCTCCTCCTCGTTGTAGACCGGGATGACCAAGGAGACCATCTTACCTTCAACCATTTCCGAGAATCTCCCTGACGGCGTCGCACACATAGTGGACGTCCTTATCAGACATGTCCGGGTAGAGGGGCAGGGACAGGATCCTCTCGGCGCATCTTTCGGTCTCCTTCAACCGCGGCTTCCGGGCTCCCCGCATTTTCCTGACATAGCTCAGGCGGTGCCCGACGGGGAAATGGAGCCCATAGCCGATGTTGTATTCCGAGAGCTTCTGCATAAACCTCTGCCTCTCCAGCGAAAGCACTTTCACGATGAAGAGGTGCCAGGAATGGGTGTGCGGGTAGTCCGGGACACCCGGCAGTTCGAGGCCTGATATGCCGGAAAGACCATCCCTGTAAAGCGCTACCAGCCTTTCCCGCCGGCGGTTCATCTCTTCCAACCTCGCCAACTGGACAAGGCCGATGGACGCCTGGATGTCGGTAAGATTGTACTTGAACCCCGGCGTCTGAATATCATACTCTGGGTTTCCCCCTTTTCCGTACCTCTTCCAGGCATCGCGCTCGATGCCGTGAAACCGGAGAAGCCGAATCTTTCTGTCGAATTCATCGTCGTTGTGGACAACCATGCCGCCCTCGCCCGTCGTTATGTTTTTGATCGGATGGAAGGAAAAAATGGCTACCTGGCCGAACCCTCCCGCGTGGATTCCCCGGTAGTAAGTACCAACGGCATGGGCGGCGTCCTCGATAACCTTCAACCGATGGTTTTTTGCCAGGGCGAGGATTCTCTCCATGTCCGCCGGCGCCCCGGCAAAATGGACGGGGATGATCGCCTTCGTCCTCTCCGATATGAGCGCCTCGGCGTGGGCGGTGTCGATGACCAGGGTGTCGTAATCGATATCCGCAAAAACGGGCCTTGCCCCCGCAAGCGTTATCATGTTCAACGTCGAGGCAAAGGTCATCGAAGGGGTGATGACTTCATCGCCCTTCCCGACCCCCAGGGCGAGGAGCGTAAGGTGCATCCCCGCCGTCGCCGACGAAAGGGAGACGGAATGGGAGGCGCCCGTCAGCCGGCAGAATTCGTCCTCGAAGGCCTTGCACTTAGGGCCGGTGGTAATCCATCCGGACCTCAAGCAATCGGCGACGGCCTTGATCTCGGCCCGACCTATCGACGGCCTGCTGAAAGGGAGAAAATCTCTCCGTATCCTCACAAAACCGCTCCTTTCCCCTCCGTTTCAACCTCTCGATTTATTCACGATGAGCAGATAATAGGCGCCGTTATCCCACAACACCTCGACACCCGAAACATTCTTCCTCAATTCCTCCAGCCTTTCCTTATATTTCGTTACGGTATAAATGTCACCTTTTTCTTCACACAACCGGTAAAAGGCGTCCGAAGTAAGGAAATAGCGGGCCTTTTCCTCAGGGGGCAGCAGTCCGATCCCGTAACCCAGTTCCCCGAAGTCATCCACGACGGGCGTGCGGATGTGGTCGTAGAAGTCGATGCCGTAGAGAGAAATCTTGTACTGGTAGACCTCCCGGTCCGGGGGCACGAGTTTTTTCACCGCCTGAGCGACCGGATACGCCGATTTGTAAGGAGAGAGGAATTCAGAAGCGGGAAAAACAAGCGACCCTAAAAAAAGCACCCAGAGAAGATAGGCTGTCGCAAACCACCCTTTTCCCTGCCGTCGCTGCACAAGGCCGGGCAGGAACAGGACGGCGACCTGAAGGGCTATCGGGACGGCGACGAGAAGCCACCACCTTGCCGGGTCGATGACCGAAAAAGCACCGCCGAGCCGTGAACCTTTCAAAAAAGGCGGCGCCATGAGCGCGGCGATAAAAGCACAGGATTGAAGAAACACAGGCGATTCGTAAAGAAGCCGCCTCCAACCGGCGGCTTGGTCACGGTTGCGTCTCTCATAGAGCTGAAAAAGGCGGCCGAAGGCGACGGCGAGGGGCGGAAAAACCGGGGCGATGTAGGGGATCAGCTTCGATGACGAGAAGGAGTAAAAGATGAAGATGAAGAGCCCCCAGACGATGAGAAAAGGGCCATCCCCGGCATCGAAGAAAGGGGATCGCCTTACGTCCTTTTCTTTGAGGACCTTCCATAAGTAGGCCGTCCAGGGCAGGGTTCCCAGTAACAGGACCGGCACATAGTAGAGGAATATCCCTTCCTTGCCTTGCAACGTAGTCGTGTACCGGAGGAAATGCTCCTGGACGAAGAAAAACCAGAGAAAGTCCTTGTTGGCCCTGTGGGCTAGCACGACCCAGGGGAGACAGACACCGAGAAGGATGACGACACCAACCGGCGAAAACACCCGCAGGACATCCCTCCACCGCCGGGACAGGACAAGCCAGAGGACGACGACGGCAAAGGGGAAGACGACACCGATCAACCCCTTGGCGAGGAAGGCAAGGCCGCTCGCAAGGTATAAGAGGTAAAGCCTGGTTTTCCTCTCTTCCGCTGCGGAGAAGAACCTGTAACCGGACCATATCGCCAGGGAGACGAAAAAGGCGAGCGGCATGTCGAGGATGTTCACCCTGCCCAGGAACGCATGGTAGAGAAAGGTCGTCAAGACCGCCGCCGAATAGAGCCCCGTTTCCTCGTCCTGGAAAGACCTGCCCATCCGATACGCCAGCAGTATACACCCCCAGGCGCAAAGGGCGACAAAAAGACGGGATGAGAATTCATTCTCACCGAAGACCTTGAAGGCGAGGGCCGTAGCCCAATAGCAGAGCGGAGGCTTCTCGAGATAGATGACGTGGTTCAGGCGGGGGGTGATGTAGTCGCCCGTCCGGTTCATGAGGGACGGGATGTCGCTGTATCGGGCCTCATCCGGCTCCATGAGCGGCATCGCGGGCAACAGGGCAACGTACAGGATGAGCGGCATGAGAAACAGAACGACGGGCTTTTTACTTGAAGAACTCACGACTTTCACCTTAAATCACAGCAACTCGTCCCAAGGATGGGTGTCCCTGTATACCAAAAAAGACACCCCGAAAGGAAGCGACATCTCGCCGCGGGTGGGACAAGAGTCCCACCCTTTTCAGAGAAAAAGGGTAAAGGTTTTGTTTCCCGTCAAATGAAGAGGACCGCATACATATCCACGTAACATCGAAAAGCGGGGAGGCAAAATTCTGGCTGGAGCCCATCGTGTCATTGGCCACGTATCACAAACTGAATCCGAGAAAACTGAGCAGAATCCAGGGTATCATTGAGAAGCATAAAGATGAAATCATCCAGGAATGGCGAAGGCATTTTGGTAAGTGTTGAAAATATTACACCTTTTGGTATTTGGCTGTTTGTAAAAGGAAGAGAGTATTTTCTCAGCTACAAGGATTATCCCTATTTTAGAGATCAAACCTTGAAATCAATACAGACCGTTCAACTGCCTCACGGTTATCACTTATACTGGCCGGAATTAGACGTGGATTTGGAGATTGATAATCTTAAAAACCTGGGGAAATATCCCCTGAAGTGGAAGACACGACATCACTTAACGAATCAATCCGGCAGATCGGCCAAAAAGCGGGCCGCCCGCTGATTTCGCCGTTAAACCCGAAACAACTTGATTATTTCTTTCTTGGTATGACATAATGGAATACCTGCCAAGGAGGTGAAGCATGGGTAAAACAAAAATTGCGATTACATTAGATGCCGAATACATTGACGAATTGGATAGATTGGTCAAAGAGAATTACTTTCAAAATCGCAGCCAAGCCATCCGCGATGCTGTACGCGAAAAACTCATCCGCATGAAACGCGGCCGTTTATCGATGGAATGCGCAAAACTCGATCCCAAGTTTGAAAAAGCTATAGCCGAAGAAGGATTAGCTGAGGATGTGAGCCAATGGCCAGAATATTGAGGGGCGAGATAAGATGGGCGGATTTAAATCCTGTGCGGGGTCATGAGCAAGCGGGTTTGCGCCCCGTGCTCATTTTGAGCCACGACATTTTTAACGAGAAATCAGGTACGGTCATAGCCTTGGCCATCACAAGCCAGCCGCAAAAAGCTGGTTTCCCACTAACTCTTGAACTGAAGTCTCTAAAATTACCCAAGAAATCATGGCTAAAAATCAGCCAAATCCGAACGCTGTCTGTGGAGCGAATTGGTAAAGTTATCGGTAAAGCATCGCCAGAAGAGTTGAATCAGGCAATTGAAGGGTTGAATGAAATTATTGCGTAAGGCACGTGCAGAGAGTAGAGATGGGGACACCCTCATATATTTACATATAGTGTTGTGTCCCCAAAAGTGTAGGAGAATGAATGGAAAAGAAACAGAATACCGATTTATTCAAGATGGCGCCGGGGGTATGCTGCGGCCACAAAGACGCCTTGGATCTTGATGGCGATGCGGTACAGACGGAAAAGAAGATACTGAACGTCGAGTTGCTCGTCATCGACCTGACAAGCTGTGCGCGGTGCGTCCCCACGGGTGACAAATTGAAGCGGGCTATCAACCTCCTTGCCCCGGTGGCTGACGTCCTCGGCATTGAGCTGAAGTACCGCGAAATTGTCATCCAGACGGCGCAAGAGGCGAAAGCCCTTGGCTTATTGAGCTCCCCGACGATACGGCTCAATGGTAGGGACATTGTCCCGACGATTCACGAGTCCCTTTGCGAGTCCTGCGGTGATCTAACTGAGGATGGCACATTAGTCAACTGTCGCGTGTGGCACTACCGCGGCAAGGTGTACAATGCGGCGCCCCTGCCCTTGTTGATCGAGGCAATCATGAGGGCCATGCTCGACATCGACACGCCGCCGGTTGTACCCGAACCTATCGCGGTATTGCCGGAAAACATTCAGCGTTATTTCGACCACAAGCGGCCGATTACACCCAACTGCTGAACGCCCCCCCCACAAACGGCGAGGGAAAGGCCCACTCCCGCCCATCGACTTTTATTCTTTGCAGGCGTATAAGTAAATTCACGCATCGTTGCGTCCATCTCGAGCATGAGGGGTAGGTTATCTTTATGCGCATCGTCGTCGACGGATACAACCTCATACGGCAATCCGACACCCTGAAGAGGATAGACAAGCTCAGTATCGAGGCCGGGCGGCGGGAATTGATAAAAAGGCTGGCCCGGTACGCACGTCACAGGGGGCACCGCGTCACCGTTGTCTTCGACGGGTGGATGGCGGGTTCACCTATCGAAGAGCGTGAGGTTATGAGTGGAATCACCGTGATCTACTCGAAGAGGGGCGAAAAGGCCGACGAGGTCATCAAGCGCCTGGTTCGACAGACCGGTGAAGAAACGGTCGTGGTGACATCCGACAGGGAGGTGGCCGGCGCAGTAAGCCGAGCGGGCGCGGTAGCAGTTCCCGCACCGATCTTCGAAGCGAGGCTCGACGAAACAAGGCCGGTCGAAGAAGCCGGCGATGACATAGCCATCGACGATGACGGTGACACAATCCGTCATGACACAAAGAAAAGAGGCCCCGCAAGGAGAATTTCCAGAAAGAAGAGGCTTGCAGCAACGAAGATCAAAAAGTTATAGGTGGGGCGAAGGGCGAGGGGCCGGAGACAAAGAGGGATCGCATATCCGTACAGCCAGGCGCTCCAGGATAAGCTGGGGATCCTGCCCCGAAGACTTAAGGGTCAGGTCAACATGGGTCAAACAATCGAGGACGCCGATCAGCTCATCGAGCGAGTAATTTCCTGAAGACCTGAGGGCGTTGTAAATAACGTAAGGGTGCTGAAGGAGAAGCTCCAGAGGTTCCCCCTCCCCGTCGGCGGAAGACAGTTCTTTCAAGAGCGGCTGGACGGCTTTCTGAAACCGGCCGTAGTCCATTGTGCGGTCGAAATCCTGTATCTTTCCCGACATGATGAGGGCCTTCGCATGGAGAAGGAGCCTGTATTCCCTGACGACCATGGCGACGATCGCCAGCGGATGGATGCCCTGACCCAGAAGCTCGCGGACGACTGAAACAGCCCCGGAAAGATTCTTTTCGACCAAGAAAGTCGTAAAAGCGAATAGAGAGGCCTCCCCTGTTTTTTCTACCGCCTCTTCCACCTCCCTTTCCGTTATCGACGATTTCCCCTCTCCGTAGACAATCAGCTTTTCTAGTTCCGCCATCGTTGTCCGAAGGTCGGCACCCGTTTTCGTGGCGAGCGCGTTAAGCGCCTTTGGCTCGATGTCCATTCCCCGTTCCCGGAGAAACTCCTTTGCCTCTTCGAATAAACGACTCTTCTGTCCCGCCCTGCCCTTTGCCTGCTGAAAGTTGAGAACGACGCCCTTCTCGGAGATGGTCTTGAATAATTTCTTTCTCCTGTCTACGACCTCGGCCGTGATCACAAGACAACTGCCGTCCGGAAGTCCCTCCTGCAAGACCCTGTTGATTTCCTCCTCCCCGCCCGTCTCCGGCTCGGCAGACACCCCCGATTGCGAGCACATCTCGACCAGCACGGGAAGCCATTTCTCCCGTTCGTCGGCCTCTTCGCCGGTCAGTCGCCTCCACTCTTCCGCGGGGATGTATCTCCAGTTTTCGCCCCGCAAATCATCGATGTCCCAGCCGGCCGTCCTTACGAAGGCCATGAAAATCCTGGCCGCACGGGCAGGGTCACTCTCTAAGGTCTCCTTGATTTTGCGGACCATGTCGGGCAAGGATTGGCGGGACGAAAGGAGGCGCGAGTTTTTTACGACGACCGCCTTCCTTCCCGGGATCAGGGGAGGCGTAAGAAGGACCCGGCAGAGGCTGAGGGCATCTTCTTTTTCTCCCTCCAGGTAGGATAGGTTCATTTCCCTGTCTGCTTCGGGTATAAGGGCGCCGACGATCTCGTGCAGGGCGGTGCCGACCAGATAATCTTCGTCACCGTGAAGAAGATAACATGGTGCAACCTTGCCCTTCCTGATATCGGCCAGCACGGATTTAAGGCTGGGTTCCAGGCTCATTTTCTTTGTCAAAGGTTGGGTAGGGGTTTATCAAACGATGACGAGTTTCTGAATATGTTTCACTACCTGATCGGGGTCATCCATGACCTGGAGGAGTTCCATGTCTTCCGGTTGAATCTTTCTCTCGCTGAGCATGGTAGCTCTTACCCAGTCCAAGAGACCATTCCAATAATCGCTGCCCATCAGAATCACCGGGAAGGCCTTGATCCGCTTGGTCTGGATGAGGGTAACCGCCTCGAAAAGCTCGTCCATCGTGCCGAAGCCCCCCGGCATGACGACGTAGGCCATGGCATACTTCACGAACATCACCTTACGGACGAAAAAGTATTTGTATTCTATCCTGATGTTCGCGTAAGGGTTGGGTTTCTGCTCGAAGGGCAGACGGATGTTCATCCCGACCGATTTCCCCCCTCCCTCAGCGGCACCCCGATTGGCCGCCTCCATGATACCGGGCCCGCCCCCCGTGATGACGGCAAAGCCCTTTTCCACCAGGCGTCGGGCAAGGTAAACGGCCTTCTTATAGTATTCGTCTTCCGGTGTAACCCGGGAGGACCCGAAGATGCTGACCGCATACCCAAGCTGCGAAAGTTCTTCGATGGCCTCGACAAACTCCGCCATGATGCGGAATATGCGCCAGGACTCTTCTATCGACAGGGCATCGACTACATACTGTTTTTCCCTCATAGGAAACACCTTAAACAAAGCAGGGACACTTTGTCAAGTGTCCCTGCTTTCGAAAAACGCACGTATGATGCTCAAAAGGGTTGTCAGCTGGACCTCCTTCTTTGCGCCTTAGCAAGCCTTCTGCGGGCTTCGATTGCCTTTCTCTTTTTTCGTACCGAAGGCTTTTCATAGGCCCTACGCAGTTTCAGTTCTTTAAATAAGCCGCTCTTGGAGAGTTTATTCTTCAGAACCTTCAAGGCCTTATCGATATCATTGTTAATAACCTTTACCTCCAAAACTCCACACCCTTTCTATGATAATTTGAATGACAAAATTCCTTTTTAGTAAAGTAGAAAAGCTATATATAAAAGTATATGATTTGTCAATAGAAAACTCATCAGGCTGCCGGCCAAAAAATATCCCCCCAATACTCAGGAAATCCGGTCTTTCGCCGGCACCCTTCCCTCCCTGTTCCATTGCCCACTAAGGTATTTGTCCGTCAGGAGCTTGTCCCTCAAGGCCTCCTCCTCCGGGGTCAACCGGCCCTCCACAAATTCTACCCGCAGAATATCTTCAAAGCCCGCCTTCAACACCCCGGAAAGATATTCAGGGTCCGTCTGACCTTCAGGAAGATAAGCCCCCAGGTACGTAACGGCCTCTCTCAAAGTGTCTTCCGTGACACGCCCACGTCGGTCCCTGATAGCACATAGGGCCTTCGCCGGGTCAAAACACAGAAGCAGCGACCCGTGTTGCAAGAAGGCCCCGTTCGCTCGTGTCTGGGCGCTCCCGCAGACCTTCTTCCCTGCTATGAGGATTTCGTACCGGGAGGGAAAAGAAAAGCAATGGGCCGTATTAACACGCTCCACAGATGGACTGTCCTGCGCCACTTCCGCAGCAATGCCCAAGCCGGCAATCCCCTTGAGAATACACCTGCTTATCACCAGGTACGTCCCGAGGACGCCCGGAGTGAACGGTCCCTGTTTTTCACTCGAGATGAAGGAATAGGTCAGCTCTCGGTCATGAAAAACGGCCTTTCCACCCGTGGGCCGCCGCACGATGTCGACCCGGTTCTTTCTACAATATCCTACGTCTACTTCCTGATCGACGTCCTGAAAATACCCAACGGAAAGCGCGGGCGGGTCCCACCCGTAGAATCTCAATGTCGGAGGCGACTGCCCCAGTTGGTTGCCCCTGAAGATGGCCTCGTCGATAGCCATGTTCTCGAAGGCGCCGAACTTATGGTAGGGGATAAACCTCCATCCATCCACGAAAGTCAGTCCAACCCTTCCTCGCCGAGGACGTAATCGTTGTATTCCGAAGAATCGAGGAGATTGTCCAGCTCGCTCGCATCCGTCATCTCCACGACGATCATCCAACCGGTATCGTAGGGGTCGCTGTTTATGATCCCCACGTCATCGGCGATGTCATCGTTCACCCTCACGACATCCCCGCTCACAGGGGAGATCAGTTCGGTCACTGTCGCAGCCGACTCGATGGTTCCAAAGGGTTCGTCCTGCTCCACGTAAGTGTCGACCTCCGGGAGGTCGATGTTGAGTATTTCGCCGAGCTTTGCCTGCCCATAGTCCGTTAAACCGACCGTAACCAAATTCCCATCCACTCTCGCCCAGGTATGCTCGCGGCTGTAGAGCAGATCATCAGGAAAAACCATCATACGAAACAACCCTTTCCTACTTTTATCTCTGTATCGTATATTTCCTTGCCTCAACCGACGACCCGCAAATCCTTGGGAATCGTCGTGAGGACCTTACATCCTTCTTCCTCAACAATCACCATGTCTTCGATACGGATTCCCCACGAACCGGGCAAATAGACACCGGGCTCAACGGTCAGGATCATGCCCGGTTCCAGGCGGTCCTTCGACAGGTATGAGAGCCTCGGCTCCTCGTGGACACGCAAGCCGACTCCGTGTCCTGTCCCGTGGGAGAAATGCTTTCCGAGACCCCTTTCCGTCAGAAAATCCCTGGCTACCCGGTCTACTTCACTGCAGGCCACGCCGGCCCTAACGGCCGCTATAGCTCTATCGTGGGCTTCCTTTACAATCCCGTAGACTTCCCGCTGCCTGTCCGACACATCGCCGACCGCCACAGTGCACGTTTCGTCGGAGCAATAACCCTCGCAGACTGCACCGTAGTCGATCACGACCAAGTCGCCAGCTTCCAATCGGCGTCTCCCCGGCCTGGCGTGCGGCAGCGCGGAATTTTCTCCCGAGGCGACGATCGTTTCGAACGAGACGTTCTCCGCGCCGCCCCGCCGAATCTGATATTCGAGCTCCAAAGCCACATCTCTCTCTTCGACCCCGGGTCTCAAGCCCGCCAGCACGGAGAGAAACGCACTGGAAGATATCCCTATCGCCTCCTTGACTTTGTCAACCTCGGCAGCGTCTTTTACGGCTCGGAGGAAGGCGACTTCCTCCGCAAGACATCTCAATTCACGGCCGCCCAGACGGTCGCGCAGCTTAATGTAGTCACGCAAGGTCACCGCCATTGATTCGATGCCGCAATTTTTCCAGCCTTC
This sequence comes from uncultured Syntrophaceae bacterium, assembly GCA_964597995.1. GTDB lineage: Bacteria > Desulfobacterota > Syntrophia > Syntrophales > UBA4778 > UBA2207. The sequence goes on along the minus strand of CAZRAC010000053.1, from coordinate 1,544 downwards.
GCCCTCGATTATCGAAGCGATGCCCTCGACCTTGTCTCTGTATTCGCGAACCTCGGCGTCGTGAGCCTCCCGGCGGGCTTGACTCGTATAACGACCGTCAACCAGAAGGTAGTTGTTCTTTTCGCCGACGATGAGTGCCCCTTCGCTGCCCGTGAATCCCACGAGATAGCGGATATTCGCCATGTCCAAGAACAGAATCGCCTCCAACGCAAGCGTGGCGGCCGTACCGCGGACCCGTTCGATCCGACCCCGGGCACCTTTAAAGTCTCTCTTGATAACCATCTTGTCTCAACTTCAGCAGGCGATGGAGCCACCGATCCAATTCTGCGATGACAGCGGCTTCAGGCCGGAGAGGCGCCTCCTTTTCCGCCAGCCGAGCACTTACTTCTTCGAGTAATTTCCGGACCTTTTCATTGTCGGGCTCCCTGAGGGAGAGGGCCGCAAGAACCTTCGCCGCCTGCTCCAGGTACCCCTGTTTCAGAAAAAGCTCCGCCACTGTCAGGGTCTCGAAGTCGGCAGGGATTTCCCCGGCAGCCGCGTCATCCGACACCACATCCATCTCATCGAGGGAATCCAGCTTCCTTAAAACTCTTTCGACCAGCTCCGGGTCATCATCGATGCCAGCCAGGGATCGATAACAGCCCCGCGCCTGCTCCGTTTCTCCCCTACCCGCGTAAATGTCACCCAGGTACTCAAGGGCAACCGACAGTCGAAGAATGCCCTCCCTTATTTCTTCAAAGGCCGCTGCTGCTTCTTCTTCTCTCCCCGATTTCAGCAGGGCGATCCCTGAGATCAGCAGGGCATCAAAGTCTCCTGGGTGCAGGCGGGCCCTCTCTTTCGCCAAGAGCAACGCTTCTTGGAACTGACTGCGCTGCAAATAGTCCTCAGCGCGAAGAAAGAATTCATCTTTTTCAACGGAGAACCGAGCAGACAACCGGTTTTCGTCTATTCGCCTGTCCGAAATGTCCACGAAAAAACCCTTTGTACAACGGAGGGACGAACGCTAACACAGCACCGAAGAACCTGTCAAGCGGTACGATTTTCCCCGCCGCCGCGACCTAACATCGGACAATACCACGTCATTTCCCCCGAAGCGGGAAATGATTGCACGCCTCGCTTCATAATGGTATTAATCGCAAATACCGGTAGCTACTTAGACCGACGATGAAAGGACCTTGCGTTAAAGTGGCCGGGATTTTAAGAGAATGACAACGAGTACTCATATGGACACCATCGAGAACAAGTATAAGGACCGCGATTACGAGGTAAACATCCGGTTCCCGGAATTTACCTGCCTTTGCCCCATGACGTCTCAACCCGATTTCGCGGAGATAAAAATAAGCTACGTCCCGGGCGAGCGGCTGGTTGAACTGAAGTCGCTGAAGTTCTACCTGAACGGCTTCCGAAACCGGGGGATCTTCCATGAAGAGGCGGTCAATCTTATCCGGGACGACTTCGTCGAAACGGTGCGCCCCAAAAGGCTGGAAGTTGTCGGGAATTTCAACGTCAGGGGTGGGATATACACGACCGTAAGGGCATCCTAC
>CAZRAC010000052.1:0-13324 GCA_964597995.1 uncultured Syntrophaceae bacterium | reverse complement strand
TTTAAGCTGAATGGTGAAGACGAAAGGCGAAAGGATAGAATGGAAATGAAGCCACGACGGGGAGTATTTTTTATAATTTGTCTTTTGTCTTTATCCCTCAGCCTTTTTTTAGGCTGTGCCCCCCTGGTCGAGAAGCCGCCTCCCCTGCCCGGGAGGCCGCCGGCGGTAACGCCTACGCCGCCACCTCCGCCAAAGACCATGCCGGCGTTGACGGCGGTCGCTCCCGAAGATGTGCCGCCCCTCGAAGACGACATGGACCTTCTTTCTTTAGAGCGGGCAGTAGTGGGCAGCCTGCGGTATTTTGGCAGGTTTTCCGAGAAGCGGACGTGTCGGTTCGGGGAGAGTCAATACACGGTGAAAGAGATGAAGGAGTCCCTCACACTCTTTCTCGACATAATGCGAAGCCCCGGGTCCCGGGAACAGAAGGAGAGGCGTGTCAAGGAATCCTTCGATTTTTTCAAGGCCGCCGGCCGGGGAGAAAAGCGAAGCGTTCTCTTTACAGGCTATTATGAGCCGATTCTGGAGGGGTCTTTCGTAAAAAGGACACAGTACCGGCATCCTATCTATGAGGTTCCCGGCGACATGGTAGTAGCCAATCTCGGGAGATTCAAAACCAAGTTTCGCGGTGAAAGGATAGTCGGACGGGTCGTAGGCCGAGAGGTCGTTCCTTATTACAACCGCAAGGAGATCGACGGCGACGGTGTCCTGGCGAATAGAGGGCTCGAGATCGCCTGGCTTGCGGACCCCGTCGATGTTTTTTTCCTTCACATCCAGGGTTCGGGCCTGGTGCGTCTTGCAGACGGCGGCTTCATGCAGGTCAGTTATGCGGAATCAAACGGCAGGCCCTATCGGGGGATAGGAAGGCTTCTACTCGACCAGGGGAAGATCACCGAAAAGGACCTGTCCCTGGGCGGCATAAAAAAATACCTCCGGGACAATCCCGGGGAGATGGCGGCCATCCTCAATCACAATGAGAGCTACGTCTTTTTCCGCATCGTGGAAGAGGGACCTGTAGGGAGTATCGGGGTTCCCCTCACGGGAGGAAGGTCCATCGCAACGGACCTCGAACTGTTTCCCAGGGGCGCCCTTTCTTTTATCCGCCTGAGGAAGCCTCTGCTCGATGAAAACAAGCAGATCACGTCCTGGGTCGGTTTTTCCCGTTTTGTCCTCAACCAGGATGCGGGCGGCGTCATCAAGGGGCCGGGGCGGGCGGACGTATTCTGCGGTCGTGGGTTAGAGGCGGAGGTCTTCGCGGGCAGTCTCAGCGAAGAAGGAGAACTTTATTTCCTGGTCAAAAAGAAGGAGAGGACTCAGAGGTAATAGCCTCTTAATTTTGCTTGCACATTGATTTTCTTTGTGTTAGGCATGACAAGTCTTTAGCTCATCTCGCAGGCGGCGGCGGCGATGGTTAGGTATCATGATTAGGCGGCCTGGGTGTAAAGGCAGGAGTTGAACAGTTTTCTTTCCGGATAATCGGGGCGTTTGTTCAGTTTGGGCGCCATTCGATAGTATAATTTGACTGAGATGAGAAAGGGGGGAAGGTATGACAAAGGCGGATTTGATAGCAGCGATGGCGGACGATGCAGGAATAACGAAGGCCGCCGCCGCTAAGGCACTGGAATCATACATCGCGAACGTGGCCAAGGAGTTAAAGAAGAACGGTAAGCTAGGAATCGTAGGATTCGGCACTTTTACGGTTACGAAGAGGAAGGCAAGGAGCGGCAGGAATCCCCAGACCGGCGAAAAGATCAAGATCGCAGCGAAGAAGGTCATCAAGTTCAAGCCCGGCAAAGCTCTTGCCGACAAAGTAAAATAGCACACAGCCGCGCGTAAACTAAGACCCCCGTTTGGAACCCGAGCGGGGGTCTTGGTTTTTATGTTCCGTTGCGGATAGCTCGCCGGTGGAGAGCTCGATTGACAAGCCCCGGTCCCTTCTGTTAATGATAACGCGCTTCAAGGCATAGAGCAGAGAGCGGAACAGGGGAGAAGAGGTCAGTGTCCAGGAAAAGAATATTGAGCGGAATGAGGCCTACAGGCAGGTTACACCTGGGAAATCTGCATGGGGCCTTGAAAAACTGGGTTGAACTTCAGGATAGCGGCAATTACGAGTGTTTCTATTTTGTAGCGGACTGGCATGCGTTGACGAGCGATTATGCCAGTACGGAACAGATCCGAAGCTATACCCTGGACATGATAGTCGATTGGTTGAGTGTCGGCCTCGACCCTGAAAAGAGCACGATCTTTATCCAATCGCGGGTCAAGGAACATGCCGAGCTCTTTCTCCTTCTCTCCATGATCACCCCCATTTCATGGTTGGAGCGGAACCCGGCGTATAAGGAGATGAGGGCCGAACTCACCGACCGGGACCTCTCGACCTTTGGTTTCCTGGGGTATCCGGTCCTGCAGGCGGCCGACATCATCATGTACAAGGCCTATGGCGTCCCCGTGGGTGTGGACCAGCTTCCCCATGTGGAGCTGACGAGGGAGATCGCCCGGCGTTTCAACTTCCTTTACGGAGGTGAAGTTTTCCCTATCCCCGAGGCCCTTCTGACGACCGTCCCCAAAGTACTCGGCATCGACGGCCGAAAGATGAGCAAGTCTTATGAAAACGCCATCTATCTGCGGGACCGCGGCGCAGACCTGAAGAAGAAGGTGGAATCGATGTTCACCGACCCCCAGCGCATGACCAAGAAGGACCCCGGCAGGCCGGAGCTCTGCAATGTCTTCACCTTCCATGGAATCTATTCCCCGGAGCAGGACGTGAAAGAAATCGAAACCGAGTGCCGGAGGGCGGGCATCGGCTGCGTCGAATGCAAGAGGCGTCTTGCCGACCGGATCATCGACGGTCTCAGGCCGATTCACGAGCGCCAGGATCATTACCTCGGCCACATGGACGAGGTGCGCGGCATCATCGAAGAGGGCAGCAGCCGGGCGGCGGCCGTTGCACGCGCCACGATGGAAGAGGCCAGAGAAGCCGTGAAGATTTGAAGCCGGCGGGATTCCTGCCGGGGATTCCACAGGTCTCAGGGGTTGGCGGGGATGACGTACGAGGTCAAGCTCGACATCTTTGAAGGTCCGCTGGACCTGCTCCTCTATCTCATCAAGAAAAACGAGGTCGACATCTACAACATCCCCATAGCTGCCGTGACGGACCAATACCTCCAGCACCTCGAAGCTATGAAATCCTTGAACCTCGACATGGCCGGCGAATACCTGGTCATGGCCTCCACCTTGATCCACATCAAGTCGAGGATGCTCCTTCCCCGGGAGGAGGAAGAGGAAGCGGAGGAAGCCGATCCCCGGGCGGAGTTGGTCCGCCAGCTAACCGAGTACCAGGCCTTCAAAGAGGCGGCACTCAAGCTGGACAGCCGTCTCTTGCTCGGACGGGACACCTTCAAGAGGGAAGCACCGCTTGAAACGGTCGAGGCGGATGAGGATGAAGCATTGGTCGAGCTCAACGTCTTCGACCTTGTCGCCGCTTTCCAAAGAATAGTCTCGAGTCTGAAAAAGGAAGAAATCCTCGAGATCGAAATTGAGAGGATGTCGCTCTCCGACAGGATAAACGAGATCATGGAAAGGCTCCAGGAAGAAAAAGACGTCACCTTTCTCGGCCTTCTCGGCGAATCACCGAGCCGCAGGCTCATAGTCTACACGTTCCTCGCCGTCTTGGAACTGATGAAACTGAGGCTGGTTAGGGCCTTCCAGGCCTCTCCCTTCGGTCCGATCCGTTTGTTCCTTGCCGTGGAGGAGGGATGAAATGGATGACTTGAAGGCCGTCGTGGAGATGCTCCTCTTTGTGTCGGATGCGCCGATCGCCGTCGACAAGTTCCGGGATATCCTAGGCGACGTGGACAGAAAGGAGATCCTGCGGGTCCTTGCGGACCTCCGGCGGGAGTATGAAGAGCGTAACGGGGGTTTCCAGGTTGCCGAGGTGGCAGGCGGGTTCCAGTTTCGCACGAGGCCCGACCTCAACCAATGGATAAGGAAGTTCCGGGGGTCACGCCCCCCCTCGCTCTCGCCGGCTGCGCTGGAGACGCTCGCCGTCGTAGCTTACCGGCAACCGGTCGTCAAGGCGGATATAGACCGTGTGAGGGGCGTCGACGTCAGCGGCGCATTGAAGGGCCTTCTCGAGAAGAAACTCGTCAAGATGGTGGGGCGGAAGGACTTACCGGGAAAGCCGATCATGTACGGTACGACGAAGAGATTCCTCGAGGTGTTCGGCCTCCGGGACCTGACGGAGCTCCCGACCCTCAGGGAACTGAAAGAACTGCAGGAAAAGCCCCGGGCGCCTCAGTTGCCGGGATTCGAGATGGTCGAGTAGGAGGGGGATGTGTCGGAGCGCCTTCAGAAAATCATAGCCCGGGCCGGCGTGGCCTCCCGCAGGGCGGCGGAAAAGATGATCCTCGAGGGCCGGGTGTCGGTGAACGGTGTAGTCGTGACGGAGCTTGGTACGAAGGCCGACACGGAGAAAGACGAGATCCGCGTAGACGGCAAGGCCATAACGACGGACGTTACGAAGGTCTACCTCGTGCTCAACAAACCGGCGGGTTTTGTGACGACGTTGAGCGACCCGGAGGGGCGGCCCACAGTGGTGGACCTTCTCCAGGGCGTCACGGAGCGCGTTTACCCCGTCGGTAGGCTGGATTACGATTCGGAGGGACTTCTGCTCCTGACGAACGACGGCGAATTTGCCCTTAGGGTGCAACACCCGCGATACGGGATACCCAGGACTTACCTGGTAAAGGTTAGAGGGGTCTTGAAGCAGAGTGAAGTCAAGAAGATACAGGACGGCGTGATGCTGGAGGACGGGGTGTTTGTCCCCCTCGACGTGAAGGTCGAAAAACAGAACCCCCTGAGCACCTGGCTGCGCATGACCATCGCGGACGGCCGGAACCGGGTGATACGGAGGCTTTTCGACATCCTGGGACATCCGGTGGCGCGCCTCGTCCGCGTCTCTATCGGCGGCGTCGAGCTCGGAGGCCTGAAGGAGAGGGAATGCAGGCATCTGAAGAAGCGGGAAATCGAGCAGTTGCTCCGTTATGTTTCCCGGGAGAGAAAAACGGGCAGGAAACGCCGACCTGTTGATGGTTGAGGACGCCGATGGGTCGGGAGGCGAAAAATCAGCGAAAATCCGCCCCCGGCCGCGAGGGAGACACGGTATCCGTTGATTTTATTAGACATCGAGCGAAAAAGAGTCAAAATTAGCTTGACTTTGGGAGAGAAAGTGAATAATAGTGACGACGGCTGTCATCAGTAACATCGTGGATATACGGTCAAATTGTCATTAATGAATGCGACGATAGTCGTGGTGTGCGTCGGGAAACTATTATGAATGATCGCAAAGGAGAGATCTCATGAACAAGTCGGAATTGATAGAAGCCCTGAGCAAGAAAGAGAACCTGACGGAAAAGAAAGCCATGGACGTCGTCAATCTGTTGTTCAACGGTTTTACCGAAGAGCTGAAAAAGGGCGGCCGTATCGAGATCAGGGGGTTCGGGAGTTTTGTCGTAAGGTCTTATGATTCCTATACAGGCAGGAATCCGAAGACGGGCAGCAATATCGATGTGGCACCGAAGAGGCTGCCGTTCTTCAAGGTAGGAAAAGAGCTCAAAGAAAAGATCAACGCCTCTTGAACAAGGCTTTTCGCTTCGAGCCGGATTTTTTGAACCGTCTATACACATCAGAGAAGGGATCATGACGTAATGGTCCCTTTTTCTTTGCGTCATCAATCATGAAGATCAGGTACGGCAAAAGACACCCTGAGCGGGTCCCATACGTAAACATCGTTCTCTTGCTCATGACCGCGGCGACGACCCTCGTCGCCGGCGCCTTGCAACAGGGAGTCGACCCCATCGCGGAACCCAGCCGGCTGTGGGAGGGACTTCCCTTTTCGGTCACCCTGCTTTTTATCCTCGGGTCCCATGAATTCGGGCATTACTTCGTTTCCAAAAGGCATGGGGTCGAGGTCACGCTCCCTTATTTCATCCCCGCGCCTTCCTTCATCGGAACCTTCGGGGCCTTCATCAAGATGAAGTCGCCGATCATGGACAGGAGGGTCCTTCTCGACATCGGGGCCGCAGGCCCGATAGCAGGAATGATCGCGGCCGTACCGGTGGTCGTTGCCGGATTGATCGTTTCCGAGGTAAGGCCGGGGGCGGCGGAAGGCGGGATAGAGCTCGGCACATCATTGCTTTTTGCGTTCCTGAACTGGGTTGTTCACGGCTATATCCCCGACGAGGCGAACATCATCCTCCATCCCGTGGCCTTTTCGGGGTGGATAGGCCTGCTGGTAACCTCCCTCAACCTCCTGCCCGTCGGCCAGCTCGACGGCGGACACGTTGCCTACGCAATACTCGGCCGCAGGCAGCGCAAAGTTGCCGCCGCCGTCATCGCACTATTGTTTGTGCTGGGTGTCATCGGATGGAGCGGATGGTTGATCTGGGTCGCTCTTCTCGTCCTCCTGGGGATTTACCACCCGCCGGTGGTTTACGAGTGGGTGACGCTCGACAGGAAGAGAAGGGTTGTAGGCTGGATGACCCTTGCTCTCTTCGTCGCAACCTTTACTCCCGTACCGTTTTGATGCGATCGGTCCATGGTGTCGAACGTGCTCGAAGAGGTTATCGGCAATCTTGAGTTGTACCTTCAGGGGTCTTCTGCCCTCGCCTACGCGGCCGCCTACGCGGGCGGTCTGCTTGTGAGCTTCACTCCCTGCATCTACCCCATAATCCCTATCCTTGCTGCTTACACGGGCGCGCGGGGCGGCGCCTCGAGGGCAAGGGGCTTTGTGCTCTCGGTTGCCTATGTCTTGGGGATTGCCGTCACGTATACCGCTCTCGGGGCCTTTGCGGCGCTGACCGGCCGTATGTTCGGGGAGATCCAGTCCAACCCGTTGACCTTTTTTTTCGTCGGCAACCTCTGTATTTTCATGGGCCTTTCTATGCTGGGGGTCTTTTCCCTGTCCTGGCAGCCTGGTTTTGCCGTGAGGGCATCGATGAAAGAACGGAAGGGGGTTGTCGGCAGCGCCGTCCTGGGGGCCCTTTCGGGCATAGTGATGGGTCCCTGCACGGCGCCGGTTTGTGCGGTTCTCCTCGGGTACGTGGCCTCGAAACAAAACATACTCTTCGGCATAAGTCTCTTCTTCGTCTTTTCCCTCGGCGTCGGCACGCTCCTCGTCCTGGTCGGTGCTTTCACGGGACTTCTTGTGAGCCTTCCGAGGAGCGGGGAATGGACGGTCAGGGTCAAGAAAATCTTCGGCTGGGTCCTTATCGGGGCAGGGGAATACTTTCTGATCACAGCCGGGAAACTCTGGTTTTGAGAGGGATGTCATGAACGGATTGGTGAGATTGTTCGTGGTACTTTTGGCGGGCGTCCTGGTCTTTCTTCCCCCGAAGGGCAACCTGTCGAACCTTGGGCTTCCACCGGCGGAAGGGGCAACGCGTGACGGCGTTGCCCCTGATTTTGTCCTGGAAGACCTGCAAGGCCGGCAATACCGGATGAGCGACTACAGGGGGCGGCCGATGTTCATCGTCTTCGGTACGACATGGTGCCCTATGTGCCGCCAGGAGATACCTGTTTACAAGGAAATCTACTCCCGGTACGGCCCGAAGGGGTTGGTTGTCCTCTACATCAACGTCATGGAGTCGCAAAGAAAGGCCGCCGCTTACGCAACGAAGCATTCACTGCCCTATCCCGTACTGGTCGACACACAGGGAAAAGTCACGGCCGATTACGGCGTGCGCGGAGTGCCAGCGAAGATCCTCGTGGACAGGAATGGTAAGATCATCTGCTGGAACTGCCGCTCTTTGGACGCCTTGCTGTCGAAACAGTTTTGATTTCTATTAAACCGATCACCCTTTTACTTTGGATAACTCGGTGCAATCTGTTTTATCTCTTGACACTCCTATGCTTATTTCCTAATAGGAAGGAAACGATTTAGCCGGAATCTCTTTCTACTACGGACAAACAAGAAACCTAACCCGGAATGGCAGAGAATATGACCCCGTTGAATAGATGCAATCCTCGACGCCTCTCGATTCCATGGATACCTTCTCTCCTCATTACCATATGTCTCTGTCTTTCGTTCGCGGCTCTGACGGGGTGCAAGAAAGAGCAGAAGGCCGAAGGCCTCCACGGCCCCGTTGAAGTGACGGCTGTCAAGATCACGCCCCGCGACATTCCGGTAGAATTTGAATTCATAGGCCAGACGGAAAGTTCCCATCAGGTGGAGATCCGCTCCCGTGTGGATGGTTTCCTGGAAAAGCGATTGTACGAAGAGGGCGAGATCGTCAAGGCGGGACAGGTCATGTTCCAGATGGACCGCCGTCCTTTCGAGGCGTCCCTGCAAGAGGCTAAGGGTGAGTTGGCCCAGCAGGAAGCCCGGCTTGCCAACGCCAAGGCTAACCTCGCCCGCATCAAGCCCCTGGCGGAAAAAAATGCCGTAAGCAAGAAAGACCTCGACGACGCGATCGGAAATGAACGGGCCTCCCGGGCGGCGGTCATATCCGCCAAAGGGAAGGTGCGCCAGGCGGAGCTGAACCTGAGCTACACAACGATCCGTTCCCCTGTGACCGGCCTATCGAGCCGGGCGAAGAAACAGGAAGGCAGCTATATAGCCGTGGGGCCGGAAAGTCTGTTGACCTACGTGGCCAAGATCGATCCGATCTGGGTCACCTTCAGTGTCTCGGAAAACGAGTTCCTGAAGCTGAAGGAGGGGGTCAAATTGGGCTTGGTCAAGTTGCCCCCCGGAGATAACTACTCGGTGAAGGTGGTTCTTGCCGACGGGACCGTCTTCCCGCAAAAGGGCGTCCTCACCTTCGCCGAACCGACTTTCAATCAGGAAACGGGCACTTTTCTCGTGCGAGCCTCCCTTTCCAATCCCCGGAGTATATCGCAGTTGAAGCCCGGGCAGTTCGTGCGGGTGTATCTCATCGGCGCCGTCCGTCCCAAGGCTATCACGGTGCCGCGCCGTGCCGTCCAACAGGGAGCGAAGGGCCATTTCGTCTGGGTCGTCAACAAGGAGGGGCAGGCGGAACTTCGAAACGTTGTCGTCGGGGAATGGTACGGCGACGAGTGTTTCGTCACCGAAGGCCTGAAACCCGATGAAATGCTGGTCGTCGACGGCATCATAAAACTTGCACCGGGCGTCCCCGTCAAGATCGCCGAACCGACCCCTGCGCCGCCGCAGACCTCTGAGGGCGCAGAACCGCCGGGGGACCGGGCCGAGAAGCAGGAAGCCCCATCCGCACCGGTGAAGAGATGACAGGATCTCCCGCATGATCTCCCGCTTCTTCATCGACCGGCCGGTCTTCGCCTCCGTCATTTCCATCGTCATCGTCGTCGCCGGTCTCGTCGCCCTCTTCAACCTGCCTATTGCGCAGTTTCCGGAAATCACGCCTACCCAGATCACGGTTACAGCCCTGTACCCGGGAGCCAACTCCGAGGTGGTCTCGCAGAATGTCGCCGCTCCCATAGAACTGCAGGTCAACGGCGCCGACAACATGATCTACATGATGTCCACGAGTTCCAACACCGGCAACATGTCACTCAGCGTGTATTTCGATATCGGCACAGATCCCGAGATGGCGCAGGTGGACGTCCAGAACCGTGTGAATCTCGCCCTGCCGCAGCTCCCGCAGGCCGTCACCCAGCAGGGCGTACAGGTGCAGAAAAGATCATCCACCTTCATGATGATCATCGGCGTCTACTCCCCCGATGAACGTTACGACGAGACCTATGTGGCCAACTACACGAACCTATACATCCTGGACGCCCTGAAGAGGATCCCCGGGGCGAGCCAGACTTCTATCCTCGGCATGCCTGACTACGCGATGCGCATCTGGCTGAAACCGGACCGCATGGCCCAACTCGGCATCACGGCAAGCGACGTGGCCGACGCAATCAGGAAGCAGAACCAGCAGTTTGCCGTGGGACAGATCGGACAGTCCCCCACTGAAGGCCGGGTAGAACAGACCTTCACGGTTTCGACCAGAGGACGGTTCCTGGAGCCCGAAGAGTTCGAGAATATCATCCTGAGGACGAGCGCCGACGGCACGGCCATCGTAAGGCTCAAGGATGTGGGTCGCGCCCAGCTCGGTTCGCGGGATTACTCCGTGCGCTGCCGGATAAACGGGAAAAAGACGACACTCATAGGCGTTTACCAGCAGGCCGGCGCGAATGCCCTGGACGTCTCCAACCAAGTCACGAAGACCTTGGCCGAGATGAAGAAAAGTTTTCCCGACGGGATCGATTATACGATCGCGATAGACGCCACGAAGTTTGTCCACGCCTCCATCAAGGAGGTGGTGATTACCTTCTTCGAGGCCTGTCTACTCGTCGTTCTCGTGGTCTTCCTCTTCCTTCAGACCGTCCGGGCGACCGTGATCCCGATCCTGGCCGTTCCCGTTTCAATCATCGGTACCGCCGTCGGGATGACCCTGTTCGGGTTCTCCATAAACATGTTGACCCTGTTCGGGATGGTTCTGGCGATCGGGATCGTCGTGGACGACGCCATCGTGGTGATTGAAAACGTTGAGCGCAACATGACCCAGCTCGGCCTCCCGCCGAAGGAGGCGGCGAAGAAGGCGATGGATGAAGTCACGGGGCCCGTGATCGCCATCGTTCTCGTCCTCTGCGCCGTCTTCATCCCTGTAGGTTTTCTGGGCGGCATGACCGGACAGCTCTATAAGCAGTTCGCCATAACCATCGCCATCTCCGTGGTGATCTCGGGAATCGTCGCACTGACCCTGTCGCCCGCGCTGGCGGCAATCCTACTCTCCCCTCATCGGGGCCCGAAGAACCGTTTTTTCAGGTGGTTCGAAGAAATCTTCGAAAGGATAACGGCCCGCTACGCCGAAGGCGTCCGCTGGGTGATGATGAACAGGCTCATCGCCCTGGGGTGCTACATCGCCGTGATAGGGGCGGTCGTTTTCTTGTTCCGGTTCATTCCTACGAGCTTCGTACCCTCGGAGGACCAGTGCAGCATCTTGGGCGTGAGTTTCCTGCCCGACACGGCAAGCCTCGACCGGACCGGGGATGTGAACCGGACGGCCGGGCAGATTCTCTCCCAGTTTCCCGCCGTGAAGGACGTCGTCGAGGTGGACGGCTTCAGTCTTATCGACTCTCAAGTCCAGACCAATGCCGGGACCATCTTCGTTTCTTTGAAGGATTACGAGGCCCGTAAGGAAGAAACCATGAAAGTGCCCGCCCTGATCGAAGGGGCCATGGCGGGGTTCGCCGGGATACGCGAGGGGCTGGTTATCCCCCTGAACCCGCCTTCCATCCCCGGCCTGGGAACAGCGGGAGGATTTGAATTCTGGATACAGAGCCGTGGTGAAGGCAGCGTTGCCAAACTGGGGGCCGTGACTCACGACTTCGTCGCCCGCGCGAACAGGCAGCCCGAGCTGTACGGCGTGCAGTCGTCCATGCGCCCCTTCTCGCAGCAGATGCGCGTGGACGTGGACCGGGAGAAGGCGGAGACGCTCGGCGTTCCCGTGGAGGAGATCTACGACACACTGCAGATTCTGTTTGGGTCCGTATACGTCAGCCAATTCAACAAGTACAGCCGCCTGTGGCAGGTCATCGTGCAGGCCGAGCCGCACTACCGTTCGAGACCGGATGATATCGGCGAGGTATACGTACGATCGCACAAGGGCCAGATGATCCCTCTAAAGGCAGTCATCACAATGAAATACGCATCAGGGGCCGATCTGGTCACGCGCTTCAACAACTTCCCCGCCGCAAGGGTGATGGGGAACGCCGCCCCGGGTTACAGCTCAGGGCAGGCGATCGAGGCAATGGAACGGGTGGCTCGCGAGGTTCTACCCGCGGACTACTCCTTCGCCTGGAGCGGTGAGGCCTTCGAGGCGAAAAAGGCTGGCGTTGCCTCGTCCATGGTTTTCGCCTTCGGCCTCCTCATGGTCTTTCTGGTCCTTGCCGCCCAGTACGAGAAGTGGTCGCTCCCCTTCGGCGTCTTGATGGCGGTGCCTTTTGCCCTTCTTGGGGCGCTGCTTTCCATCTGGCTGCGGCAGATCGAAAACGATATCTATTTCCAGATCGGTCTCATCACGCTCATAGCCCTGGCGTCCAAGAATGCCATTCTCATCGTCGAATTCGCCGTGCTCAAGCACCGGGAAGGCCTGCCGTTGTTTGACGCTGCGGTTGAGGCGGCGCGACAGAGATTCCGTCCCATCGTCATGACGTCTCTTGCCTTCATCCTGGGGTGCGTTCCCCTGGCTGTCGCCACGGGGGCCTCCGCCAACAGCCGTCACTCCATCGGGACCGGCGTCATCGGCGGCATGCTCGGCGCAACGCTGATCGCGGTCTTCTTCGTCCCGCTCTTTTTCCTCATCCTGGAGCAATGGAGCGAAGGCCGATCCGGAAGACAGGAAAGAACGGCACATCAGGAGGGCGTCGATCATGAGTAAGGTTGTCATGACCGCCCTGATCGTCCTCGCGTTTATTGGATGCACCATCGGCAAGGACTACCGGCGTCCAGAGGTGGAATCTCCCAAGACGTGGCGTTTCGATGAGAAGGACGCAAGGGAAATCTCCAACACGACCTGGTGGGAACAATTCAATGATCCGGTTCTGAACGACCTTATCCGTACTGCCCTGCGGGAGAACAAGGACCTTCTCACCGCTTCGGCGAGGGTCGAAGAGTTCCTCGGCCGTTACGGGGCAACGCGGGCGGACCTTTTTCCCCAGGCGGGCGCAGGCGCCTCGGCGGGGAGACAGCGGGTCACGGAAGAGGGCTATGCCCCGGTCTACTTCCCGCCGACCTACAACACCTTCCAGGGTGCTCTCAGCGCCTCCTGGGAAATCGATGTCTGGGGGAAGTTGAGACGCGCCACAGAGGCGGCCCGCGCCGACCTGCTCAGCACTGAAGAGGCGCGTCGCGCCGTCGTCCTCACCCTCGTGACGGCCGTGGCCAACGGCTACGTGTCGCTGCTCAATCTCGATCAACAGCTTGAAATCGTCCGGCAGACAGTGAAGACCCGGGAGGAGTCCTTGAAGCTCTTTGAACTCCGGTTTAGCGGAGGCCTCATCTCCGAAGTGGAGCTGAGCCAGGTCAAATCGGACTACGAACAGACCCGCGCCACGATCCCGCAGATCGAAAAATCGATCGCCCAGCAGGAAAACGCCCTCAACGCCCTAGTGGGCCGCAATCCCGGCCCGATCCGGCGGGGGCGGTCGATGGATCAACTGGTCCTTCCCGCTGTTCCCGCGGGCCTCCCGTCCGATTTGCTGGAACGGCGCCCCGACATCCGCCAGGCCGAGCAGGGACTGATCGCCGCCAATGCCAGGATCGCCGTCGCGAAAGCGCAAT
>CAZRAC010000051.1:11104-13482 GCA_964597995.1 uncultured Syntrophaceae bacterium | reverse complement strand
CGGGCTCCGTCGTCCCTTCGTAGGGATGTTCGGGCTTCGTGCCCTTGTACCAGGAGTGAGTCACCTCCTCGGTGATCTTGCTCTCGTCTAATTGCAACGGCTTTGCCAGATTCCTTCCCTTCACGACGCCCCTGGGGAAGAGGGTCGTGCTCCAGTCGTCGTCGAGCGGGAAACCGCCGTAGCAGAGATAATTCTGTACGCCGCCGCCGACTCCGGCCAGACCTTCTCCCTTGTAATAGGTCGCCGCGAGGAGCACATCGGGTATGTAAGCCGTTTCGACGAAGTTCCTGGCGTCCTTCAGGCGGAAGAGGAAGGCGCCGAGGCGCTGGGGGTCTAGGGAATCCATCACGGATGTTACGCCGCCGACGACCAGGGACTGTGGATGGGGGTTCTTCCCGCCGAAGATGGCCTGCATCTGGCCGCAGATTTTGGACACGGACAGGGCGTCGAGGTAATGGGACAGGATGATGAGGTTCGCCTCCGGGGGCAGTTTGTAAGAAGGATTGCCCCAGTACGCATTGGCGAACGGCCCGAGCCGGCCGGACTTGACGAACTTGGTCAGCCGTTCCTGGACGGCCTTGTAATGGGTCTCGGAACAATTATAAGGATTTGGGTGGTAGCTTTTTGCGAGTTCGACCGCCTTTGCGGGATTTGCCGAAAGGGCGCTGACGACGTCGATCCAGTCCATGCCGTGGAGATGGTAGAAATGCATGATGTGGTCGCCCAGGTACCAGGCGCCTGCCATCAGGTTGCGGATGATCCTGGCGTTGGGGGGCGGTTTGACACCAAAGGCGTCCTCACAGGCCAGGATGCTCGCCTCGTAGTGCACCATGGTGCAGACACCGCAAAAACGCTGGACGATAAGCCCGGCATCCCGGGGGTCCCGTCCCTTCAGGATCGTTTCGATCCCGCGCCACAGCGTGATGCTGCTCCAGGCGTCGCGGATTACGTTATTGTCGTCGAGTTCGACCTCGATCCGTAAATGACCTTCGATACGGGTGATGGGATCTATGATGATTCGTTTAGCCATGTTTCTCCTCCTGAGCTGCCTTCACTTTCTCGTTGCCGGGGGCCTCTCCCTTCTTCCGATGAACGGCTGCGCTGGCCACCGCATGGGCGGCGATGCCCGCCGCCGTCACGCCCGTCAGGACGAGGCCGATGTTGTCGGCCGTCCGGTCCCCGCCGCCGATGGTGCTCTCATCGATGGGTTTCTCGAAGGGCGCCATGGTGTCCCAAAAACCCGGCTCGTAGCAGCCGATACAGCCGTGACCGGCCATGACCGGCCACGATATGGCGTCGTTGTACCGCACCTTCCCGCAGTTGCCGTATGTATAAGGACCCTTGCAGCCGACCTTGTAGAGGCACCAACCTTTCTTTGCCCCTGCATCTCCCCATTCCTCGACGAACTCGCCGGCGTCATAATGGGGCCGTCTCTCGCAGACATCGTGGATTCTCTTCCCGTAAGCCCAGATGGGCCGTCCGAGGGAGTCGAGGGCGGGCAGGTCGCCGAACATGAGGTAATGAAGGACCGTACCCGTGAAATTGACGCCGTTGGGCGGACAACCGGCGATATTGACCGTCTTTATCCCGAGAACCTTGCCGACACCGGCGGCGTCGGTCGGGTTCGGCCTGGCGGCCTGGATATTGCCGAAGGCCGAGCAACTCCCGATACAGACCACGGCGGCGGCCTTCGATACCACTTCTTTGGCTACCTGGATTCCCGTCTTTCCCTTCGGGCCGAGCCTCAGGTACTGACCTCTCAACCCTTGCGGAAGCGCTCCTTCGATGACACAGATAAACTTACCGGCAAAGTCCTGCATACACTTCTCAAGGTTCTGCTCTGCCTGGTAACCGGCGGCGGCCATGAGCGTTTCGTGGTATTCGAGGGAAATGGTTTCTAAAAGAATGTCGTCGACGTTGGGGTAGGAACAACGGAGGAAGGATTCACTGCAGCCCGTGCACTCAGCGAAGTGCAGCCAGACAACGGGCAGGCGGCCGAAGGCCTCAGCCGCCCTTGCGACCACGGGGCGGAACAACGGGGGAAGCATCAGTGCCGCTGTCATGGCTGAGGTCCATTTCAGGAACGCCCGCCGACTCACCCCCCGCTCCTTCAGCAATTCCTTGAAATTGAGGAACGGTTCGGGATACTCAGCCTCGATCCGGTCCAGGCGGACATTGCAACGTTCCATCAACTTTCTGTAATGTTCTTCCACTCTTCTGCCGTATTCATCGGAGCCAATAACCTTTCCCATAAGACCCCCTTTTCGATGTATCGCCCCTCGGGGCGGTTGAATAATCCTGAGTTTTAAAGAAATTTGGACGCAGAATCGACCGGCGTCCATTTATGTTATTTTCAGCATATTGTCAAGACAAACTTA
>CAZRAC010000051.1:7266-11004 GCA_964597995.1 uncultured Syntrophaceae bacterium | reverse complement strand
ATGTCCTGGTCCAGTTCGACGGCCTTCTTGCCCGTCGCCTTGGCACGGCCGGCCTTGAGCAACGGCAGGAGTCGCTTGTCGATGTCCTTCGCGGCCTGGTTCGCGCCGTCGATCTTCTTGATGAGCGTAGAGAGCTCTCCCTGACCGGCGCCGGCATGGGTCACCTTGTATTGGAGCACTTCCGTGGCTTGCCCGGCCCAGCCCTTGTTGATCCGTTCGATGTTGGCCGGGTCGTTGAGATGGGTGTACGCGAGGTCCTTATACGCCTCCCGAGAGCGCGAGGTAGTGATGTTCTGCATGGCTAAACGCGGGTTGCCGCCTGTTGCGGCCTCGTAAGCCCGGTTGTACATCTCCTGGAGGTCCTTTTCCGCCTCCGAAAGGTTGACGGGCTTGTCGCCCTTGTAGAGCTGGTACACCTCCCCGGGGCTGTTCTGCATCTCCTCCAGCGCGAGGTCGCGGTCGGTATTGACGGTCTTGCCGGTGTCTCCGTGGCGCATGTCCTTGAAGCGGAGGTTGTCTGCCTTCTGCCAGCTGCCGCCGGGAGTCTTCTTCCGCCAGTGATAGCCCGCATCATTGACCGCTTTCTGGAAGGCAGGGTCGACCTGGGTGCGCTGGATGGTCTCGACGGCCTGGACAAAATCCTGCTCCAGCTCGGCCCCCTCAGGGCCGTTGCGACCGGCGCGGGACGCCTTGCCCTCGGCCTTCAGTATCCGTTTGGCGAGGAAATCGTCGTTAAGCTTGGTGGCCTGCTGGAGTCGTTTCGCCTCGAGGGCCGCGATCTCTGCGGCATCGGCCTTAGCAGCCCTGGCGGCGGCAAGTTTTCTCGCGGTCTCCCGGTACTCGTTGATACGATGCTGCGCCGTGTTCTTGGCCAACTGGAAGGACTGCCCCTCGATGAATTCGTCGACGGTAAGGCCCGGTTTACCCCTCGTAAGCACCGGCGCGTTGCCCCTGGCCTTCCCGGCCCACCAGGCCCCCGCTTTACCGGCAATACCTTCCACCAACTTGCCGCCCATGAAGGCGGCTACGCCGCGCTCCAGGGCACCCGCAACGCCACCGGAAGTGACCAGACCACCGCGCTCATAGCCGGTCATCATCTCACTCGCCACAAAGCCCGTCATGCTGACCATAGCCGCAGCTTGTTTGATGCCTTCCACGGGACCGCCCTCGATGGTGCCCGTCGATGCGCCGTAGAGGGCGTTTACTGCCATGACAGCCCCCTCGCTCGTTCCGCCAGCACTCAGCAAAGTACCGCCACCCGCCGCGCCGAGCGGAGCGGCGGTACCAGCGACCATCAGCGTGAGGGTCGAGATCGTCTTTACACGCTGGGCACGCAACTCATAATCCTCGTATTCGATCGCCTCCTCCAGATGCTTCGCGACGGCCTGCTCTCGCCGTCCCTGCACGCTGTCGAAAACCGCTTTGGCTACCTGACGCACCTTCGCGCTGTTGCCTTCGGCCAGATCCTTCGGGGTAATCTGCCGCTCGACGAAGTCCCGAAGCTGTTCGACCTGGTCGGGCTCCGCCTTGCCGGCCATCCGCTCGACGGCAGCGGCAAGGCGACGAGTATCATCCACCGCCTTCATGTGCTCGACGGTGCGGACGATCATCAGGTCGTGGCAGTACTCCTCGGAGGGGGTACGGGTGTGGACGTATTCACCCGTCTTCAGACTTTGAATCAGGTCTCGCTCATGCTGGATGGCGCTGCGGTTGTTGAGGACGCGCAGGTACAGCTCCTCCTTGCGTTGTGGATCCTTTTCCCGGGCCCACTCGGTCTCGTCCCGCTCGAGGTTACGCCGGATCAGACGGATCAGGTCTTCCTTTTCGGCGATGGTCTCCTGCTTCGCCTTCAGCTCGGCCTCGCGTTGGGCCTTGCTGTCCTGGGTCTCGGCTACCTGTGCGGGCGGCGGCGCAACGGCCGCCTCCTTGCCCTTACACCAAAGGCATTTTGCGTCGTCATGGACGAAACCGGGGAGGCGCCAGGGGCGCACCTTGCCCTTCGCCAGTATCTGCCTTGCCGCCACGTCGGCGGGCACGTTCTGGAAAAAATGTATCTTGAGGCATGGTCCTACGCCAGAAGTGTCATAAACCCTGTTAGTCCAATCGTTAGCCTTCTTCACCAACTCCTGAGACGGGGCATTTGGGCCGCCCGGCTCCGGGCCTTGCTTACCGCCGACGAGCCAGCGGCACCACGTATCCTCGTCGGCGGGCCAGAACTCGGTGAAAGATCTACCCGCAATGCTTGCCGCAAAGCGCCCGTCGCTATTCCTGGCGCTCGACTGGGCCACGCGCCACAGGTATGCGTACTTCGCCAACTCCAGATTATCGCCGGTCTGCGTCCATTTGCGGCTCCACTCCCTGGCCTTCGCCTTGGCCGCTATCGGGTCCGGCGGATTGCCCAGGGACTGGACGCGCTTCTGCACATCGACCATACGAGCACCGGCACTCCGGATCACCTGCGAATGCCTTGCCGCTTGAGCGAGCGCGCTCGCTGCACCATCGTCGTCGCCCACCGCGTGCGAGATCACCGCCTCGGCCCAGGCAGCGTCGAAATCCTGGGCCGCCTGATTCACGGTAGCTCGGATGACCTGGACCTCAGATAGGATAGGGTTGAGTTTACGGAAATAGTCGAGTATTTCCGGGGAAGGGTAGTCGAAGAAGGGCTGCCATTTCTTCGACCAGGCGTGCTCCTCTTGGGCGCTCAACGGCCCCGCAAGGGCCTTTAGGCCTTCCTGCGCAAAGCCCAATTCCGCCAGCGGAATGGCCCGCGTCGCACCGGCGGGGTCGGAAACGGGAACCGCCAGGGGCGGCGCGTCGGTCGGAAAGGTGACTTCTTCACTGCTTGGAGCACTCCACAACTCCCCTTTCGGCGGAGAGAGGACGGGAGGATTCACGGCCAGACCGGGGATTGCGGTCCTGTCGGGGGCCTTGAATACGACGGTTGATTTCTTAGTGCCTCCCTCCTTGGTCGCCGTCTTGCTCTCTGCTAAGGTGGCGGTCTCGGCGAGCCTTTTGCGTGCGACGTCCATCGTCGGGTCTTTCTTGAGGGCGAGCGCCCATTCTTCACGGGCACCGGCTACATCGCCTTTCGCCCTGAGCAAGTCACCCCGGCGGCAGTGCGCCTCGGCGACACGGTAGTTACACTCGATCGAACGGGCGAAGTCTTTCAGTGCGCGCTCCGGGTTGCCCAAGGCCTCGAGGGCAAGGGCCCGGTTGTAGTAGACGGCGCCGTCCGACGGGTTGAGTGCTTCGGCTCGGTCGTAGTCGGAAACCGCTGCCCTGTAGTCTCCCAGCTTCACATGGCAGTTGCCGCGCCCGACCCATGCTGCCCATGCCTTCGGGTTGAGGGATGTAGCCCGTTCGTAGGCATCATAACTCTTCTTATACTCTTTCTTTTCCCAATAGATGTCTCCCTGTATGGCATGTCCGGTCGAATAGTCCGGGTTGATGGCGAAGGCCCGGTTGAGGTCGTCCTGCGCCCCCTGATAATCCTTCTGCTCGAGCCGGGCCAAGGCACGACCGCCGAAGGCCTTGTAGTTCTTGGGGTCGAGCTCTATCGCCCTCGTATAGTCACGGCGGGCACCCTCCCAGTCTGCGAGCATACGCTTCGCATTCGCGCGAAGCCGCCAGGCCTCACTGAGCGAAGGGTTGTCCTTGATCGCACGGTCGGCAAGCTCGACGGCCTGCGCATACTTCCCCGCGTCGATAGCGTCCTGAGCCTGTTTAAGGACGGGCTCT
>CAZRAC010000051.1:0-7166 GCA_964597995.1 uncultured Syntrophaceae bacterium | reverse complement strand
CTTGATACCCAGTCGTTCCTCGGACGCCTTCAGTCGTCCCCAGGCCGCCCTGTAAGACATGTTCAGTTTTTTGGCGGCCGCATTCAGGCTCTTGCACTCTTCTATGGCCTTCAGTAAATTGTCACGGCCCTGTCCGAAGACGACTCGACCGTTTTTCTCCAGCCAGATTTTGTGCTTGATTTCCACGTTGGGACCTCCAAGAAAAAAGCATAATCACAGGAAAAAAATCATAAAGGTCGAAAGAACAACAAGCATATAAAGACGACTTCCGGGTGGTGAGTGCGGGCGAGAGGAGTAGAGGCGATCGGCCGGTCAGGACTCCTCTTTGACATAAGGGCTCTCACCGCGGCAAGGACGGCAGACGCTGCCGTCGCGAAGCGGATAGGCCTCTCCGCAGGAGGGACAGACGCCTACGGGGCCCATCTTTTTCTTTTTGAGATTTTCGGTCCTAATCCGCACCTTGTGGAAACTGAGGATATTCGTGCCCGCCTCTTTGATCTCGTCGAACAGTTTTTGACTGTCCTGGTTCGCCTTGGGCGTCAGTTTGAGGAACCATCCCTTTATCTCCGGCCACGGGTCCAGCTTGGCCGGGTCGAGGTAGACCCGAATCCCTTCACCGCTGTACTTTTCATACAGCGCCAGGGCGAAACGACCGTAGTCGAAGACCTTGAGCCACCCGTTTCCTACCGTGCAGGGCGTGAGTATCTGCACCGCATCGGGGAGGCAGGTGTAGGTTTCGCAGATGGCGTCGAAAAACTCCCCGCTGGGAAGCCTGCGCAGGGCTTCATCGACCATGAAGCCGCCGATGAGCAGCCCGGGAGCCGGGTTCCCGTGGAAGGATTTTATCAGGTGTATGTATTCCTCGTATGAGTAAGTCCCGATCTTCATCTTACCTCTCACCTTTCAATAAACCAGGGCGAGCTTCGGCTCGCGGACGGCCCTTGGTTGTGCGTCGCGGGGCGACGACGGCGACGTGATATGCTCAAGCCAATCCCGGTCGACCTTGCCGTCGACGATGGGAAGAATGGAGTTGGCGATGAACAGGGCCTCGTGGATGTCGTGGGTTACAAAAACGACGGAAAGCCCGCGTTCTTCTTTGATTTTTTTGAGTTCGGCGCGTAGGCCGCGGCGAGTCACCACGTCAAGGGCAGAAAAAGGTTCGTCGAGGAGGAGTAAGTCCGGGCGCCTTGCCAAGGCCTGGCAGATTGCGCAGCGCTGCCTTTCACCCCCCGATACCTGATGGGGTTTCCGGTCGCGGAGATGCGCGAGACCGAAATAATTTATGAGATGGTCGACATCATTTTTGTCTTTGGCCGCGAAAGAGGCGTTTCCGTGTATCGTCAGGTGAGGAAAGAGGGTGAAATCCTGAAAGACATAGCCCAGGTCCCGCTTCTGGGGGGGGAGACAGATATCCCGGTCCGCGTCGAAGATCACCTTGCCCCTGAAGGTGATCCTTCCGTCATCGGGCCTATCCAATCCCGCGAGCATGCGGATTATGGTCGTCTTGCCCGCCCCCGAGGGGCCGATCAGGACGAGGGTCTTCCCTTCCGGGCAGAAGAAGTCCACGTCGATAGAGAAATACTCCGTTTTTTTCCGCAAAATCGCCCTTAAACCCATCGACTCAACGCCTCGTTAATCGGTTAACCAGGAGGAGAAGGAAATAACTGACCGGCAGGAAGGCGAGGGACAAGATCCACGCCTCGCTGAAGTTCATCGTCTCGACCGCTTCATAGATCGCGATGGAGGCCACTCTCGTTTCACCAGATATGCTTCCGCCCACCATCAGTACGACTCCGAAGGCGCCCAGGCTATGGAGAAAGACAAGGATCGCCGCCGCCGCGATCCCGTTGATACAGTTGGGGATCATGACCCGGAAGAAAGTCGCCACGGGGGAGATGCCGAGCACATAGGCGTTTTCCCGTAGACGGGGGTCGATTTTTTCGAATGTCGCCTTGATGGGTTGAACCGCGAAAGGAAGGTTGTAAACGGCGGTTGCGATGACGATACCGGCAAAGGTGAAGAGGAGAGTCCCCCCGAAGACTTCCTTCCATATCGCTCCCACATACCCTTGCGGCCCCAACAGATAGAGGAGATAAAGCCCGGTGACCGTCGGCGGTAGGGCGATGGGAAGGTTTACGAGGGCCTCGAAAAGGAACTTTCCCGGCCATTTCGCGTAAACGAGCGCGTATGCAAGCGGTGCTGATATAAGGATCAGAACAGACGTTGTGATCACCGCAAGTTTCGCCGACAGATAGAGGGGGAGAAAATCCATCAATGATAACCGTATCTTTTCTTGATCGCCTCGGCCTTGGGAGAAGAAAGAAATCGCAAAAACTCTCCTGCTTCCTTCTGCCTGGCAGAATTTTTAAGAAGGCAAGCCGCCTGCCTGATCGGCGGTGCCTCTTCCACGACGTAATAACAACCCTTTTCCCCCTCGGGAGTCAGCGCCGATGAGAGCGCGCAGAAAGAGGCATCGACTCCACCCATCAAGGCGTACTGGAACGCCTGACCCAAGTTCTGCGCCGTGACAACCCGGCCCTCTAATTTCTTCCAGAGGCCGACCTGCCTCAGGGCCTGTCGTGCGGCCGCACCGTACGGTGCCGTTTCCGGGTTGGCCAAGGCGATTTTCCTGATGTCCTCCGCGGATAAGGCATCCTTCCAATCCGCTCGGCCGCAGAAATTCTTTCCCGCTCCCCACAGGACAAGCCTCCCCGTTGCATAGACGAAAGGCTCACCGCTCAACTTCTTCCCAAAGAGTATCCTCGGTCTCACCTCGTCGGCGGCCAGAAACACGTCGTAGGGCGCTCCGTTTATGATCTGGGCGTAGAGACTGCCCGTCGAGGAGAACGTCGCCTCCACTTTAACCTTAGTTTCCGCCTCGAAGGCCGCTGTAATCTCCTTGAAGGGCGCCATGAAGTTGGCCGCAACCGCGGCCTTCAGGTTTTCCGAGGCCTGGGACGGAAGCGGGCATGACAGGAAAAGCGCGACAAGGATCGAGCCAAACACCTTAGTAAGGATGCGCTTCATGGTCATCCCCTGTGTACGGAAGTTTACTTCTGTTATATTTAGCATAAAAAACAACAAAAATCCTCTACTAAATGAGCGAGCACTCACTCATCTGCCTGAATCCGTCAACTGTAGAATCGCTTGTTACGTTCGTGAAAGGATTCTCCCGCAGACAGATTTTGGGTCGCCTGCGGGTTTTCTGTCGTCAGTGAGACACTGCTTCCTTCTTTTCTTCCCCGTAAACCTCGAGCTTCCCTGCGGCCTCCATCTCCTTCAACCACTTGGGGTGCTGGGTCTTCGCCCAGGCGCGCGTCACCCAGCCGTCCAGCATGGCCGGTAGCGAACCGGGCGAGCCGATCGTACCCAGGTAGAGGTGGACGAAAAAGAAGGCGAAAAGGACCACGAACCCGAAGGCGTGAAGCGGATACATCCACCGCACAAGGCCCATGGGAAGGCCCATGGGAAACCACATGATCAGCCCCGACACACCCATAAGGGCGCCGCAGCCCACCACAGTGAGAAAAAACATCTTCTGACCGGCGTTGTACTTCCCGGCCTCCGCCACATGGTCCACACGCCAGAGATAGCCCCCGGCCTGTTTTATCCACTCTATATCATCAGGAAATTCAAACTTGCCCGCCTCACGCCACCACATCCGGGCGGCGAGGACAAGGGAAACGATAAAAAATATACCTGTGAAGTTGTGGACATATTTTAGGCCCACCAGGCCACCCATAAAGTTGCCGATGAAGTTGAGCTCCCGGAACATCATGCCTAGACCGGTGATGAAGAGGAGTATGCAGGACCCGGCAAGCATCCAGTGAACGACCCTCTCAAAAAGATCCGTCGCTTTGATCATCCCTTTCTCAGGCATCTCTCACTTCCCCCTTTCCGCATGATCACCCTGATCGACTTCAGGGTAGGGCCGCTTTGGACCGTGCAGTATATAATGAAGAAGCGACCCGGCGATGACGCCGCCGCCCGCAATCCAAGTCAAGGGCTTCAACCAGTCCTTCCAGACCGTCACAGAAAGCGGAATCGACGGACTCTTAGGCAGTTTATCGTAGACCTCGGGTTTCTCGCTCAGGACGTAGAGCACGTGGGTTCCGCCCAGGAACTTATCCCCGTAAACATTGGCGTCTCCGCCTAGCACTTTGACCCGGTCGTAAGCCGCCGTGAGCATCTTGTCCTTGGGACCGATACTGAGCGCCCCCGTCGGACAGGACTTTACACAGGCCGGCTGTTGATTGGCCTGAAGCCGCGTCAGGCAGAGGTCGCACTTCGTCATTTTATCCGTCCGGCGGTTGTACCGGGGGATTTCGAAGGGGCAGGCCGCGGTGCATTCCTTGCAACCGATGCAGAGATCCTTCTTTATCCCCACAGTTCCGTATTCCGTATGATAGAGGGCACCGCTGGGGCAAACCTTCACACAGCCCGCGTCGGTGCAGTGCATACAACCGTCCTTGCGGAACAGCCATTTGAAGGTCCCCTTTTCATTCACGTATTCCTGAAAACGGATCAAGGTCCAGGTGTTCCATCCCAGGTCGGGGGGGTTCTGATAGCTCCCCCTGTTTTTCGTCCTCAGACCCGGCAGCTCATTCCACTGCTTGCAGGCAACCTGGCAGCCGCGGCAGGCGGTGCACCGTGTCGTATCGATCAGTTTTATCACTTCCGAAGTGCTCATCATCTCTTCTCCTATAACTTGACCACGTTCACCATAAAGGCCTTGTACTCGGGGCAGAACGTATTGGCGTCACCGACGGTCGGCGTGAGGAAGTTTGTGCTGTCGCCTCCGTCTTTGGGGAAGAGCCAGCCGTAATTGAAAGGCAGGCCGACCTGGTGGACCGTCTTCCCCTCGACCGTGAATGGTTGGAACCGCTTCGTCACCATGGCGACGCATTCGACCTGGCCGCGGACAGATTGCACCTTCACCCGCGACCCGTTCTGGATTCCCTTTTCCTGTGCCAGTTTTTCCCCGATCTCCACGTACAGCTCGGGCTGCATCTCGAGCAACCAGGCCTGCCACCGGGTGAGGGCACCGGAGCACCAGTGTTCCGTGCACGAATAGGTGGTGCAGACGTAAGGAAATTTCGCGTCGGCGTTGGCTACCTTATCCATATCGCTCTTGAATATCTCAATGGCGGGATTGATCAGCTGACCCGAAAGGGGGTTTTTCGTCAGGGGTCCTTCCAGGGGTTCGTAATGTTCCGGGAATGGTCCTTCTACCATACCAGGCCCGAAGAGGGCACCCAGGCCGTCCGGCTTCATGATGAAGGGGTACTTTCCCTTTGCCTTGTCCGCCATAGGTGGCCATGGGCCGTCAGGTACGTCTCCTACCCACTTGTCGCCCGTCCATTCCAGGAGCCTGCGTTTTGGATTGTACGGTTTCCCGTTGATGTCGCAGGAGGCACGGTTGTAAATGATCCTCCTGTTGAGGGGCCAGGCGTAGGACCAGTTGGGATAAAGGCCGAGTCCCGTGGGGTCGTCCTTTCCCCGAAGGGTCATTTTGTTCAACCCCTTGGCGTCAAAACTGCCGGCCATGATCCAGTTGCCGCTGGAGGTGCTTCCGTCGGCCTGCAGCATGCCGAAGGTCGGGACCGTTTGTCCCTTCTTGTACAGCGTCTTGACTCCCTTGTCATCGACGACCGTATCCTTGAGAAAGTAGCCGTTTATCTGCTTGGACACCTTCAGGGCGTCATACCTACCCTTGGCATCGGTGTAATCCCACTTGAGGTTCAGGATGGGAGCCGGACAAGCACCGCCCTCTTTGGCATAGAGGGCCTTGACGGCCGCCATGATCTTTATCGTGATCTCCCCTACGGGTATGGCGTCTTCCGGCGATTCCGCGGCCTTGTACTTCCACTGAACCCAGCGGCCGCTGTTGCTCTGACTTCCCTCCTTTTCCATGGTGGCGGAGGCCGGAAGGAGGAAGACCTCTGTCTTGACTTTCTTGGGGTCGACACCGGGCCCTTTCCAGAAGGAATAGGTCTCGTTGTCGAAGATGTTTTCGCCGACCATCCAGTCGAGCTTCTCGAGGGCCTTGCGCACCTTGGCCGTATTCGGAGAACTGACGGCCGGGTCCGTCCCGACGACGAAAAGACCCTTTACCTTGCCCTCGTACATCTTGTCGAAGAGGTGCATCAGGGAATAGGCGACGCCGTCGTCGACCTTGGGCAACCAGGAATAACCGAAATCGTTTTCTTTAACGGCCTTGTCCCCGAACATCGATTTCAGGAAGCTGACGGTGAACTTCGGGTAATTCTGATAATAGTTCGCCGATTGGGGGTCGTTCGACTTCGGGGTGTTTTTTTCCAGGTATTTCTCCAGCGTATCCAGGGACGCCGGAGGCATCTTCAAGTATCCGGGCAGGATATTGTAAAGGATAGCATGGTCCGTCGACCCCTGGACGTTCGGCTCGCCGCGTAGGGCGTTCACCCCGCCACCGGCAATACCCATGTTGCCCAGGAGGAGCTGTATGATTGACATCGTACGGATGATCTGGCTTCCCGTCGTATGGTGCGTCCAACCGAGGGCGTAACATTCGGTGCCGGCCTTGTCCGGGACACCCGTGGCGCTGTACTCGGCATAGACTTTCGTCAGATTTTCCTTGGAGACACCCGTGATGCTGGAAACCTTATCAAGGGTATAACGGGAGAAGTGTTTCTTCAGCAGCTGGAAGACGCACTGGGGATCGTTAAGCGTCATATCTCGCTTCGGTACGCCCTTGTCGTCCTTTTCGAAGACCCAGGTGTCCTTGTTGTACTTCCGTTTCGCCGGGTCGTACCCGGAGAAGAGGCCGTCATTGAAAGAGAAGTCCTTGCTGACGATGAAGGACGCGTTGGTGTAGTTTACGACGTAGTCTCTGAAATACTTATGGTTGGTCAGTATGTAATGGATCATGCCGCCCAGGAAGGCGATGTCCGTCCCGGAGCGGAGGGGGACATGGTAATCGCAGCGGGCCGATGTCCGGGTGTAACGGGGGTCCACGTGGATCAGTCGGGCCCCGTTCTGCTCTTTGGCCCTCAAAATCCACTTGAAGGCGATGGGGTGATGCTCCGCAGCGTTGCTTCCCATGATCAGGATGACATCGCTGTTTTTCAAATCTATGTAATGGTTCGTCATCGAACCGCGTCCGAACGACTCTCCCAGAGCCGCTACAG
>CAZRAC010000050.1:2533-13671 GCA_964597995.1 uncultured Syntrophaceae bacterium | reverse complement strand
GTTCCTTTACATAAGATACGCAACATCGGCATCATGGCCCATATCGATGCCGGGAAGACGACGACGACGGAGAGGATCCTGTATTACACGAAGGTTTCTCACCGGATGGGAGAGGTCCATGACGGTACGGCGACCATGGACTGGATGGAGCAGGAGCAGGAAAGGGGCATAACGATAACGTCTGCCGCCACGACCTGCATCTGGAAGGACCACCGGATCAACGTCATCGACACGCCGGGGCACGTGGACTTCACGATCGAGGTCGAGAGGTCTCTGAGGGTTCTCGACGGGGCCGTCGCCCTCTTCTGTGCCGTCGGGGGCGTGGAGCCCCAGTCGGAAACCGTCTGGAGACAGGCGGACCGGTACCGGGTCCCCCGGGTCGCCTTCGTGAACAAGATGGACCGGGTCGGCGCCGATTTCTGGAGGGTCGTCGCGGGTATCCGCGACCGGTTGGGCGCCAATCCCGTTGCCGTCCAGATTCCCATCGGGAAGGAAGAGGGTTTCAAGGGGTTGATCGACCTTGTGCGCATGAAGGCCCTCTTGTACGACAAGGACGTCCTCGGCGCCGAATACACAGTCGGCCCAGTCCCTAGCGACATGATGGATGCCGCCCTCGAAGCAAGAGAAAAGCTGGTCGAATCCCTCGCCGATTACGACGAGGAATTGATGAAAAGGTATTTGAACGAAGAAGCTCTTTCAGAAGAAGAAATACTGAAGGTTTTGCGGGCGGCGACCCTGGCCTTGCGGGTCACCCCGGTGCTCTGTGGCTCTGCCTTCAAGAACAAGGGGGTTCAACCGCTCCTGGATGCGGTCGTCGATTTCCTCCCTGCTCCTTCGGACATCCTTCCGGTGGAGGGGAAGGGTCACGACGGTGAGACGGTGGTGAGGCGGCCCTCCGACGAGGAACCGTTTGCGGCCCTGGCCTTCAAGATCATGACGGACCCCTTCGTCGGGCAGCTGACCTATTTCAGGGTCTATTCAGGCGTCCTGAAGGCAGGCTCGTACATCTACAACGCCTCGAGGGACAAGCGGGAACGGGTCGGACGGCTCCTCAAGATGCACGCAGACAGGCGCGAGGACATCGAGGAGGTCAGGACAGGCGATATCGCGGCCGCTGTGGGGTTGAACGCAACCGCCACCGGGGATACCCTCTGCGACAAGGAGAGTCCCCTGACGTTGGAAAGCCTGGATTTTCCCGAGCCCGTCATCGCGATAGCCATCGAGCCAAGGACGAAGGCCGACGAAGAAAAGCTGGACATCGCCCTCGGTAAGATCGCCCGCGAGGACCCCTCTTTCAAGGTAAGGGTGGACCGGGAAACGGGCCAGAAGCTCATATCGGGGATGGGGGAGCTGCACTTGGAGATCATCGTAGACAGGCTCTCCCGGGAATTCGGCCTCGGGGCCAACATCGGGACGCCCCAGGTCGCCTACAAGGAGACCATCAGGAAGGGCGTCCGTGCGGAAGGCAAGTTCATCAAGCAATCGGGAGGCCGGGGCCAGTACGGCCACGTCTGGCTGGAGATAGAGCCGAACGAGCAGGGGCGCGGGTTCGAGTTCAGGAACAAGATCATCGGCGGTGTCGTACCCCGGGAGTTCATCCCGGCCGTAGAGAAGGGGGTACAGGAAGCCCTCGAGGAAGGCGTGCTTGCCGGATACCCCGTCGTGGACGTGGTCGTCAGCCTGGTGGACGGTTCCTACCACGACGTAGACTCATCGGAGCTCGCCTTCAAGGTGGCCGGTTCTATGGGGTTCAAGAACGGCGCGAAGCGAGCCCACCCCGTTCTTCTGGAACCGATCATGTCGGTCGAGGTACTGGTTCCTAAGGAGTACATGGGGGATGTCATCGGCACCCTCAACGCCCGGCGGGGCAAGATCGTGAGCATCGAATCGAGGCCGGGTTCCGAGGCGGTCATCGCCGAGGTGCCGTTAGCGGAGATGTTCGGGTACGCCACGGAGCTGCGCTCGAAGACCCAGGGCAGGGCGGCTTACACGATGCAGTTTTTGAATTATAACGCCGTTTCGAAGGAACGGGCAAAAGAGGTCATCGAAAAAAAGACAAACAGAAAGGCAACGACATAAAGGGAGAAGTGACCAACCATGTTTTCAGAAGGAGGTAATGGAGATGGCTAAGAAGAAATTTGAGAGGACGAAGCCGCACGTCAACATCGGGACGATCGGGCACGTAGACCATGGCAAGACGACCCTGACCTCGGCGATCACCAAGCACCTGGCAAAGAAGGGCATGGCTAACTTCATGGCCTTCGACCAGATCGACAACGCCCCGGAAGAAAAGGAAAGGGGTGTGACGATCAATATCGCCCACGTCGAATACGAGACGGCGAAACGCCATTATGCCCACGTCGACTGCCCCGGCCACTCGGACTACATCAAGAACATGATCTCGGGTGCCGCCCATATGGACGGAGCGATCCTCGTCGTGGCAGCGTCCGACGGTCCCATGCCTCAGACGCGAGAGCACATCCTCCTTGCGAGACAGGTGCAGGTCCCTTACATAGTGGTTTTTCTGAACAAAGTAGACCTGGTGGACGACCCGGAACTCCTCGACCTCGTCGAGCTCGAGCTCCGGGAGCTTTTGACGACTTACAACTTCCCCGGAGACGAGATACCCATCATCAGGGGCTCGGCGCTGAAGGCCCTCGAGAGCGATGACCCCAACTCGCCGGAAGCCAAGTGCATCTGGGAGTTGATGGAGGCCGTGGACAACTACATCCCCGAGCCGGTTCGCGACCTGGAAAAACCGTTCCTGATGCCGATCGGCGATGTGTTCTCCATCTCCGGGCGCGGAACGGTCGTGACCGGCCGCGTGGAGCGGGGGATCATCCGGACGGGGGATGAAGTGGAGATCGTGGGAATCAGGCCGACCTTCAAGACCGTCTGCACCGGCGTCGAGATGTTCCGCAAGACGCTGGACGAGGGCCGCGCGGGCGACGACATCGGGGTTCTCCTTAGGGGCACCAAGCGCGAGGAGGTGGAGAGAGGGCAGGTCGTGGCGAAGCCCGGCTCGATCACACCCCATACGAAGTTCAAGGCCCAGGTCTACGTCTTGACGAAGGAAGAAGGAGGACGGCACACGCCGTTTTTCACCGGCTACCGCCCCCAGTTTTACTTCCGGACGACCGACGTGACCGGGGTGGCCAAGCTCCCGGAGGGCGTCGAGATGGTGATGCCCGGCGACAACGTCGAGATGGAAGTAGAGTTGATCACCCCCATCGCCATGGAAGAGCAGCTCCGGTTCGCCATCCGTGAAGGCGGCAAGACCGTGGGTGCGGGTGTGGTCAGTAAGATCATCGAATAAAAAGAGAGAAGCGGCTGTCGGATATGGAAAGTCAGAAGATAAGAATCAGGTTGAAGGCTTACGATCACAAGCTCTTGGACCGTTCCGCCGAGGATATCGTGGAGACGGCAAGAAGGACCGGCGCCCGTGTGGCGGGTCCGATACCGCTGCCCACGGAAATAAACCGGTACTGTGTCAACCGGTCGCCCCACGTGGACAAGAAGTCGAGGGAGCAGTTCGAGGTCAGGACCCATAAGCGGTTGATCGACATCATCGAGCCCACTCAATCCACCGTCGACGCACTGATGAAACTGGACCTTTCGGCCGGCGTCGACGTGGAAATTAAACTGTAAACCTGAATTCGGGAGATGGTTTTTGCGGCTGTCTCCCGTTTTTTGGCCGGGTCGGGAAATTTGTGGATACCATGGAAAAGGGATTGATCGGACGAAAATTAGGGATGACGCAGGTGTTTTCTGAAGAAGGGGCGGCGGTGCCCGTGACCGTCATAGAAGCGGGTCCCTGTGTCGTCGTGCAGAAGAAAACCCGGGAGGCGGACGGCTATGAAGCCCTCCAGCTCGGTTTCGGGCGAAAAAAGCAAAAAAGGGTTACGAAGCCTCTCCAGGGACATTTTCGGAAGGCCGACAAGGGCTTCTTTCGGGTGCTGCGGGAGTTCAAGCTGGACGACTGCACAGAATACGACGTCGGTGCGGAGTTGAACGTGGGCATGTTCGACGCAGGAGAATACGTCGACATCATCGGCACGAGCAAGGGAAGAGGGTTTGCGGGAGGAGTCAAGCGGCACGGCTTCAAGGGTGGAAGGGCCAGCCACGGCTCCATGTTTCACCGCGCCCCCGGTTCGATCGGCGCGAGCGCCTACCCGTCGCGGGTGCTGAAGGGAAAGAAGTTGCCGGGCCACATGGGAGACAGACGGGTGACGGTACAGAACCTGGTGGTCTTCGGCGTTCGCCCCGACCGGAACCTTCTTCTTGTCAGGGGTTCGGTGCCGGGCAGTACGAACGGGATAGTCATCGTCCGTAACGCAGTCAAGAAGTCTTAGATCGGGATTTGGTGAAATCGATGTTGGTTCTGGGCGTTTACGATATTGAGAGGAACAGGGTTGCGGAAGTCGAGCTGAACGCCTCGGTGTTCGGGGCCGAGGTGCGGGAGGATCTCCTGCATGATGTGGTCCGGATGCAGCTTGCCTCGCGCAGGAGGGGCACGGCCTCGACCAAGGAACGCAGTTACGTCAGCGGCGGCGGGAAGAAACCCTGGCGTCAGAAGGGAACAGGAAGGGCGAGAGTAGGGTCGATACGGTCGCCTCTCTGGAGAGGCGGCGGGATCATTTTCGGGCCCAGGCCGCGCGATTATTCGTTCAAGCTGCCGAAGAAGGTGCGCAAGGCTGCCCTCTGCTCGGCGCTGAGCATGAAGGTCAGGGAAGACAGGCTGTTGATCCTCCGCGATTTTCCGCTGGAGCAGGTCAAGACGAAGGCCTTCAAGACGGTCCTCGACCGACTCGGGCTGGGCAGTGCCCTCTTCGTCCTGGATAAGGAAAACCCGATCCTGGAGAAGTCGTCCCGGAACCTGAAGGAAGTGAAGATGATGAAGACGGAGGGCATCAACGTATACGACATCCTGAAGTATGACGCGCTCGTCCTGATGGAACCCTCTGTGAAGAAGATCGAGGGGGCGTTGTTGTCATGATGGACCTTTACGCTGTCATCAAGAGGCCGCTCATAACGGAGAAGAGCACCATAGTGAGGGACGAAGGAAACCAGTATATTTTCGAGGTCGACCGCAGGGCAAACAAGGTCGAGGTCAGGAAGGCCGTAGAGACTATTTTCAAGGTGAAGGTCTTGGACGTCCGGACGATGAATATACTGGGCAAGAAAAAAAGACAAGGCCGCACGGTCGGGAAGAAGAGCGACTGGAAAAAGGCCGTCGTCACCGTTGCGCCCGGTCAGGCCATCGAGGTCTTCGAAAACGTTTAAGCGGGAAGGTATCGCTAATGGGAATCAAAAGCTACAAACCCACGTCGCCGGGAAGAAGGGCGATGACCTGCTCAACCTTTGAAGAGATAACTACGGCGAAGCCGGAGAAGAGTCTCTTGCTGCCCCGGAAAAAGACGGGCGGGCGGAATGCCTACGGGCGGATAACGAGCCGCCATATCGGAGGGGGGCACAAGCGGAAACTCAGGGTCATCGATTTCCGCAGGGACAAGTTCGATGTCCCCGCGAAGGTCGCCTCTGTCGAGTATGACCCGAACCGCTCGTCGCGCATCGCCTTGCTGCATTACCGCGACGGCGAGAAGAGGTACATCTTGGCTCCCGTCGGGCTCGGCGTGGGGGATGTCGTGGTGAGCGGCGAACGGGCGGACATGAAGCCGGGCAACGCCCTGCCGTTGAAGAACATCCCCACCGGGTCGCTGATCCACAATGTGGAGCTCAAGGTCGGCAAGGGCGGGCAGTTGATCCGCAGCGCCGGTTCTTACGGACAACTGATGGCCAAGGAAGGGGGATACGCTCAGATACGCATGCCCTCCGGAGAGGTCAGGAAAGTCCTGCTGGCATGCCGGGCTACGATCGGGCAGGTCGGCAATATCGAGCATGAGAACGTGAGTGTGGGAAAAGCAGGCAGGACGAGATGGCTCGGCATGAGGCCGAAGGTTCGTGGGGTGGCCATGAACCCCGTCGACCATCCCCTCGGGGGAGGGGAAGGCAAGACCTCCGGCGGCAGGCATCCTTGCACACCCTGGGGCGTTCCGACAAAGGGCTACAAGACCAGGAAAAACAAGGTTACCGATAAGTACATAGTCAAGAAGAGGGATTAGAGGTGGCACGTTCGATCAAGAAAGGTCCGTACATTGAAGAAAGTCTCCTGAGAAAGGTCAGGAGGGTGCAGGAGTCGGGGGATAAGGGTGTCATCAAGACCTGGTCGCGCCGCTCCACGATCACGCCCGAGCTGATAGGCCTTACCTTCGCGGTTCACAACGGGAAGAAATTCGTTCCCATTTTCGTGACGGAAAACATGGTGGGTCACAAGCTCGGTGAGTTCGCGCCGACGAGAACCTTCTTCAGCCACTCGGGAGACAGGAAGTCGAAGCTGCGAAAGTGATCGGTCAATAAGAAGGAAATCGGCACTCGGGGTCAAGAGAATATGGAAGCAAGAGCCGTTGCGAAATACGTACGCATCTCACCTCAGAAGGCAAGGTTGGTGGTGGACTTGGTGAGGGGTAAGAAAGTGGGTGAAGCGCAGACGATCCTCCGTTTCACGAGGAAGGGAGCCGCAGGTATCGTGGGTAAGGTGTTGAAATCGGCCGTGGCGAATGCTGAGCAGAACCCGAACATCGACGAGAACATCCTGTTCGTCAAGGAAATCTATGTCGACCAGGGGCCGTCTCTCAAGCGTTGGAGGGCAAGGGCCCAGGGACGCGCAGCGGGTATCAAAAAGAGGATGAGCCACATCACCGTCGTGCTCGACGAGCTGATATAGGAGGAGGTATCCTTTGGGGCAGAAAGTCAATCCAATCGGTTTCAGGCTGGGGGTCATCAAGCAGTGGTCGTCGCAGTGGTTTTCGGAGAAGGACTACGGCTCGCTTCTCCACGAAGACATCCGCATCAGGGCCTTTCTGAAGAAGAAGTTCTATCACGCGGGTATCTCGAGGATCACGATCGAGCGGGCCGCCGACAAGGCGAAGGTCAACATCCATGCGGCCCGTCCCGGGGTGATCATCGGCAAAAAGGGAGCGGAGATCGAAAAGCTCAAGAAGGAGCTTGAAGGCATGATGACGGGCGAGGCGATCATCAACATCATCGAGGTGAGGAAGCCTGAGCTCGACGCCCAACTGATCGCAGAAAACGTCGCCCTGCAGCTTGAGAGGAGGGTGACTTTCCGGCGCGCCATGAAGAAGTGCGTGACATCCGCCATGAAGTTCGGCGCCAAGGGGATCCGCGTCACCAGCTCCGGCAGGCTCGGGAACGCCGAGATGGCCAGGACGGAATGGTACCGCGAGGGAAGGGTTCCCCTCCACACCCTGCGGGCCGACATAGACTACGGGTTTGCCGAGGCCCACACCACGTATGGGCTTATCGGGGTCAAGGTGCTCGTGTTTAACGGTGAGGTGTTGCCCGACAGAAAGCAGCTTGGGGCGTAGGCCCGGTAGGAGTTATTGATCATGTTGATGCCGAAGAGGGTTAAGTACAGGAAACTGCAGAAAGGCCGCATGAGCGGTGTTGCCACGCGGTGCAACAAGGTGGACTTCGGGGAATTCGGTCTCCAGGCTACGGAGTGCGGTTGGCTCACGTCCCGCCAGATCGAGGCGGCCCGTATCGCCATGACGCGGCACGTTAAGCGCGGCGGCAAGATATGGATCAGAGTGTTTCCCCACAAATCGGTCACGAAGAAACCGGCGGAAACGCGGATGGGAAAAGGGAAGGGCTCGCCCGAGGGTTGGGTCGCCGTCGTGAAGCCGGGGATGATGCTTTACGAGATGGCAGGGGTGTCGAAAGACGTGGCCAGAGAGGCCTTCAGGTTGGCCGCGCATAAGCTGCCCATCGAGACCAAGTTCGCGACGAGGGAGATATTCCATGAAGATTAGCGAGATCAGAGGCCTCGACAGGGAGGAGCTGAAACAGAAGGAAAAGAATCTCGTTGACGAGCTTTTCAAGCTGAAGTTCAGGCATACGACGGGACAGATAGAATCGACGGCCGTGCTCAAAACGATACGCAGGGATATCGCGCGCATCAAGACGGTTCTGAGGGAAAAGGAGCTTCGGGGGTAGAGATGGCGGAACGCGGCAGCAGGAGAGAGGTGCGGGGTGTGGTCGTTAGCGACCGGATGGACAAGACCGTCGCCGTGGAAGTGGAGCGGCTCGTCAAGGACCCGGCGTTCAAAAAGTACGTCAGGAAACACGTGAAGTATAAGGCCCACGACGAGAAGAACGAGTGCGGCGTGGGCGACAAGGTGTTGATCGTGGAGTCCCGCCCCCTGAGCAGGACGAAGAGATGGCGGGTACGGACGATTATCGAGAAGGCAAAGTGATTCAGTGTCGCGGCGTGGCCGCCGCGGCCCGGACGGAGCGGTGATTTATGATCCAGATGCAAACCATACTGAACGTGGCGGATAATTCGGGGGCGAAGAGGGTCGCCTGCGTCAAAGTGCTCGGAGGCTCTAAGCGCAAGTACGCAACCGTCGGGGACGTGATAGTCGTTTCGGTGAAGGAAGCGATTCCCAACTCCAAGGTAAAGAAGGGCGATGTCATGAAGGCCGTGGTGGTCCGCACCGTGAAGGAAGTGAGGCGGCCCGACGGCACGTATCTGAAGTTCGACGACAATTCCGCCGTACTTATCAACAACCAGATGGAACCGGTAGGGACCCGCATATTCGGTCCCGTAGCCCGTGAGCTCAGGGCCAAACAATTCATGAGGATCGTTTCCCTGGCGCCGGAGGTCATCTAATCCGGTCTTTGCCGGAGCCGTTATCAAATAGTCGAGGGTTTGGAAATGCTGGAAACACGTCTGAAAAAGGGTGACATGGTCAAGGTGGTCGCCGGCAAAGAGAAGGGCAAGTCCGGTAAGATTCTCAGGATCATCGGCAAGAAGAACCGTGTCACGGTGGAAAAGTTGAATTTTATCAAAAAGCATCAGAAGCCCGATGCGAAAGGAAAAGGCGGCATCTTGCAGAAGGAGGGTCCGATTCATATCTCCAACGTGATGTATCTTTGCGGAAAATGCAACAGCGCCGTCAGGGTCGGATACCGTGTCCTGGAAGACGGCAGGAAGGTCCGTACCTGCAAGAAATGCAACGAGCTTTTGGATGAATAGGCCGAGGTAATCTGATGGCAAGACTCAAAACCTACTACGAGAAAGAAGTGGTTCCGGCCCTGGTCAAGGAATTCAGCTACAGAAACAGGGTGGAAGTCCCGCGGATGGAGAAGATCGTGGTGAACATGGGGCTCGGCGAAGCCATCCAGAACATCAAGATCCTCGACAGCGCAGTCCGGGAACTGGCCATGATCGTCGGCCAGAGGCCGGTGGTCACGAAGGCGAAAAAGTCTATCGCGACCTTCAAGCTCCGCAAGGGCATGTCCATCGGCTGCATGGTTACCCTCAGGAGGGAACGGATGTACGAGTTCTTCGACAGGCTGGTCAACGTAGCCCTTCCCCGGATACGGGACTTCCGGGGCGTGTCGCCGAAGTCGTTCGACGGGCGGGGAAACTTTTCCCTCGGCATAAAAGAGCAATTCATCTTCCCGGAGATCGATTACGACAAGGTCGACAAGGTCATGGGGATGAACATCACGGTGGTGACGACGGCCAAGACGGACGACGAGGCGAGGCGGTTACTCAAGTTGATGGGCGTCCCTTTCAGAAGTTAGGCATGAAGTGAGATAAGCGGAGGTACAGGTGGCGAAGAAATCCTTGATTGCGAAGGCGAAAAGAGAACCGAAGTTTTCGGTCCGCAGATACAACCGCTGTCCGATTTGCGGCAGGCCACGGGCATACTACAGAAAATTCGATATGTGCCGGATATGCTTGAGGCGGCTCGCCCTGAGAGGCGAGATACCCGGCGTGATCAAGGCAAGCTGGTGAAGAAAGAGAATCGAGGAGTTTAGTTTATGGGGATGACTGATCCGATCGCGGACATGTTGACAAGAATCAGAAACGCCAACGGTGCGAAATTGAAGAGTGTCGACGTACTGCTCTCTCAGGAGAACTTCAACATCGCCAAGGTCCTGAAAAAGACGGGATACATCAGCGGTTTCAATGTGAAGCGCGACAGCAACCAGAAGGGGGTTCTGAGAATCTATCTGCGCTTCTCGGACTCGAAGAAGGGCGTCATCACCGGCATCGAAAGGGTGAGCCGGCCGGGGAAGCGGGTTTACGTAAAGAGTGAAAAGATCCCTAAGATTTTCAACGGTTACGGGGTCGCCGTCCTTTCGACTTCTAAGGGCATTGTCACCGACAGGGAAGCAAGGGACCTCAACGTGGGCGGAGAACTTCTCTGCAAGGTTTGGTAGAGAGCGGGTAGAAGGTCCGGGTTCAGGAGAGAAGCCACATGTCAAGAATTGGGAAAAAACCGATCGTCGTTCCTGCCGACGTGAAAGTGAGCGAGCAGGGCAGGGTCATAAGGGTAGAGGGTCCTCTGGGAACGCTCTCACGGGAGATTCCGATGGGGTTCGAGGTCTCGACGGAAGCGGGCGTGTTGACCTTGAAGAGGCTGGATGAGAGCCGCCGGACGAGGTCGCTCCACGGCCTGATGAGGACGCTTGTCGCGAATATGGTTACGGGCGTGAGCACCGGCTTCCAGAAAGCCCTCGAGATTTCCGGCATCGGCTACCGGGCGGAGGTGGCGGGGGATACGTTGAGGATGTACCTTGGGTTTTCGAGGCCCGTGGAATACAAGATCCCCGAGGGGATTACCGTCAAGGTGGACCGGCAGGTGAACATAGTCTTCTCCGGCATCGACAAGGAGTTCGTCGGGCGGGTGGCCGCCGAGGTCAGGGCGTTGAGGAAACCGGAGCCGTACAAGGGTAAAGGCATCCGGTACCTGGGCGAAAAAGTCAGGAGAAAGGTCGGCAAGTCCGCCGGGGCTTAAGTCGGCGCTGTTTGCCGGCCGGGAACAGTCGAGGGCTGCATCTTATGAGTGAGGAGAAAAGACATTGCTGGCAGTGAGGAATAAGATCGACAGGGTCAGGGCCAAGAGAAAGAAGCGGGTCAGGGGAAAGGTGTCCGGTACGGAAACGAGACCCCGCCTCTCGGTGTTCAGGAGCGCAAGGCACATCTACGTCCAGGCTGTCGACGACGGGTCGGGAAGGACGCTTGCCGCCGCCTCGACGTTGAGCCC
>CAZRAC010000050.1:0-2433 GCA_964597995.1 uncultured Syntrophaceae bacterium | reverse complement strand
TCTCTGAAGAAGGTAGCGGTGGTCGAGGGGACGATCCCCCACGAGATCGTCGGCGAGTACGGGGCCGGTAAAGTCCTCCTGAGGCCGGCGTCGGAAGGGACGGGCCTGATCGCCGGCGGGGCCGTAAGGGCGATCTTGGAGGTTGCGGGTATCCGTAACGTCCTGACCAAGTGCCTCGGTTCCCATAACCCGCACAACCTCATCAAGGCCACGATGGACGGTCTCGAGAAATTGAAAGCCCCGACGGAGGCCGCCATGTTGAGGGGCAAAGAGACTTCGGAAATCTAAGCTCGCGGAGGGGCAGGAAGTGGAGAAAAAACTGAAAATAACACAGGTGAGGAGCTACATCGGCCGTCCGGAGAAGCAGCGCCGGGTGCTGCGCAGCCTGGGTCTCGGACGGATGAACCGGTCGGTCACGGTGACGGACACGCCCGAGGTCCGCGGGATGGTGGGCAAGGTGAGTCACCTGGTGTCTGTAGAGGAATTCGAGGTGAACCGGCAATGAAGCTCAGTGAATTGAAACCCGCTCCGGGTTCGCGCAAGAAGAGAAAGAGGATCGGCCGCGGCGGCGCCCACGGCGGGACGGCCGGTAAAGGGGCCAAGGGACAGTTGGCGCGCGCCGGCGCGAAGCTCAAACCCGGGTTTGAAGGCGGGCAGATGCCGCTCACCCGGCGGTTGCCGAAAAGGGGCTTCCGCAACAGGTTTCGCCGCGACATCGTCGCCGTCAACATAGCGCAGCTCAAGTCTTTCCCCGAGGGTTCGACCGTCGATGTGGAGGCCCTTCTTGTCAGGGGGATCATCAAGCGACGGGGTGACGGCGTTAAGGTGTTGGGCAAAGGAGACATAGGTTACCCACTCAAGTTGAAGGTCAACGGGATAAGCGAGGCCGCGCGGGCGAAGGTCGAAGCAGCGGGCGGGTCCGTCGAGGTGGTCTGACTTGCTGGACGGTTTTAAAAACATAGGTAAGATCCCGGAGCTGCAGAAGAGGATCCTGATGACCTTCCTGCTGCTCGCGGTCTATCGGGTGGGCACCCATGTTCCGACACCGGGGATCGACACGAAGGCCCTGGCGGCGTTTTTCGCGGAGGCCCGGGGGTCTCTTCTCGGCCTCTTTGACCTCTTCGCCGGCGGTGCGCTGAGCAACCTCTCTGTTTTTGCCCTGGGCATCATGCCTTACATCAGCGCGTCGATCATCCTGCAGCTCCTCGTGGTCGTGATCCCGCACTTGGAGAAGCTCTCCAAAGAAGGCGAAGCGGGCAGGAGAAAGATAACCCAGTACACCCGCTACGGGACGGTGTTGTTGAGCCTGATTCAGGGGTTGGGCATCGCCGTCGGGCTGGAGAGCATGGCCGGACCGTCTGGGGCTTCGATCGTCCTCGAACCGGGTTGGTCCTTCAGGATTATGACCGTCATCACCCTGACGGCCGGCACGTCCTTCATCATGTGGCTGGGTGAACAGATAACGGAGAGGGGGATCGGCAACGGAATATCCCTGATCATCTTTGCCGGTATCGTCTGCCGGGGTCCCACGGCGGTCGCCAATACCTTGAGGTTGGTCTCCACCGGTGAGATGGGCATTTTTGTGATGCTCGCGATCCTTATCCTGATGGTCGCGGTGGTCGGCGTGATCGTCTTCGTCGAGGGCGCCCAGAGGAAGATCCCGGTCCAGTACGCCAAACGGGTCGTCGGGAGGAAGGTTTACGGTGGCCAGACCACCCATCTGCCGCTGAAGCTGAACACGGCGGGCGTCATCCCGCCGATTTTCGCCTCGTCCATCATCATGTTTCCGGCGACGATCGCGAATTTCGTGCCCCATCCGTGGATGAAGGAAGTGGCGAATTATCTGATGCCGGGACGGCTGGTGTATGAGCTGTTGTACGTCGCATTCATCGTTTTCTTCTGCTATTTCTACACAGCCGTCGTCTTCAACCCGGCGGACGTGGCCGAGAACATGAAAAAATACGGCGGCTTCGTGCCCGGGATCAGGCCGGGGAAAAAGACGGCCGAGTACATCGACAACGTGCTGAGCCGGCTGACCTTCAGCGGGGCGATCTATGTCTCAGCGGTATGCGTGCTGCCGAGCATCTTGATCAGCTACTTCAACGTGCCTTTCTATTTCGGCGGCACGGCGCTGCTGATAGTCGTCGGGGTCGCCCTCGACACGGCAGGCCAGATAGAGGCACACCTCCTCACGCGCCAGTATGAGGGGCTGCTCAAGAAGGGTCGACTCGCCGTCAGACGGCGCTGACGGCGAGGGCGGTGTTCGGGGGGCATGAGAATGATAATCTTGAAGTCTCGTGAAGAGATCGAAAAGATGAGGGCGAGCAGCCGGATCGTCGCCGAAATCCTCCAGGGGTTGAAGGAGATGGTGAAGCCCGGGGTGAGGACGATAGACCTCGACCGGTACGCCGAAGAGCAGGCCTTGAGGCGCGG
>CAZRAC010000049.1:0-14050 GCA_964597995.1 uncultured Syntrophaceae bacterium | reverse complement strand
GATTACAACCTTGCCGCCGGCCGCTACAAGCCGCAGATCGCCGAAAAAGCGCCGGATGAGGACCCTGCGCAGTTAATCAGAGAGACACTGGCCATAGAGCGGGAAATTGCTGATGGGCTGGAAAAACTACTTAGGGAAATCGAGCAATGAAAAAAGCATACAGTCCACGGAAATTACCTCCTGATTCCACAAAAAACAGATTGAGTTGCATAAAACCAAAAATATGCGACACAAAGAAGTTTGAGTTGCATGGATGCTTCACAAAATTTCCATTGATGATTGACGATTTCGGATCGGTGATTGGAGAGAGGCATCTGCAATATACAATCATAGATCGTAGATCGAAAATGTTTGCGGTGGAGGCGGGGCGATGAAGTGGGCGACTGTTGCATTATCGCCGCGCCTCGCCAAAGTGATTCGAGGCGTCTCGTTTGACGGCTCCGAGTCGAGTCCTGTGCCGCTCCCTGGGTATCTGCCTATCCTTCGTGCCGGAAATATTGCGCAATGCTTGGATACCGATAATGATTTGGTCTGGGTTCCTGAAGAACGGGTGTCTTCTGAACAAATTCTCAAGCTCGGGGACATCGTCATCGCGATGTCTTCGGGGAGTGCCAATGTTGTCGGGAAAACTGCCCAGCTGCATCATGCATGGAGCGGGTCAGTCGGGGCATTCTGCGCGATCATTCGGCCATTGGAAGCCGTCAACGAAGCCTATCTTGCTTACTGGTTTCTCGGACCCACATTCACCGCATGGCGTCAGTCACAATGCATGGGTCTCAACATCAAGAACCTGCGGAAGGCCGAAATCGAGAGCATAGAGATTCC
Source organism: uncultured Syntrophaceae bacterium (assembly GCA_964597995.1). Classification (GTDB taxonomy): domain Bacteria; phylum Desulfobacterota; class Syntrophia; order Syntrophales; family UBA4778; genus UBA2207. The sequence goes on along the minus strand of CAZRAC010000049.1, from coordinate 13,225 downwards.
TCTTCCTCCCCTCTCCGAGCAGCGGCGGATTGTCGAAATTCTCGATCAGGCGGATGCGCTGCGTAAAAAGCGCGCTGAGGCCGACGCCAAAGCCGCCCGCATCCTCCCCTCGCTCTTCTATAAGATGTTCGGCGACCTAGCCACGAATCCAAAGGGGTGGCCAACGAAACGACTTGGTGACCCTCAGGTGGCAACGATCAATCCTAGATTTTCCTGTGACAACGTCTCTGCCGACACAGAGTTTTCTTTCGTACCAATGGCCGATGTTGACGAAATATGGGGACGCATTGTTGGCACCCAAGTACGCACATACTCCAAGGTCATGCGGGGATTCACTTCCTTCAAGGATGGAGATGTCTTGTTTGCAAAGATCACGCCCTGCATGCAGAACGGTAAGGCGGCAATTGCACGCAACCTTGTTGGCGGCTGCGGTTTTGGTTCTACAGAGTTCCATGTCCTTCGGGCAAGCGCTGAAGCCACCCCAGAATGGCTCTATGCTCTTGTTCGTATGCCGTGGTTTAGACATCAAGCTGAAACAAGTTTCACGGGAACAGCTGGCCAGCAGAGAGTCCCGGTGGATTTTCTTGTTCGATATAAAGTACCTTGTCCACCTATCGACCTTCAGAAGACGTTTGCAAAACATGTCACTCACATAGATGAATGGGTCGAGCGATCAGAGATAATCAGACGAAAAGTGGAGAATCTGTTTTCTGTTCTCCTTCACCGCGCCTTTACCGGCAACCTCACCGCCAAGTGGCGTGAGGCGCACATGAAAGAACTCTTGCAGGAGATGGAACAGCAGGCCAAGGCATTGAAGATTAGGGGATCTTCAGGAGTATGAACTATTTAGGCTCATATAGAAATCTGCTTCAGAACGCCAAAGCAGCGATGTTGGCATACATAGAGATATACAACAAGCCTCGCTTCCAATACCGCGACGAGTGCTTCACCATCCTCCTGATCAATGCATGGGAACTCATTCTCAAGGCTTTGCTTTCAAAGAACCGTAAATCTATCTATTACAAAAAGCGTCGCAATGAACCATATAAAACCCTTTCTTGGCAAGACGCCTTTTCACGCGCCGAGAAGTTTTTTCCGAACAATTTTCAGGCGTTTCCGGTGCGAAGAAATTTGGAAATGCTGAACACATACCGGAACAATGCTGTTCATTTTTACAATGCAAAGAATTTCAGATCTATCATTTATTCCCTTGCCCAAACGAGCATCGTTAATTTCCGTGACCTCTTAGCCGAAGCCTTTGGCGTCCATATTGAAGAAGAAATTACCTGGAGCTTGATGCCCCTTGGATTGCACTGTCCGGTGGACCCCATAACTTACATCTCGAATGATTCTTCACGAAAGTCAGCCGCCAGCGCGCCAGTAAATCAGTTTCTTACGGAACTCGCGTCTGCATTGAAGGATGTTGAATCGCAAGATCTGGATACCGGCCGCCTTATGACGGTATTTCGTGTGAAACTGGAGTCGGTGAAGAAAGTGGAACATGCGGATGTGGTCACGAGTGTACAAACCAGTAGCGGAGGCCAGGGAAGCGGTCCTTTGGTCATTGAGAAAAGGTTCGACCCAAACGATCCAAACTGGGTCCGGCGGAAGGAAATACTCGAGGAGATTGGCGATCTCCATGGCCGTCAGTTTACCTCCCACACCTTCGAAGCAGTCATTTGGCAAAACAAGATCAAAGAAAACTCCCGTCTATGCTGGATATCTGAAGAAGGAGTTCTGACCAAATATTCGCGTGAGGTCATTGCGATCATTCGCCGGTTACCTAAGAAGCAGGTTGATGAAGCTATCTCGGCCTATAAAGAACACATGCGGGCAAGATCACGGAGGAAGAAAGCATGACCCATCTTCCCACCAAATCGCCCCGATCCGAACTCCTCCTCTACCAGACCGAGGACGGCCGCACACGCATCCAGGTTAGGCTTGAGGACGAAACGGTCTGGTTGACCCAAGCGGATATGGCGCAGCTTTTTCAAACGACGCCGCAGAACATTACCCTTCACCTCAAAAATATCTTTCAGGAAGGGGAGTTGGACGAGAGGGCAACCTGTAAGGATTTCTTACAAGTTCAAACCGAGGCAGGAAGGCAGGTTCAGCGCAGCCGCAAATTCTACAACCTGGATGCCATCATCTCCGTGGGCTACCGGATCAAGAGCCATGTGGCTACACGCTTCAGGCAGTGGGCGACCCAAAGGCTGCGGGAGTATATCGTCAAAGGTTTCACCCTGGATGATGAGCGACTCAAGCAGGCGGGCGGCGGCAACTATTTCGACGAATTGCTGATCCGCTTGATGATTGAAAAAGCGCCACTGCAATCGAAAATCATAAATCGACAATCGGAAATTATAAATATAAAGATGTCAAGAGCGTCCCCTTGTCCTGTCCCTGTTTGGTCGATTCGATCGCCCGGGATTGAGGCGATGAGCATTTAGCCCTGAAAGACCGGGACGCATGGAATGGCAGCAAGACGGGAGTCAGGCGGGATGGTGCAGGACAATAAAGCGGATGCAGTCAGACTCAGACCGGGCCAGGCGGTCGACATTCTCGTCAATCAGGATGCGCTTTACGACCGGGCCGATGTGAGGCGATCCATTGTCTATGATATGACGAAGGAAGGCAAGATCATCCTGTCTCAGACAACGCCTGCCCTGGCCAGTTACCATATCGGAAATAGCATGGACATCACCTTCGTCCACAAGGGACAGGAAGGGCCGGTCCGCCTGGGCGTTAATGCCAAGCTGACGGAGATCATCAAGGAGTTTCAGCTTCATTCTAACGAAAAGGTCCCTGCGCTTCTCATGGTCGGCCGCACCGACCGCGGCCTCAAGACGTATGATCTGCGCATGTTCCACCGGGTAAAGCCCGGCCCCATGAGCCGGGTCAGGTTTATCCTGAATGACAGCGAGTGGCCCTTGATGAATCTTTCGATCGGCGGCCCAAGCTTCAACCATGCGAGCCAACAACCCCTCGAGGTCGGGAAGACATATCCGGCGTTCATCGAGATAGACGGCACGGGCTATGCGGTGGATGTCAAGATAATCCGGGTATGGACCGTGCCGGATCCGCAGAGGAGCCGGTTCCAATCCGTATCCGCGCAGTTTGTCAATGCAGATAGGCGGTTGGAGTTTGTGCTGGGTGGGAAGGTGTTCGAAATCGAACGGGAGCAGCTTAGCCGGGGGTTGGAATAGGGCGCGGGTTTTTTTCGCCGGCGGAGGGTCAGAAGTCGTTGACGGCGTCGATCAGTCTTTTTGGCCTGTTGTAGCCCCGGCGATTGAAATCCACGATGAGCCGCGGCAGATGCACAAGCTCCGCGTCATCCATTTCATTCTCCAGAGCCTCGGAAGAGGAAATCCCTCAAGGCCCTTGAATCTGTGCGACCAGCATCGACTTCGATCCTTCATGTTCGGTGCGGGCATAACGAAAGAAGAGGAGGAGTGATAGATGGTTACACGAAATCAGAAAGGTGGGGAGACGGTCGAGGCCTTGGACCGGATGATCGCGGAGATCACTGTTGGTGTCGATGGTGATGATGAGCAGCTCCGGGCTTTTCGGCGGGCCTTTGAGGACAGCGTAGCGATGCCGGCGCGCGGGTACGTCATCGGAGAGCCGGTTTTGGTGGTAGCAGTTGACTATGACGGTAACAAACGGCGCGGTCTGACGGCAAGATGCCGACGCACGGACGGTGCAGAATACGTGGTTGCGCTCTCCGATGTCATGTTTCCTCGGGCGTCCGAAGGAGCGCGGTACGTCTCCGCCTACCGTAGATGGCTTAACATCGAACCTTACCCTGGCGAACCACAAAGGTCTGCGCGCCCCGGTCGGCGGCTCAAAGCGACAGAAACAGAAGATGACATCGACCTGAGCAAACCGGTCGAACTGGCGGTCCTCGCGGTCAAGGAGAAAAGCGCCCGCTGCCGTTTGCTGGGTAGTGATCGGGTCATTACCCTGCGCGCCGGCAGTCTTTGGGAAGTGGTGCCCGGTGCCATCGCCACGGTAATTCCTCGAAAGAAGTGGCGTTATGCCGGCTATCCGTATCTTTCCGGGGAGATCCAATCGACACGAATAGACGTAAAAGCGCTCAATCTGGTTCCGCTTGCGCTTCGTGATAGTGGTATCTGGGACCCCGAGGAAGAGTACTGGGGAGAAGAAGACGAACCCATCGAGGAGTGGGCCAAGCCGATCATCGCCTGTGGACCCCGCCCCATGTTCGAGATGGAGCAGGTGTTGCCCGGTGCGGACCCCGATGATCCTTTCGACGACCCCATCATCCGGGCCAACGACCTCAGAGGCGCCGGCAATCGAAGAGAAGCGGTAAAGATCCTGATGGAACTCTGCCAGGCGGACCTGCGCTGTCTCGACGCCCATTCTCATCTGGGCAATTTCCTCTTTGATCACTTTCCCCAAGAGGCCATCCGGCATTACGAGGTCGGCGTGCGCATCGGCGAGTTATCCCTCGGTGACGCCTTTAACGGCGTGTTGTCGTGGGGGCTAATCGACAACCGCCCGTTTCTGCGCTGTATGCACGGCTATGGACTGTGTCTCTGGCGACTGGGGCACTTTGACGAGGCGGAGCATGTCTTCGAGCGGATGCTTTGGCTGAACCCCTCGGACAACCAGGGTGTGCGGTTTCTCATTGATGATGTGAAGGCGAGAACACCCTGGGAGGACCGTGAAAACGAATGACAAGTGTGGTTAAAGAGCATGTTCGGGAAACAAGTTAATCATGCGGTCGAGGTTGACACCCAAAGCTGATAAAGTTGAGTGGTCCGGACCGACACGCAAGTTTCCTGAGCACAGAACGAAACGGAGGTGTAGTAATGGAAAGCAAGATTGCCCAGGCGCTCAAGTTGAAATATCACCCTGTTGCCGTCGTCTGGACCGATGACAAACCCGCGAAGGCGATGGGCTTTAAAGAGGGCAAGTGGGGCTGTGTCGTGTGGATGTTGGCGGCGGCGGCAAAGGGGAAAACCGCGGCCTTTGACAAGAGCACCTACGGTTGCTGGGGTGGCGGGGTAGGACTGGGGTTCGGGAACCAGTATCTCAATTTTCCGGGCGGGATCGAATGTTTCTACCATTTCCTGTCCACAGGGAATGAGGGTTGGCAGAAGGGTCGCGATATGGCGGAGAAACTGGGATATGCCGCGGGTAAAGATTTTCTGGAGGAATTCTGCCACGGGGAGGGATACATGAAATCCCCGGAACTGGTAAAGCAGTTCGTCGACACCATGCCCATCATGGAGATTCCCAAAAGGTACGTCGTCTTCAAACCCCTAACCGATGTGGTTTCGGGCGAGGAAGAGCCCCAGGTGATCGTTTTCCTTGCCGACCCGGACCAGCTCGCCGCCCTCGTAGTCCTGGCCAATTACGGCAGGGAAGGCAGCGAAAACGTGATCATCCCCTTTGCCGCCGGGTGCCAGCAGATAGGGATTTTCCCTTACCGAGAAGCCCTGTCCGAGTCCCCCCGGGCGGTCGTCGGCCTCACGGACATCTCTGCAAGGAAGAATCTTAAGAATCAACTCGACAGGAACATATTCACCTTTGCCGTCCCCTGGCGGATGTTCAAGGAGATGGAAGAGAACGTGGAGGGAAGCTTTTTGCAGAAAAAGACATGGGCGGCTTTACAGGAAGCGGACACAGCAGATAAGAAGTGATCCGCCGGATGGAACAAGAGCTCGAACAACTCCAGGGACAGATCGAACGGATCACGTTTACCAGCGAAGAAACGGGGTATACCGTGGCCAAGGTAAGGGTCTATGGTCGGCGGGATCTGGTGACGGTCATCGGTAACATCGTCAACCCCACTCCCGGAGAAATAATCAAGATGAAAGGTGAGTGGGGCAACCACCCGAAGTATGGAGAGCAGTTCAAGATCGTCTTTTGCCAGACCGCCGTTCCCGCCAATGTCCAGGGTATCGAAAAATACCTGGGCTCAGGGTTGATCAAGGGTATCGGCCCTGTCATGGCCAAGCGGGTCGTCAAGATGTTCAAAGAGAAGACCCTGGAAATCATCGAGAGCGAAATAGAGAGACTTGCCGAGGTTGAGGGTATCGGCCAAAAGCGCATCGCCATGATCAGAAGGGCATGGGAAGAGCAGAAAGAAATCCGCGAGGTCATGATATTTCTTCAGTCCCATGGCGTCAGTTCCGGCTATGCAGCGAAGATCTATAAGCAGTACGGCAATGAGGCCGTCAAGATCGTTCAGGAGAATCCCTACCGTCTTGCCACGGATGTCTTCGGCATCGGGTTTATCACGGCAGATAAGATCGCGGAAAAGATGGGCTTCGCCCGGGATTCGGAACTGCGGGCGGCCGCCGGGATCCTCTATGTCCTCCATGAACTCACCGATGAAGGCCATGTTTTCTATCCCTATGACCGACTGCTCGTGAAATGCGAAGAGATGCTGGACATCGACCGGGAGATCATCGTCCGGGCCCTTGACACCCTTGCCGCCGACAAACAGGTGGTTGTCGAAGAAATCGTTCAGGATTCTACCGAAGTCCGGGAGAGCGACAAGGCGGTCTATCTGACCGGGTATCACATCGCGGAGAAGAACATTGCCTTTCGCCTTATGGCGCTCGTGAACGCCCCTCAAGCGATCAGAAAGATAGATGCGGAGAAGGCCGTCCAGTGGGTGCAGGAGAGACTTTCCATCACCCTCGCCGATAAGCAGATCGAGGCCGTCCACCGTACAGCAGCGAACAAGGTCATGGTGATTACCGGCGGTCCCGGGACGGGCAAGACCACGATCATCAACGCCATCCTGAGGATATTTTCGGCAATCAGAACAAGATTCATGCTGGCCGCCCCTACAGGAAGGGCGGCAAAACGCATGAGTGAGGCCACCGGGCACGAAGCGAAGACGATCCATCGGATGCTGGAGTACAATATGCGGAAGGGAGGGTTCCAGAAGAACGAGGGATCCCCGCTGAACTGTGAGCTCTTGATCGTTGACGAGGCATCGATGATCGACACCCTTCTCATGCATCACCTGCTGAAGGCAGTTCCCGTTACGGCCACGTTCATCTTGGTTGGGGATGTGAACCAACTCCCTTCGGTCGGCGCCGGCAATGTGCTCAAGGACATCATCGATTCCGGTACCGTACCCGTGGTCCGGTTGAACGAGATATTCCGGCAGGCCAGGGAAAGCTCCATAATCGTCAATGCGCATAAGATCAACGAGGGCGTGATGCCGAGCTTCGATTCTTCCCCGGGCAGACTCGACGACTTCTATTTTATCAGTCAGGAGGACCCCCAGAAGGCCCTGGAGACGGTCGTTACCCTGGTCAAGGAAAGGATCCCAAAGCGATTTGGCTTCGATCCCATCGATGACATCCAGGTGCTCACCCCCATGCATAAGGGGACCGTCGGCGCCGGCAATCTCAACATTGAGCTTCAAAAGGCCCTGAATCCCGGGACGGAGGGCGTCATCAGGGGCGGCCGTCTTTTCCGGGTCAATGACAAGGTCATGCAGATCGTGAACAACTACGACAAAGACGTCTATAACGGCGACATCGGCCGAATTATCTCTATCGATACGGAGGCGCAAGAAGTAAGGGTGGCTTTCGATGGACGGGAGGTTGGTTATGATTACACAGACCTGGATGAGCTTGTCCACGCCTATGCCGTTTCCGTCCACAAGTCGCAGGGTTCCGAGTATCCGGCAGTGGTGGTCCCCATCCTTACCCAGCACTACGTGCTCCTCCAGAGAAACCTGCTCTACACGGCGGTCACTCGGGGGAAGAAGCTGGTCGTTCTTGTGGGAACGAAAAAGGCGCTCGCGATCGCCGTCAAGAACAATAGGACGCGCAATCGGTATACGTTGCTGGAACGAAGGTTGAGGAGTCATACTCAGTAGCCTTTTGCAAACCCGGGCTGGCTTACAGGGCATCATTGTGCAGGCATCGGTTGCGGTAAATCATCCTGGTCGATCTGAAAGGCTGACATGCCTGAGAAAGGCTATAAGAAAAATTTGATACTCTACCTCTCCCTCATCGGTTTCTTCGGCATCTTCACTACCACGATGGCCAAGAACCCGGTTCTCCCGCTCTTCGTCAAGGGGATGGGCGGTTCGCCGGAGGTCATCGGTATCATTTCAGCTATCTCCCCCCTTGCCGGAATCCTGTTTTCTTTTCCCGTCGGGATGCTCTCCGACAGGATCGGGAAGAGGAAGATCCTCCTGATTTCAGGGGGCGTTTTTCTGACTGCACCGCTTCTGTATCTCTTCGTTTCCGATCCCTGGTATCTTATTCCGGTCAGGTTCTTTCATGGCCTTGCCACAGCGATACTGGGGCCTGTAGCTTCGGCTGCCATTGCCGAGGCCTATGACGAAACCAAGGGGGAGAAACTCGGAATCTATTCCTCGGCTACACTCATCGGTCGGACCCTTGCTCCGATCGCCGGAGGTGCGTTGATCTCCTATTTCATGCACAGGGGAGGTCTGTTCCCCTACAAGTCGGTTTACGTGGCCGCATTTCTCGCTTCCGTCCCGGCATTTCTCTTCTGCTTCGCCATAAAAGACACGGGAGGGGATTACCGGGGTAAGAAATCGACACGGGAGGAGTTTCGTGACAGCATCAGGTATTTCCTCGGGGACGGGCGCCTGGTCTCGACGGCCCTCGTGGACATGGCGACGTATTTCGCCTTCGGCGTGTTCGAGACGTACCTTCCTGTCTACCTCTCCGATAACGGTTTCGGCGCCGGGATGATCGGATTTATCTTCTCACTGCAAATCCTTTCCGTTGCGATCACCAAACCGTTCTTCGGGAGACTTGCCGACCGGATCGACAAGCGCATCCAGATCGCCGTCGGATTGACAGTAATCGGCCTTTCTATGCTCTCCTTGCCTTTCTTCACTGACGAAGTACCGGTTGTAGTCGTCTCACTCACCTTTGGCCTTGGGATGTCATTGTCGACCGTTGCGACCAGCGCATACACCGGCGATATAGCCGACAAGACGAAGCTGGGCGCTTCTATGGGAGCGCTTTCATCCGTCATGGATGTGGGGCATTCATCGGGACCGCTGATAACAGGGTTCGTAATATCAGGGTTTTCCATGAGAGCGGGGTTTGCAATAAGTTTCATCCTATGCCTGGTTGTCGCCCTTCTCTTCGTGGTGTTCACTGTTCTGAAAAAACACCGGCGACTCGATGAAAACAGGCTGTGGCATAAAATATTCGGTGTTCACGATTGACAAACGCCCGCCTATGTGAGCATTTTACTGCATGGTATATTGAATCATTAGGGCCTGAGAGGATCTCAAGATTAAGTGCAGGGGGGCCATATGAAGAAAAACAAAAATGAAATCATAAAGCGACGGACAAAAGCCAGGGACAAGGCAAAAAAGAAACGGCAACTCCGCATCTCGAGGCCGCAAATTGTCATCGAAAGGCCGCCGATCATAGAAATGGAGGCGCCGAAAGGTTTTATCACCGTCTCCTTTGCAAATGCCATGATGGAGTATGCAAAACCTTTGATGGAAGATGACGCGGCCGGTATCGACGACCTGAATAGAAAGATGGAATTGGCATCAAGCTTGTGGAATCTATCCACCAGCAAACAAAGGAACAAGCCGGACGAATATGCCAGATGGATGAAAAGGGTAACGACCAGCGTTCGCTCAGTATTGAACTTAGAGGGTGAGAAAATGGATCGTTTAATCGAAGAGATGGTCGAACGGCACATTCATCTTTTTCCGGAGGAGGTTCAGCCGAAGCCGCCGTCCATGTTTATGTACATGAGAAAAGACGCCAGTTATCTCATCCGGCCCTTCGACTACAGCCGGGTTGGGTTCAAGGTGGAAGAGAGCATTTTGCCGGACGAAGAGGACATTCGTTTCGTCAGGAAGGTCGAGGAACTTGACGACTGTATGCGGCGGGAAGCCGACTACGACGCCTATGAGGAACTGGCGATATCCGTCGAAAACGAGAGTGTGTCCTTATTCAAGAAGTGGCTGATCGCAAAGGGATTCGAAGATGACCCGGAAAAGTACATCCACTGTATCGGTCTCTACATTACCTTCATCTATCGCTATATGCACGACGACTTAGTCCTGCTTAGGTTTGTACCTGCCGAATACCTTATCGAGTTTTTTGATGATTTTCTTTTCAGAAAGGTCTTCTGCGAACCATTCGAGTACACGTATTGGCCGCCGGCCCTGAAACTTTTCTACCGCTTCCTCGGTGAGAAAGGTTATACGTCACTGCCGGAGACGGCTCATATGACAGGGGCATTGGACGCCATCGAGCCGCACTTTCTGGAAATCCTGCAAGAAAGGTATCGTTAAGAAACGGTCTCGGTCGTTCCCACTCCTGAGGCATCTTCGGCGAAACAGCCGGGAAGCGTCGGTACATCTCGAACCTTAACATCAGGAGAGTCGGTTTTGTTCGACAATAGGCGCGTTCTATGCTTTGGACGAATTCACTTGTTGGTGCTGCTTGTGAGTTTCGTGCTTGCCGGCTGTGCGGGCGTCAAGGTGTCGTCCATGAGCAGCAGCGATTATATGGCCCTTCGTCGCGGCGACATACTCACGACGAATGAACTCAGTGTATATACGGGTGCTGCACTGCATGTGGTCGGCATCGATAAAAAGAGATGCGACAAGGGGGGCGCCGTTTGCCGGAAAGCCCTGATGGAAACCATCGGGCTGAACAACGAGAGCCGCTTGTCGGCGCTCGCCGAACTCTGGCTACAGGAAGCGATAAAACTGGACAAGCCGCCCCGCGATAGCGGGCGTATCGAACCCATTCTTAATGCCTATCTGGAGACCGCGCGGCACGCGTACGCCTACCTGTTTCTGACGGAGCGGACGCCCAGTATGCGCGCCCTCGAGGATCGCCAGACACAGGTCCGCGACTACTACAACTTTGCCGTGCAGCAGATGTTGACTACATTGTTTGAATATTATCACCGGCAGCCGCCGCAGGGCACAGACGGCGAGCGCGGCACTTCTCTGCAATCCGGTCTCTGGCGCATCACGTTCCGAAACGAGGACGTACGATTGCCCAATCTTCGCAAAATCCCCGAAGATTTGATCCCCGCCGCCTCGCTTTCCTTTGCCGGTTTGCGTAACCACTATCGCCGTGATGGGTTGGGAGCCGAACTGGTGGCCGTTACCTCCAGTCGGGTGGTGGATATGAAAAGCGCGATGGTGCCCTTCAGTGAAACACCCTTCCCGCCGATAACGGCCGTGGTACATTTCCCCGGGACGGGTCTCGAAGAGGTACTGAATACTCGTGAGGCGGTCGTCACCGTTTATGACCCTTACAACCGTGATGACGTCGAACTCGCCGGGATACGAGTCCCTCTGGCGGCCAACTTCACCTCCGGTTACGGCCTATGGCTTGCGCGGTCCGGGTTTGCGGCTCAGTCCCTGCTTACCCTGATCGGCAAGGGAGAGGTGTTGGAGACGCCGCGCGTCTATCTCATGCAGCCGTACAATCCGAAGCGGCACATTGTCATCATGCTGCATGGTTTGGCCAGCAGTCCCGAAGCCTGGATCAACGTGGCCAATGAGGTGTTGGGTGATGAAACCCTGCGTCGGAATTTCCAGGTCTGGCAAGTTTATTATCCTACAAACATACCCATTGCGTTCAACAACCATGCAATCCGTAAAGCCATCACGCAAACCCTCGAGCATTTTGACCCGGAGGGGTCGGCGGAGGCATCCCGTAACATCATCTTGATTGGGCATAGTATGGGTGGCGTACTGGCACGGTTGATGGTCTCTTCCTCTGAAGACCGTTTGTGGGAGGCCTTTCTTGCAAAATATCCGCTGGAAGGAAACCGCTTGGCGAATCTGCGGGAAAAATTGGGTAAATATGTTTTTTTCGAGCCGCTGCCGCAGGTCAGCCGGGCGATTTTTATCGCCGCCCCGCATAAAGGCACTCCCTTTGCGGAAGGCACGCTGGCGCGGTGGGTGGCGGGGGTTGTCACCGTGCCGTTTTCGGTTCTGGGCCGTCTCAAGGATGTGGCGCAACTGATTTTCGACCCGGGTTCCGCCGAGCCTGTGTCATTGACGCGGCCATTCAATAGTATTTACAATTTAAGAAGCAGCGACCCTTTCATCCGCTTGGCCGCCGACCTGCCGATCTCGTCCCGTGTGCGCTACCACTCGATCATCGGTAACAACACCCCTGATTTGCCGCTGGTTGATTCCAGCGACGGCGTCGTGCCGTACGCGAGCGCTCATCTTCAGGGTGCCGAGTCGGAATTGGTGATTCCGTATGGGCATAGCGTACAGGAAGCACCTCAGGCCATCATCGAAATCCGCCGCATCATGCATATTCATCTCAAAGAGATCGAAAAAGAGACGCCCGGGGCGAAAGATTCTGTGCCATGATGATTCTACTCTGAAGCTGTCAGATCGGTTAATATGCCCTTGCCGCCCGGCTATGCCTGAGCGCCTGATTATTGATAACTCATTAGGTCTTCTACTTTTTATCCGTTTAACAGGCAGGGGAGTAGAGGCGATTATGAAACAGGTTCCACACGCGGAGCTATACCAGGTTCATCCGAATCGGATTACCGAGTGGAAGAAGCAGCTTTTTGAGCATGCCGCAGACATTAGGAGCGACAAATTTCCCTTGACCCATTAATGCAAGCTGCTCGACCTGAGCAGATCCGGCGTCTACCAGACTCCGGCACCAATGAGCGCAAAAGACATAAAGTTTATGCGCCAGATCGACGAGATCCACATGGCCTATCCGTTTTACGGAAGCCGGAAGGTTCGCGATGAGCTTTGGGCTCGGTCTTTCCTGTTGCTTCGGAAATTACTTATTGAGACTTGCATAAGTAACGATTCAGTGCTGTGTCTGAAATATGCTTAATTCGCAAGGTTTACGAGATCACCGGCTGTCACATTACTTACGCAATAATCAAGTAGCTCAGCTTAATCGCCTAAGTAATAATTGTTCAGATGATATCGGAATTACTGTTTCGGCGTGCTCAGAATGAAGGTCCATCCTTCGACGACAGATCCCGTTACAAAAAATCGAAACTTATGACCGGGCATTCTGCATGAATAACGCTTCTGCCGGCAACGAGTCACCGGGTTCGGTGCAAGGTGTGAGTCACCAGTCGTGAAAAAATACGTCTATATTAGGCTTTTCTCCCGCTCAATACTCGTGCCATGGTCTGCAAGATTGTCAATAGGCTGTGGACTGCACCCCTGGAGTTAGACAGTTTTGGTTAGGGCAGTCGGACAGGGGTT
>CAZRAC010000048.1:0-14118 GCA_964597995.1 uncultured Syntrophaceae bacterium | reverse complement strand
GCATGCATGTCTCCTAAATCACAACTAATACTCCCGACCCGGGAGACGGGGGAAGCTCATTTCTTGCGGGGCAGGAGATGTTCTGTCTATACCATAGGCGCCGAACAGCAATCAATTACCTCTCTTGTGTATATCCTGTAATCAACCGCCGAGACCCCCTTTTCGTAGAGCAGGATCGGGTTGATGTCGATCTGATCGATCTCCGGATGGTCTTTGACGATGTCCGCCACGGCCTTCATGACACCGACCAGGGCCTTTTCATCCCTCGCCTTCTGACCTCTAACGCCGGCGATGAGGGGGTAACCCGTGATACCCCGGATCATCCGGAGGAGTTCCTCTTCTGCAGCAGGAAGCAGGCAGAACTGTACGTCCCTGTAAATCTCGGTGAAGATCCCGCCCAGGCCGAACATGAGTACCGGCCCGTACTGTTGGTCTTTGGTCATCCCGATGATTACCTCCAGCCCGCCGGCCTTCGCCATGGGCGAAACGGTGATCCCGGCAATCCGCGCCTGCGGGGCCTGTCTTTTCACATTTTTCAGTATGTCCTCGAAGGCGCTTTTTATCTCCGTTTGTTTGACGAGGTTGAGCCGCACGCCGCCTACGTCGGTCTTATGAGAGATGTCGGGTGAAGAGACCTTGAGAGCAACGGGCTTGGCGAACTTCTTCGCCAGCGCCACCGCATCCTTTGGTGTTTCGGCCAACTTAGCCTCCACCGCCGATATCCCGTATTTTCTGAGGATGGAGACGGCCTTTTGGACCGGCATCAGGTTCAACGTCTCCGCTGTCGTTTCATGGACAGTCTCTTTCGCCGGTGGTGCCGGGTCGAAGCGCACGAGTTGGTAAAGGGCCCTGATGCCCCTTTCCGGTGTAGGGTAGACGGGTATGCCCTTCCGGTGCATTAACTTGGATTCCTCGCGCTCCACGTCCGCACCGCCGCAGAAGATGACCAATTCGCCTTTTCCCGTGACGATCTCGGAAGCACCGTGAATAGGGTCTCCGAAGATGACGACGCTTGCGTCATAATCCGCTTTGGCCGCTGCGATCACCTTCGAATAGAGACTCGGGTCCGTTATGGCGTCACCCGTAAGGTCGATGGGATTGCTCACGCCGCAATGGGGCGGGAGGAAGGCCCTCAGGCGGTCCTTGAGTTTCTGGGTAGGGGCGGGGTTGGTGAATCCGAGCTTTTCCGCCTCATCGATGGCGAGGATCGCGGCGCCTCCCGAACTCGAGATGTTCAGCAGCCGCCTTCCCTTCGGTTTTTCCATGTATGCCATGGCCTTGGCAAAGTCATAAAGTTCTTCCAGGCTGTCGGCCCGACGGACTTTGTATTTCCTGAAGATGGCCTCGTAGACGGCGTCGCTCCCGGCGAGAGACTTCGTGTGGCTTTCGGCGGCGATGCGCCCCCTCGCCGTGCGCCCTGACTTCAAGATCACCACGGGCTTGGTCGCATTTTCCAGGGTCTGGAGGAAATGCTGCGGCCTCTTGACACCTTCGATGTACAGGGCAATGACCTTCGTGTTGGGGTCTTTGTTGAAGTAGTCTATACAGTCCGATTCGCAGACGTCGGCCCGGTTTCCGAGGCTCACGAAAACGCTGAAACCGAGCTCTTCCTGACTCGCCCAGTCGATCAGGGCGGCCCCCACTGTCCCGCTCTGGGAGATGAAGGCGATCCTTCCCTGTGTTGTGATCAGGGGCCAGGAGGCGCAAAGGTGATGGTGAGGGCTGTTGATCCCCTGGCAGTTGGGGCCCACGACGCGGACGCCGTATTTCTCAGCCGTCCTTGCAAGCTCAGCCTGAAGCCTCTCCCCTTCTTGGCCGGCCTCGGCGAAACCGCCGGTTATGACAATGGCTGCCCTTACGCCCGCTTTTCCGCATTCTTCGACGGCCCCGACCACCATCTTAGACGGAATGACGATGACCGCCAGCTCCGGAGGGGCCGGTGTGGAACCGACGTCTTTGTAAGCCGGGAGGCCGAGGATTTCATCGGCTTTCGGGTTTATGGGGTAGATCGGTCCTTCGAACCCGGCCTGCATCAGGTTATGAAGGATGTCGTAACCCAGCTTGCCCGGCGTCCCCGATGCCCCGATGAGGGCAACGCTTTTGGGTTGGAAAAGTGCCTTCAGGTTTCTGGTCGGCTCCATAGCTCCTCCTCCTTTTTTGTGGATAGTTGCACCATACGGAAAACTACCATAGCCCCTTTTCATTTTCTACGATTAAGTCGATCCGCCTGTGATGATATCCCGCAGACGTCGGTATCGGAGCAATCCAGGCAGGGTGATGAGGACAAGGCCGGCCATGATGAGTGTCATGCCGGAAAACTCCCAAAGAGAGGGGCTCTCGCCGAGCTGAACAGCCGCTGCCACAACGCCGATGACGGGGGTTGCCAGGGTGCCCATGCCGGCGATTCCTGCGGGAAGCTCCCGAAGGCTGTAGAACCACAGCAGCAGGGCGACGATACTGGTGAAGACGATGTTGAAAAGGACCGCCCCCGCGAGGTAAGGAGTCCAATCGATCGGCCTATCCGGGGCGACGAGGGCGACTGCGACCAAGGGGAGGGAACCGAAGAAAAGCTGCCAGGTGGTTATGGAGACCAGGTCGAAGTCCGTTGCCCTCCGGTGGATTATCTTCAGGGCAACGGCGCCCCCGGCCCAGGAAATTCCCGAAGAAACGGCCAGCAGGCTTCCTTGTACGCTTCCGTCCGTATGCCAGGGCTCTAAGATGGCGACGAGCCCGATGAGCGCCAGTGCCACGGCGACCCGCTGTATCCACCCGATGCGTTCGCCGAGTAACGGCCGGGAGAGGAGAAGGAGCCAGAAGGGCATGGCGTACACCAGGACCGCTGTCTTGCCGGCGCCTCCGGTCTCCAGTGCCCAGGTTGATAGGCCGACGCAGCCGGTTGTCGTCAGCAGCCCCAATAGGGCGGTCAGCGGTACCTGCTGCGGCCGGAGATTCCTGCCTGTGGTGACGAGGAAAGAAAACAGGACAAGGGCGCCGAAGAACGTCCTCATGGCGGCAAAATCAAAGGCAGAGCAATACTTGAGCGCCTCCTTCATGATTATCCAGTTGTAACCCCAGATGAGGGACATAAGGGCGAGCGCCAAGACGGCGAGCCCGGTGGATTTTTTGTTTGAGCTCAATTTTCGGAGATGCTCCTTTATCTCCCTGCTGTATCTCGGCCTTCATCGTTGGTCTCGGAATGGTCGAAGACGTAACCCACCGAACGGATGCTCCTGAAATAGGCGGGGTTATGCGGGTCGTCCTCGAAATACTTCCGAAACCGGACGATGAAATTGTCGACGGTGCGCGTTTCCGTGACACCCATGTAGCCCCATCCGATCTCGAGTATCTGTTTTCTCGAAAGCGGCCTGCCGCGGTTGGCGATGAAAAGCCTCAGTAACTTCAGTTCCTGCTCCGTCAATGCAATTTTGCCAAGCTTGCACTGCGCACTGTGGGCATTGAAGTCTATACGGTTGCCGCCGAAGGAATAGGTACGCGACGACGGGTCTTCTACCGACTCTTCACGGCGGACCCAAGAACCCCTGGTCAGGAGGCGCTCCACCCTGAGAAGGAATTCGTCGAGGTTGAAGGGCTTGGTCATGTAATCGTCGACGCCGCATGAGAGGCCTTTCACTTTGTCGTCCGGTTCACCCTTGGCCGTTAGGATCAGGATAGGAAGGCGCTCATCGGTAAGACGGATACTACGCAGGACAGAGAAACCGTCGATTCCGGGGAGCATGATGTCAAGGATGACGAGATGGGGCTGCCATTCCTTCCACTTTTGCAGGCCCGAAACCCCGTCCGGGGCGACCATGACCTCATAGCCGCGGAGAGAAAGGTTGAGTTTTAGGCCGACCGCGATGTGTTCGTCGTCCTCGACGATGAGGACCCTCTTATCCGACGATTCCTTCATGGCCCTTTCTTTTCATGCGACCTGACTCTTCTGCAACGGCAAGGTCAGGGTGAAGGTCGACCCCTTTCCGATTCCCCTGCTCTCGGCGCCTATCTTTCCCTTGTGTATCCGGGCGATGTGTCTTACGAGGTACAGGCCGAGTCCGCTTCCCCTTGCGGTCATGTCTTCCGACCGGCCGACCTGGTAGAATTTACGGAAGATCTTTTTGGTTTCCTTCTTCGCGATGCCGATGCCGTTGTCTTCGAAGCGGATCTGCAGCCTGCGTTTCCGCGGCACAAAACGGATATCGATGCGCGGTTTCTCCGAGCGGTTGTATTTGACGGCGTTCGTGATCAGGTTCATAAGCAGCATCTCGAAGAGCGGTCGATTGAGGGAACAGGAGATATCGATATCCCCCGCTGGGGGATTATGGACCTCGATGTCACACCCTTGGAAGAGGTGGGTATTTGACTCCAGGAATTCCTTTGTCGTTTGCACCGGGTTTTCCTTTACGAATTCCCCTCCGTAGCTCCGACTCTCGATCCGGGCAAGGTCGAGTATCCGGCTGATGTTGTCCGAGAGGCGGCTGACGTCGCGGATCATGAAATCGATGTATTCAAGCTGGTCCTTGCGGGGCAGCTCATATTTTTGGAAGGTCTCGAGGTAGAGCTTGAGCGAGGTCACCGGTGTCTTCAGTTCGTGGGTGAAATTGTTGATGAAGTTATGCTGAAGCCGGTAAAACTGAAGGGTCTTCTGGTTGTAAATGAAGATCGTCAACATCCCCATGAGGATGATCCCCACGAGGACGGTGAGGACGAGGATCACCACCCACGTGTCGGCTTCGTAGAACCTGGTGGAGTCCAGGTTGTACTTCCGCACGACTTCCTTCAGTCCCATGCTCACCTCCACGTACCAGTAGATGTACAGAAAAAGGGACGCGGTTAGGGCGAGGACCGAAAAGATGAAGACCGGGACTGGATGAAAATACCATTTAAGTTGATTCACCATTTGCCGCGAAATTTACTCCATCCCCGGGGCGGTGTCAACAACGGGAGTTGTCGGTTCCGGGTTTCCCACTCCTCGATGATAGCGGAAAAGCCGGAAGTCCAAACCAGGTCCTTCTATTGTAAAACTATTGTAAAACCCTAAAATACCTCTTTCTTTCTTCCCTATCATTCCATTATGTTGGCTCCCGAAAACGATCTTACTCAGGGGGGAAATCATGGTTACTGCACGACACCACCGAGGAACCCGGGCCAGGGTCCTTCTTTCGAGCGTCTTCGGGCCCTACGCGCAGGACGACGAGTACGGAAGCCGGGTTGCCAACCCGATGGAGCTCTACCACAACCAGGTCACGCGCCTTCAGGGCGTCTTCTCTCTGCGCATGTTCCACCGCACCTTCGGCCTGATGATGATCCAAAGCAACATCGATGCCCCCTGCACCCTGCTTGATTTTCCCTCTCTCGACGACTTTACCCGGGAGCTTCAGAAAGGATCCTACGACATCGTCGGCATAAGCGCCATCGCCCCGAACATCGGAAAAGTGAAGGTCATGTGTGAACTCATCCGGCGATACCTTCCCTCGGCGACGGTCGTCGTGGGCGGCCACATCGCGAACCTGGGCGGCATTGAAACTATGGTCGACGCCGATCATATAGTCAGGGGAGAGGGTATCCGGTGGTTCCGGAGGTATCTCGGACAGGACGAGGATGAGCCGATCCGACATCCTCTCGCCTATTCCGGGTTCGGCACCCGGATCATGGGGTTCACTCTCCGGGGAAGGCCCGGAGATACCGCGGCTATGCTGATCCCGTCTGTGGGCTGTCCGGTGGGTTGCAACTTTTGCTCCACCTCCGCCCTCTTCGGCGGTAAAGGACGGCACGTCAATTTCTATGACACGGGAGACGAGCTTTACGCAGTCATGACCCAGATGGAGAAGAAACTCGGCGTCCGGTCATTCTTCGTCATGGACGAGAATTTCCTCCTCCACCGGAGGAGGGCACTCCGGCTCCTGAAACTCATGGAAGAAAACCGCAAGAGCTGGAGCCTCTATGTCTTCAGCTCCGCCAGGGTTCTCCGCTCTTACACGATGGAGCAGCTCGTGGGGCTGGGTATCTCCTGGGTTTGGATGGGTCTGGAGGGGGAGAACAGCCGGTACCAGAAATTACACGGCGTCGACACGCTCTCGCTAGTCAGGGAGTTGCAATCTCACGGCATCCGCGTCCTCGGGTCGTCGATCATCGGCACGGAGGACCACACGCCCGAGAACATCGCTGATGTGATTGCCTACGCCGTCAGACACGACACGGACTTCCACCAGTTCATGCTCTACACGCCCGTGCCGGGCACACCCCTTTACGAAGAACACCGCAGTAAGGGAACCCTGTATTCGCCGGAGGAGTTCTCCCTTGCCGACGCCCACGGTCAGTACCGCTTCAATTACCGCCACGAACACATCCACGACGGTCGAGAAGAGCAGATGCTCCTCGACGCCTTCCGCACCGACTTCGAGGTCAACGGCCCCAGCCTCTACCGTCTTATCCGGACAATCATGGCAGGCTGGAAGAGGTACAAGGACCATCCGGACAAGAGAATCCGCAACCGCTTCAGGAGAGAGGTGCGGCCTCTGCGGGGTGGGTATGCGGGTGCCCTCTGGGCGATGAGAAGATACTATGCCGGCAACGACAGGGTCGTGGGTAAGGTCGACGAACTCTTGGAAGAGATATACGAAGAGTTCGGCTGGAAGACCCGTTTCCTCGCCCCCGTGATCGGGCGGTACCTGTACGGCGCCGCGAAAAAAGAGGAGGCGCGACTAGCCCAAGGTTGGACTTACGAGCCGCAGTTCTTCTGCCAGAAGAACACCATGGCCCTTGCCCTCGAGGGTCTCCGCAGAGCCGGCAGGACCCGCGTGCAGGAACTCCGCTGGGTAACCTGCAAACACCTGTCCCCCCTCCCTTAACCAGTTCTAATCACTACGAGAAAAATGGTCTGCCCTGAGTATTGCGATGTCGGGTCAGCTCGGGGCCTGACGGCATCCCCGCTTTCTCTGAAAATCGCGGCCTCTGAAAATCGCGGCCTTGACAGGAACCATCATCCCTTCTATTGTTTTTCCGTCCTTATTTGTCGGTCAAAGGAAAAATAGAAGGAGGATGAGGTCGTGAAGGCTATCGATGTTCAGGTCCAGACGTTCACGAAAGAGGCCAGGAAGTTCAACCCGGACCCGGAAGGGATCGAGCTTATGGCGCGCAAGGTCTTCAAACGGGAATCCGTTTTTATCGCCGAGGAGGAACTGATCGCCGGCCTGAGAAAGGCGCAGGTCAAGGCCGTCCTGATGAGTCCCATGGGTTGGGCGAGGGCCGGCCGGGACATGGCTCAGATCCGGGAGATGCACGACTACATGGGTCACCTCAAGAAGGCCTACCCCGATGTAGTCCTTGGTTGCTGGGGCGACATCGACCCCAGGTTGGGCTACCAGGGGGCGCGGGAGCTGGAGCGGTGCATCAAGGACGTCGGTATGATGGGGATCTACACGGGCGCCATCCTGACGGGCATACCCGTCAACGACAAACTTTACTGGCCGTTGTATGGGGTCTGCGCCGAAGCGGGCGCGGCAGTCAAGCTTTCCGTGGGCATGACCGCCATCGGGCAGGGGACCCCGGGAGGAGGCGGGATTCACCTGAGCCGTGAAAACCCGATCCCCTACGTGGACGAGGTGGCAATCCGGTTTCCCGAACTGACTATCATTGCCGCCCATTGCGCCTGGCCCTTCCAGAACGAGATGATCGCCGTGATGGTCCACAAGGCGAACGTCCACAACGAGCTCCACGGCTGGTCGCCGAAGTATTTTCCGCCGGAGATGAAGCGGGAGATAAACGGGCGCCTCCAAGACAGGATCATGTTCGGCACCGACCATCCCTGGTTCACGTATGAGCGTATTTTCAACGACTGGGAGACCGAGGGCTACAAGCCGGAGGTCCTCGAGAAGGTCTACCACAAGAACGCCCGGAGAATATTGAGGTTGGAGGTATGAAGCCCGGTCGTTACGGGCGCGGTTCCTCTTTTCTCCTCCCGCCCCATTTCTCCAGTACGAGGCGCCGGGCCTCTTCCGGTGTCGAGATCTCCCCGTCCAGCTGCGCGTCCTCGACGCACCTCTTGATTTCCTTGAATAGAGGCCCGGGCTCGAACCCCATGGCTATCAGGTCCTTACCGGTGATGAGGGGTGGGGGGCGTAAGTCCTCGCTCGCGAATTCGGCGAGTTTCTTCCTGCAGAACTCGTAATTTTCGAGGTTGCCGTGGCTCGCCAGGCTGTCGAGGCGATGGAGCTCCAGATGTAGTTCAAAATCCGGCATCCTCAGAAACCTTTTGAGGCGGTTCGGCCTCATGTCCATCACGTTGATGAAGAGCATGTGGTGGCGTATCATGGCGACCACAGCCTCGACGTCCGAGCGGGGAAATCGGAGGCGCTGCATGACCGCCTCGGCGATTTCTTCGCCCTTTTTTGAGTGGCCGTAGAAATGGATTCCCCGTGCGTCTTCGGATCGCGTGAGGGGTTTTCCGACGTCATGGAGGAGGACGCCCCAGGCAAGGCGTGGGTCAGCCTCCCTTTTTCCCCGGCCCGGGAGCATGTCGAGCATGCGTAGTGTGTGTTCCCAGACGTCACCATCGGGGTGGAAGCGCTCCGGCTGGGTTACACCCCGCAGGGCCTCGACCTCGGGCAGGACTTCAGCGAGAAGGCCTGAGTCGGCGAGGAGCTCCATCCCCCGCCGTGCCCCACCGCGGGTGATTGTCCGTGTGATCTCGTTCCGGATGCGCTCGGCGCTTATGCGCCGGATGGCCTTTGCGTTTCTCTTTATGGCCGCGAACGTTGCGGGTTCGACCTCGAAACCGAGGTTTGCCGCGAGCCGGACCGCCCGGAGCATCCTCAGGTGGTCCTCGGCGAATCGCTCTTCCGGGTCGCCGATTGTGCGGATGATTCGTTTCTTAAGGTCCTCGACCCCGCCCACGTAATCGAAGACGAGACAGGTGCCGGGGTCCATGAGGAGGCCGTTGACGGTAAAATCGCGGCGCCTGACGTCTTCTTCGGCAAGGGCGGCGAATTCGACGCGCAAGGGGCGCCGCCCGTCTTCGTAAGCCCTGTCGATGCGGTATGTGGCGACCTCGTAACTAAGGCCCTCCTCGATAACCAGGATGACGCCGAATTTTTCGCCCACCGCGACCGTGTGGTCGAAAAGGGCGCGGACTTCCTTCGGCGTCGCCGACGTGACGATGTCGAATTCCACCGGTTCGAGACCCCGGAGGATGTCCCGCACGCTTCCGCCGACGAAGTATGCCTCGTGCCCCGCCTCTTTAAGCGTTTTTACGACCCGGGCCGCGGTTTCGAAATAAACGGTTGGTCGGCAAGTGGCCTGTACAGTGACCATAGGTTGTCCATCCGGCGCATGATCATAACCCCTTCGCCGGTGAGTCAGTGAGATGGGGGGCGCTGCATCGCAAATAGAGATAGAGCCCGTTCAATAGTTCAAGTTTAGGACAAGGCTTTTTATCGTCCTTGAGATGTCCATATACTATGTCCTGAGTGAGGACGATATCATGTTCAACGACGTGGATGGTAACATTTTCGATAATGTATTGAAAGTATTACGAGATGGCTTGATGTCCTGGGTGACGAAATATGGAAGAAATCCCCCGAGCCACCTTGACAAGTCCGGCCACCGACCACGTTGATCGTCTGGTGGTCGATGGCCGGCAAAATAGCTATGGGTAATCGGGCAAAGATGACCCTCAAGTACCCCGCTGAGAGGTCAATACACTAAACCCAGCCCCGGAGCTTCATTGCCTCTACCACCCGCTCAACGGCCCTAACGTAAGCCGCCTGTCGCATGTTTATATTGTACTCTCGAGAGGTACTCAACACGGAATGATAGGCCGAGGTCATCTTCTTGTCCAGTCGCTCTCGAACCTCCATTTCATCCCAGAAGTACAGGTAGAAGTTCTGAACCATCTCGAAGTAAGAGACAGTCACACCACCGGCGTTGCACAGAAAGTCGGGAATCACGTGGACCCCGTTTCTATGTAAAATATCGTCGGCTTCCGGCGTAGTTGGGCCGTTAGCCAGCTCGGCTACAATCTTGGCTTTGATGTTCGGCGCGTTCTTGTCTGTTATCACGTTTTCTATGGCGGCCGGAATGAGTATATCTACGTCGAGCTCAAGAAGCTCCTCTGCGGATATGCGTTCGAATCCGGGCAGGTTGGACACCGAAGAAGTACGGCATTTACACGTATAGGCTTCTTCCGGGTCGATACCGTTTTTGCTGTGTACGCCTCCTTTGCTGTCACAAACGGCTACAATCTTCGACCCGAAAAGCTCTTTGCTCAACTGAGCCGCGTAATATCCGGCGTTTCCGTAACCATGCACGGCGACGGTGGCCTTGCTAAGGTCGATGCCGAGTGCCTTTGCAGCTTCGCGGATGGTAAACATCCCACCGCGAGCTGTAGCATCACCCCTTCCCGGAGAACCGCCGAGGGGCAGCGGTTTACCCGTGATGACACCGAATTGCGGTTTCCCCGCGATGACCGAATACTCGTCCATCATCCAGGCCATGATCTGCGGGGTGGTATAAACGTCAGGGGCCGGTACGTCTTTCTCGGGTCCGATGAACTGAAATACACTACGTATGTATGACCGGCTTAGGCGTTCCAGTTCGCCCGCAGACATCTCCTTCGGATTGCAGACTATACCTCCTTTGGCGCCACCAAGGGGTAAGTCCAACAAGGCGCACTTCCATGTCATCCAAGCAGCCAGTGCTCGAACGGTATCGATCGTTTCCTCGGGATGGAACCTGATACCTCCCTTTGTGATGCCCCTGGCGTCGTTGTATTGAACCCTGAACGCCGGGAATACCCTGACAGAACCGTCATCCATCCGCACCGGTAGCGATACATGAAGCTCTCTCATGGGAGTTTTGAGCATTGCCGCTACGTCCGGCGGTAGGTGTAGGATCTCTGCGCATTTGCTGACCTGTTGTTTCACGACATCAAACGGATTTATCTTTTCCACGTTCTTCTATCCTCCTTTTCGACGTATCTCATGATTACGACAGTCTGTCTCATTCTTTCCCGGAAGGCGGCGCCTTCCTTGAAAAAGGAAACCGTTAATAACACAGCTGACAATTTAGCGCAACACCCCATTTTTTCTATGGTTTGCCTCAGCTTCCGTCGTTGTTTTTCCCTTGTGGGGAAAAGTCGGGGCCGCCGGAGTGGTTGATTCTTGACCCAAAGTCTCCGTTCCATGAAACAGATATTGCCGGGATACAGAATTGTGGTCTTGACGTGGCCCTTTTTGTGGAATAGATTTTCAGCTTCCAAGGGATATAAAACCATTTACCGGTGTTCGGAGGGTTCGTGATCTCCATCAAGGGATACCTATACCGGGATGAGTTCCGAGACCTCATCCGGCGGGCCATGTCGGAGGTCGTTAGGGAAAACGACGGTGTAAGGCTCACCCGACTAGTCCTCTTCAACCAGCTTTACGTCGCCCGTTATCTGAACAGGTTTGCGCGAGAACTCTTCGAGTCCTTGCACGGCGGCCCCTTGCGGCAGGAGATGATCTTCACTAAGGGAAGGCTTAAAGACGCCATAGTCGAACGGCCGCCCTACGTAAACGAACGGATAGCCGGTCTGATATCCGACTACAAGGATTACCCCGGCCGTTTTTACAGGGAGACGCCCTGCCGGGCGATGCTGTTTTTCAAGAGCCGGGGGGGATGCGATGGAGAAGACTTCATAGGGTCCTGGAGGATCAAGCGGATCAGGAGGTTGGCGGAAAAGGCGGCCAGAAAAATAATCGATTGGATTTTCGACGCCATCAAGGGGCAAGCGGAACGTCTTGCGGAAGAGCGGGCCGCCCGCCTATCGATACCACGCCAGTACCTTATATCATCACCGGAGGAGATGCTCGCGGAGTTTCTCGACGCCGAGAAGCGTTTCATCGAGTACCTGAGGGAGCATCGAGAAGTGGATGTGGCGCAGGACCTTGCTATCAACGACGTCGCCGGGATAAAGGTGCTTTTGGAGGATGACGAAAAAGACGGCCTCCTCAGGGTTTTGGAGGGCATAGAAGGATGCAAGGTATTGGAAGAGGAGCGCCACACGGGACGGTACAACGCGACAAACCTATTGATCCGTCTGCGGCCGACGAAAGAAGAGATGATTCAGGGACCACTTCTGCCGGACGTCGTCTGCGCCATGGAAAAGAAGGGATGGAAGGCGGGGGAGGTTGAGCGCTGCTTTGCCGATTTTGTCATGACAGGGGAGGAGGAAGTTTATCTCGAGATCATAGTCTCCAATTATGAGCAGTTGTTGGAGAGCGAGATCGGGCGCTGTATGCACGAGGACCGCATCATCGCCCAGCGTCTCCACCGTCAGTACCGGGGGCACCTGGCAAAGAACGTCGAATATCTCATGCGTTTTCTCTTCCTTTTCCCTCTGTCCGACCGGGAGGAATTGCTGCAACTTCCGATCAGGCTCTGGGACCGTTACCTACCGGACTATTTTGACAGCGTCATCGCAGACCTCTTCCACATCCCCCAGGGAGATTTTTAAGCGAGGCGCCGGGATGGAACATAGAATCGGAACTGTAAGGAGGTCTTTGGAGAGATGAACGATGTAATCCGTAGAATGAGCGCCCTTTTCGACCCACAGAGTATCGCCTTTGTAGGAGCGACCAACCGGAGTGACAAATGGGGGTTTCGTATCCTGTCCGGCCTCCTTCATTACGGATACCGGGGTAAGGTTTACCCGATAAATCCTTCGGAGCACGAAGATATCCTGGGCATAAAGCCGTTTCCTAGTGTTTCGTCCATCCCCGAGTCGCCCGACCTCGCCGTCGTCGTCACCCCTCAGCCGACGGTACTCGGCATCGTCGGGGAATGCGTCCAGAAGGGTGTAAAGGCTTGTCTCGTCATAACCGCCGGGTTTGCCGAACTCGGGCGTAAGGAGGAAGAGCGGTTGGAGAATGAGATAGTCGACACGGCGAGAAAAGGGGGCATGGTGCTGGTCGGTCCCAACAGCAACGGCATCATGAGCATGCCCTCGAATCTGTACCTCCTCATGTCGAGGCGGCTTGAAAGGACCAAGCATGGGTCGCTGTCGATCACGTCCCGGAGCGGCAGCGTAGGGACATCCGTGCTGGCGTTGTGCGTCGACAGGAATTTTGGGTTCAACCGCTTTGTCTCCAACGGGAACGAAGCCGACCTTCACATAGAGGATTATCTTGCCTTTTATGGGGAGGATGAAACGACTAAAGTCATCCTCGGTTACACCGAGGGCATACGGGATGGCGAACGATTAATCGATATTGCGCGAGGAGTGAACCGGAAAAAGCCCGTTGTCATGCTCATGGCCGGTTCTACCGATGCGGGGGCGAGGGCCGCCCGTTACCACACCGCGTCATCCTCCGGGGGCTCCGAACTCCTCTATCAGAGGGCCTGCCGGGAGGCGGGCATAATAAGGGTCGATGATATCGAAGAAATATTCACCATCGGGGCTTCGTTCATCCGCCAGCCCTTGCCGAAGGGCAGGAGAGTGGGCATCCTCACTATAGGCGGCGGGTGGGGGGTCGTCGCCAGCGACGCCTGTACCCGGGCGGGGTTGGACGTGACCGAGCTTCCCGAGGAGACACTGAAAAGAATGGACAACTATCTGCCGTGGTGGTGGAGCCGTAACAACCCCGTCGACACGGGGGCTTCACTCGAATGGCGCGGCTGTCTTGAGGCATTGGCCGAGTGTCAGGACGTCGATATGATCCTGGTGATGTGGGTCGCCGGCAAAGAGATGACACCGGCGACTGAGCTGTGTCCCGTCATGGAGAGTCTGATCGAGCAGCATCATAAACCCATAATCCTCTGCTCCGGTGGTTTCGAGACCCGTGAGGCCGTAGAAGAATTCGGGAAAAGACAACTCGTCGCCTTTCATTCCATCCACCAGGCCGTGAAGGCCCTGTCGAGCCTCGCGAAATATTCCGAGTACCTGTCCGGTGGTCTTAGCCTTGCTCAAGTACCCAAAGGGTGATGTTCATTTCGACACCAGGATGAGCATAGGGCAGGCCACTACTGTCCCAACTTTTATTTTTGAAAGTGTGATAACATCATAAAATATAAAGAATTCTCACGAAAAATCAGCAATGTCCGGTTAAGGTTTTGCATGTAAGGTTATAGATCACCAAGGGCTTC
>CAZRAC010000047.1:0-14310 GCA_964597995.1 uncultured Syntrophaceae bacterium | reverse complement strand
GTTTTTGGACTTTTTACGGGGACGTCATGTTTGCTGCAATGAGGAGAAGTAACGGCTGATGGCGTCCTTGACGGCCTCATGGCTCGCCAGCCCGAGGACCTGCTTCCGTAAAGAGGCGCAATCCCGCATCCCTTTCGTGTACCACGCAAGATGGCGATAGAAATCCTTTACCCCGTCTCTTTCTCCGAAAAAAGCGACGTTACGCTCAAGATGGAGGCAGATGACCCGCTTTCTTTCGTCGAGCGACGGTGACACCCCGCAAGCTCTCCCTCCCAAGAAATCTTGAACCGACCTGAAGAGCCACGGATTCCCCAGGGAGCCCCTCCCGATCATCACACCGTCGCATCCCGTCTCCCCGACCATCCTGACGGCGTCTTCGGCGGCCCGGACATCGCCGTTACCGATGACAGGGATGCGGATCGCCTCCTTTACCCCGGCAATGACCGTCCAGTCAGCCCTGCCCGCAAACCCCTGAACGGCGGTACGGGCATGCACAGAGACAGCGTCGACCCCCATGTCCTCTGCCATTTTCGCGACCGCGGGGGCGGTTATGTCGTGCCACCCGGACCGGATCTTGAGCGTCAGAGGCACCGGGACGGCGTCCCTCGTCCTCCGCAGAATCAGGGCCAGTCTGCCGGGTTCTTTCATCAGCGCCGCGCCCGCCCCCGCCTTGACCACTTTTCTGACCGGGCAGCCTGCGTTCAGGTCGATGATGTCTGCCCCATGACCGACTGCCATCCGGGCGGCCTCCGCGACGGCCTCCGGGTCCGCGCCGAAGAGCTGGACGGTGAATGGCTTTTCACCGGGAAAAGGCCGAATGTACTTCCTGACCCTCTCCGCGTCCCTCACCAACCCTTCGGCACTCACCATCTCGGTCGGCCCCGGCGCTCCGCCGACATCACGGACCATCCACCTGAAAACCGGATGGGTGATTCCCGCCATCGGTGCGAGGAAGACATCGCCTTCCAGCGTCAGATTCCCTATCTTCATCCATGACCTTTGAATTCTTGACATTGCCCCGGGTCTGTAATAGGTCAGGGCGTAATCCGTTTTTTGAGCCTGCCAGGAAGCGGTTTTCGAGTCAAAGAAGGAGGAGAAAGAGATGGCCTACCGATTCATCAAAGTGAAGGTCGAAGACTACATCGCAACCCTGTCCCTCGCCAGGACGGAAAGCCTCAACGCCCTCAACCTCGATTTTGCAAGGGAAATAGTGGACTCGGTCAGAGAGGTCGGCAATCGCGACGACGTCAGGGTCGTCATCCTCGAAAGCTCCGCCCGTATCTTCTGTGCCGGCCTCGACCTCAAGGACTTCGTGGCCCTGGGCCTTCTCGGCGCCGGCGCAAAGGCCGCCTTCTTTTTCAAGGAAAGGGTTCAGGTCCTCTTCGACTCCTGTACGGTGCTGGAAGAGTGCCGGAAACCGGTCATCGCCGCCGTGCACGGTCAGTGCGTGGGCGGCGGTCTCGACATCATCTGCGCTTGCGACATCCGGCTCTGCACGAAAGACGCATCCTTTTCCCTGAGAGAGGTCGCCGTCGGGTTCGTCGCCGACATGGGCGTCCTCCAGAGACTGCCGCACATCATCGGACAGGGCTTCACCCGTGAGATGGCCTACACGGCACGCTTTTACTCCGCCAAGGAAGCCGAAAGGATGGGCCTCGTGAATGCCGTTTACCCCGACCGGGAGGCTCTCCTGGCGGGCGCAAAAGAACTGGCCGCTCAAATCGCCGCCAACGCCCCCCTTGCCGTCATGGCGACCAAGGAGGTACTCAACTACAGCCGCACGGCGACCGTCGAGGAGGGAATGGACAGGGCCATCCAGAAAAATGCCGTCTTCCTCGCATCGAAGGACATCCGCGAAGCCGCCATGGCCTTCGCGGAAAAGAGAAAGCCTGATTTCAAGGGTGAATAGCAAAGCGGATACCGGTTATATGGAAAATCTCCAGAGGCCTATTTCCTCCGATGCCGCATGCTCTTCAGCCTTTTGCGGTATTTATGTTTGCCGATTTTCTTTTTGCGTTTTTTTACGACACTCCCCATACGAACACTCCGAAATAGATGGTATATCGCAAAACCTTCCAGTTTATTTCTTCACCCGGCTCCTCCCTCCCTCACAGCGGGCAAGGCGTGTGAGTATAGGTTCAGGTGGCAGTTGCTGTCAAGCAGGGAAATTTATCCGCCGTAAGCATTTTCGGCCCTTTCTATCCGACGCCTTCTCATACCTCTCATGTCTTCGGCCTCGAGAGTTTTGCGACTCTTATCGGGCGCATTAAACGACCTTTTCAGCAATTTTATCGTAGACTGAGGCTGCAGAGCGTCGACGAGGCCGGCCGGAAACGCCGGCAGACCCCGGGCCTCGTTTCGTAGATCGTGCAGGTGCTGTGGTCCCCCTCCCAGGTCAGGAAGGGGCACCCCCGGACGTGCTTCCCGCTCTCCGACGACACGAGGCGGTCGCCCGCCCATACGGCATGTTCCCGTTCGATCATCCCGAGTATGTCCTCTCTACCCTCACGGCGCCAGCGTGCCAGGTCTTCCGCCGTTACGTAGGCGGTAAAGTCCGTCAGACAGCATTTGCCGCAACGGCGGCATGACGTGCCCGCCGCGCTTGCAGCTTTCTCATCCCTGATGAGCAGCAGGTATTCGTACTGGTAGAGGTCTTCGACGAAGTGGCGGACAACCTCATGTTCGTCTTTGTACGCAAAGGGCGACTTCATGATGACTCTTATCCGTTCATCGAAATCGAACGGTATGAAGTCGGCGATCGGACCCCGCACCGACGTGTATCCGAGGGCACGAGAGACGGTCTCGATGTGGGAGAACTTGACCGTGTGCTCGTCGTGGCCGTGAAGCCTTATCCTTTCAGGCATTCCCGGCGCTGAAACGCGGACGAAGGAGCGGAATGGCTCGGGTACCGATGCCTCGCAACTGTGCTCTGACAGGAAGATGTAAGGTGTTTTTGCGAGGCAGAGTTTCTCGACGGCCTTGAGCGC
The DNA here is from genome assembly GCA_964597995.1 of uncultured Syntrophaceae bacterium. Classification (GTDB taxonomy): domain Bacteria; phylum Desulfobacterota; class Syntrophia; order Syntrophales; family UBA4778; genus UBA2207. The sequence continues at coordinate 11,323 of CAZRAC010000047.1, read as the reverse complement.
TCCTATGTTCAGGTTGAAGGGAAAAGTCCCGGGCGGCTGTATGGCGTACCGCCATAGGAACTCGCGCACCACCGGCAGAGGTTCTTCCAGCGGCTCTTCCGCCGAGAAAAGCTCCCGGCCGACCCCGGTGAGCACGGGAAAATCTCCGAGATTCTCGTTAAGAACGGCGAGGTCCATTCCCTCCAAGACCGCCGGGTCCGTCTCCAGAAAATCTTCCTGCAGGAATTCGACGCAGGGGTGCCGAAGGAGCTCTCGTTGCTTTTGCAGGAGGTAAGGGGAGACGTCGAGCATGACAACCCTTGCGAAACGGTTCTCCTCCAGAAGGTCCTTCATGAGAAACCCATATCCGCCGCCTATTTCGATGACTCTCTTCACCTCATCCATGGGTATGAAACGGCGAAGGTAGGCGGAAAGAAGCCGTCCGTACGTGGCGTTTTTCTTAAGTATTCTCCTCAGGGGACTTCCTTCCGGGTAGAGGGCATTGCATACGGTGAGTTCCCACCCGAGCGTTTCCACCGAGATCTCATAGTAGTCCTTTGTCGTGTATAGCTTGCACGCCATGGATTGCTCCCGCTTCCCGCCGGAATCTATAGCTGAAACCGGGGGCTGTTGTCCATCTGATTCCCCTAAAGATGCCCTACCGGCGGCAGAAAAAATATGCAAATAAACCTTGACATGGCGGTGGTAGGCGCATTATAAGGGCTACGTTCTTTTAGAATATCCCGCGGACGACAGCTTGCGAACGCGGGAACAGTAAAAGTTGGGTACAGGTATAGAAGTGCAGAGGGTAACCGCCATGCTCTTTTGAGTACCGGCGGTTTTTTCTTCCTGTCACAGCTGCAAACCGACTTTACAGAAATTTGAGAAAGGAGGATGTGGGTGATGCCAGAAGGAAAAGTGAAGTGGTTCAATGAACAAAAAGGCTTCGGGTTCATCGAGAAAGATGAAGGCGGCGACGTTTTTGTTCATTTCAGTGCCATTCAAGCCCCCGGCTTCAAGACCCTGTATGAAGGTCAGCGCGTGAGTTTCGATATCACCGAAGGCAAAAAAGGCCCGGCTGCCGATAACGTAAAACCGATATAGACCTCAGCGGTTAGAGAGCCATAAGGGCGCCCTTCGTCTTCCGACAGAGGGCGCCCTTTCCATTTCATCGCCTTCAACCTTATTTCTTTTTCAGGACGTCATAGACCACCGAGAAATCAAGCCCCTCTTTTCCTTCCCGGAACGTCAGGGCGAACAGCTCCTTTGCCATGCTGCCCATGAAAAGGGGTCTGCGGATCTCCCTCGCGAAATCCTGGAGGTAGTGGAGGTCCTTGTAGATAAGGGCCGAGGAGAAGTGCGCGGAAAAGTCTTCTTTCGCGATCTTTGCCCGCTTCGTGTTGAGTACCATTGAATTTCCCCCACCTGCGGCAAATATGTCGAGGACCTTTTCCCTGTCTACACCGGCGGCCTCTCCCAATATCACCGCTTCGGCGATACCGGTCATGAAGACGCCCAAAAGGAGGTTGTTCGCCAGTTTCATCTTTGTGGCCACAGAAGGTTCTCCCAGGTAGAAGATCGTCTTCCCGAGTTTTTCGAGCGTCCCCTTCACTTTTTCGAACGCCCCCTCGTCACCGCTCACCAGAATCGTCAAATTCCCCTGCGACGCGGGGATCACACTGCCCAGGACGGGCGATTCCAGGTACCAGCCGCCCTGGTCGGCAACGGACTTGTGAAAATGGGGGACCCAGTCGAAATGGTTGGTCGTGGTGTCTACGACGATCTTTCCTTTGAGGCCCCCTGCGAGCAGCCCTTCCGGCCCGGAAAGGACTGCCTGGACCGCCTTGCTGTCGAAGAGGTTCAGGAAAATGACTTCCGCCGTCCTTGCCGTTGCCGCCGGGGAGTCGGCAACGGGACAACCGAGGTCACCCGCCTTATCTATCGTCCTGTTCCAGACGACGAGGTCCACTCCTTCGGAGAGCAGGCGTTTCGCCATGGTTTTTCCAAGATGCCCGAGTCCGATAAAACCGGTCTTCATGTTGCGACTCCTTTCGTGAATGGTAAATTTTACGTCGAAAGAGACCTACTGTCGTTCATTGCTTCTTGAATAACGCCTCCATCCTGTCACGGGCGGCGGCTGATTTCATCTTCTCCGGGGCTGCCGCCGAGTCCTTGAAGCGGAAGTAATCGCAAAAATTGCCCTTTTCTTTTTCGAGCACCCGCTCGGACTGGGGTTCCCTGCACTGATTGTAGGCGCCGGTGTCGTAGAACGCGCAGTTCATGCAGCATCGCAGGTCTGCGCGGCAGAAGGGACAAGTGTCGTTACGACCCGGCGGACTGCCCAGTGTCAATTCGTTGCGGCAGTTAAAGCATGTTTTCATGTTGACCCTTAGGGGCTGCCCCTTTTAACGGCCGAGTCTTTGGTCGAAAGCCATTTTCGATTAAACAGGCCGGGAAGTCAAGGAAAGTTGCGGTTTACTGCTGGCGCCGCAAAGCGAGATAGGGTATAAGAGGGCCAATTCTCGGCAGCAAGGAGATTGAGAGCGATGGCGCAAGCACCGACAGCACCTCCGACCGATTTCATCAGCGAGATCATCGAGGAGGACTTGAAGACGAACAGATACGGGGGGCGCGTCGCCACGCGTTTCCCACCCGAACCGAACGGCTACATCCATATCGGCCACGCCAAATCGGTCTGCCTCAATTTCGGGCTGGCCGCCCGCTTCGGAGGGACCTGCAACCTGCGGATGGACGACACCGACCCGGCGGGGGAATCAGAGGAGTACGTCAATTCCATCATCAACGACGTCCGCTGGCTGGGCTTCGACTGGGGCGACCGCCTGTACTTCGCCTCCGATTATTTCGAACGCCTGTACGACTTTGCCGTTCGCTTGATCAAGATGGGAAAGGCCTACGTCTGCAGCCTGAGCCCCGATGAAATCCGGGAGTACCGGGGGAGTTTCAACGAGCCGGGCAAGGAAAGCCCCTTCAGAAACCGCTCCGTAGAGGAGAACCTGGATCTCTTCACACGGATGCGGGCGGGTGAGTTTGAGGACGGCGCCCACGTCCTTCGCGCAAAGATCGACATGGCGTCGCCAAACATCGTGATGCGGGACCCCATCATGTACCGGATAAAGCGTGAGCCCCATTACCGGACGGGGAACGAATGGGTCATCTACCCCATGTACGACTTCGCCCACTGCCTATCCGACGCCCTCGAGAATATCACCCATTCGATCTGCACGCTGGAGTTCGAGAATAACCGCCCCCTGTACGACTGGTTCTTGGAGCAGCTGATCGCGGGAGCACGCCCGAGGCAGGTCGAATTCGCCCGTCTTAACGTCAGTTATACCGTCCTCAGCAAACGGAGGCTGATCGAACTCGTGGAAGGCAGGTACGTGACCGGTTGGGACGACCCTCGGATGCCCACGGTTGCAGGTTTGCGGCGCCGGGGCTGTACGCCGGAAGCCATCCGTAATTTCTGCAACGCAATCGGGGTGGCGAAGAACGATAACCTTGTCGATATAGCGCTGCTCGAACACTGTGTCCGGGAGGACCTGAACGAAAAGGCGCCGCGGGCGATGGGCGTGCTCCGACCGCTTAAGGTCATCCTCGACAATTACCCCGAAGACAAGACGGAAGAATTCGAAGTCGCCAACCATCCCCAGAACCCGGGGATGGGAACGAGAAAGGTTCCTTTCTCGCGGGTGCTCTACATAGAGCGCGACGATTTCGACGAGAATCCGCCGAAGAAATACAAGCGCCTCAGCCCCGGGCGGGAAGTCCGTCTCCGGAATGCTTACGTCATCAAGTATCAGAATCTGGTGAAAGACGAGCGCACCGGAGAGATCACCGAGCTTCACTGCACTTTCGACCCGGAGACGCGAAGCGGACCGCCTCCCGACGGACGCAAGGTAGAGGGTGTCATCCACTGGGTATCGGCGAAACACTCGGTGCCCGCCGAGGTAAGACTCTATGACCGCCTCTTCCGCATCCCCGACCCCGGGAGCATTTCAGACGACTACCTTGACTACCTGAACCCGGACTCCATCAAGGTACTGCCGACCTGCTGCGTCGAGGCAAGCCTGAGATATGCGACGCCGGGTAACCGTTACCAGTTCGAGAGGATCGGTTACTTCTGCCTGGATACGAAGGATTCGGCACCGGGGAAGCCTGTTTTTAACCGCATCGTCTCCCTGCGTGACACCTGGAGCAAGATCGCCGGCTTAAAACAGGGTCCGCAGTGATCGCTTGAAGGCGATGAGATTCGCAGGGGGCTCGCGGATGGGACGCAGGATACGTGCGCTTCCTTACTCCGGTGTAAAGACGGATTTGTCGGACCCGCAGACAGGGCACACCCATCCTTCCGGCAGGTCCTCGAAGGGAACATCGGCAGCGATCCCGCCTTCGGCATCGCCCTTTTCCGAGTCGTACACGTAGCCGCAGACCGAGCAGACATAGCGCTTCTTCGCCGCCGCTGGCGCCTTCGGCTGGTCCTGTTGATAAGTGGGGGCGGCCTTGGGCGACTTGCCCCCTCTCACGTTGTGGTAGTAGTCGTAGGTCATACACGGCCCGTCGGCGACTATGTCGCAGTCCAGCACCTCTCCGACGAAGATAGTGTGCGTTCCACAGTCGAGCTGCTGTTTCACCGAGACCTCGATCACGGCAATCGTGTGGTCGAGCAAGATGGGTACGCCCGACTCTCCCCTGCGGTAAGAAACGCCCTCGAATTTCTTCGTCTCGCGGCCGCTCTTGAAACCGAAGCGACCGATCAGCTCCATGGGGGCCGACTGAGCGAGGATCGAGACAGAGAAATTGCCGCTATCGCTTATGAACGAGTGTGTCAGGTTCTCCTTGTTAATGCTGACGGCGATCGTCGCCGGCGTGGAGGTCACCTGAATGACCGTGTTGGCGATCTGTCCGTTGAGCTCACCATCACGGGTCGCGCCGATCACGTACAGACCGTAGCTAATCTTGTGTAAGGCGAATCTGTTCGTTGTTCGTCTCCTATTGAGGTTCTCCGCCACTTGCGGAATTCGTTCTGGGACGGCGCATGCCCGGCATGGTTGTCGGCGCGCTCCATCCGTGTTTTTATAATCTCAGGCCGAGGTCAAACGCTTCATTGATCGCGTCGAGGGCCTTGGCCGGTCTACGGGCGTCACCGATTACGTGAACGTTGGGATAGCCGAATAATGACTCAACGAGTGAATTATCCGGGCGGGTACCCACCGCCACTATTATCCCGTCCACCTGGTCGTACACGATTTCTCGGCCCTCTTTTGTCATGCGTATAACGTCATTCTCGACGCTCCTGACCTCTACGTCGCAAATGACCTCGACGCCTTCCTGTAAGAGTATGCGCCTCAGGTAGGACGACACTATCGGCCCCAGGTCGCGGCCGACCCGGCTCATCGCCTCAAGGACCTTCACCTTCTTTCCCCTTACGGCCAGGTAGTGGGCCGTCTCGAGCCCAACGCCCCCGCCGCCGATGACGATAAACTGTTCACCCTTGACGTCCTTCCCCCTCAATATCTCCCATGCCGTAAAAAGCCTGGTGTTGCCGCTCTTGATGAACGATGGGATGATGGGTGCCGCACCCGTCGCGACTACAACCGCTTCGGGTGAAAAACCGGATACAAGATCAGCCGTCGCCGCCCGATTGTACGAAATAGCAGCCCCGGCCTTCCCGGCCTGTCTTTCCAGGTAGGCAACGAAGTCGGCAAACGCCTCTTGGCCCGGGACGCGCCCGGCAAGGGACAATTGCCCGCCGGGGCGGGAATCTTTCTCCCACACTTCCACCCGATGGCCGCGCCTCGCCGCGATCATCGCCGTCTCCAGACCGCCCGGGCCGGCACCCACGACCAGAATCTTCTTCGGGCGGTCAGTCTTCCGGAGTTCGCATTCCCTTTCCCTGCCGACGCAGGGGTTGACGAGACAGGTGATGCCCCTCGTTTCGCCGAATATCATGCTCATGTTGATCCTGTCGATGCAGCCCTGGTTGCAACCAGTGCAATATGCGATGTCCTCGACAAGACCTTTCCGGGCCTTGTGCGGCAGGTCCGGGTCGGCAAGGAGTGCACGCCCCATGGCCACTAAGTCGGCCTGGCCCGTCTCCAGGATGCGCTCGGCCATAGCCGGGTCGGTGATCCGGCCGGCAGAGATGACTGGGACATTCACGACCTCCTTGATGCCGGCGGCAAGATGGGCGAAGCAACCCTGCTTTTCATACATCGGCGCCACCGTTGCGACGTAAGAGCCATAGACGCCGGCGGAGATGCTCAGCGCATCGGCCCCCGCATAGACAAGAAAAGGTGCGATCTCTTTCATGCCTTCGAGTGTCGCCCCTCCGTCGATGTAGTCGTGGCCGTTCATGCGGACGATGACCGGGAAGTCCTTCCCCAGTCGCGCCTTGATCCCCTCGATGATCTCCGTGCAGAAGCGGGCTCGGTTTTCGGCGTTTCCGCCGTAAACATCGGTCCGCCGGTTTGAGCGGAGAGAAAAAAATTCGCTTATGAGATAGCCGTGACAGGCGTGAAGTTCCACCATATCGAAGCCGGCATCGCGGGCGCGCCTGGCCCCTTCAACGAAATCGCCGATGATCGATTTGATCTCATCGATAGTGAGTTCACGAGGAATTTCCTTATACACGGGGCAGGGTATCGGAGAGGGCGCCACCGGCTGAGTGCCGATGAAGCTCGAGTGTATCTGCCTGCCCATATGGCTCAGTTGAAGGGCAACCTTTGCTCCGGCGCGGTGGACGGCGTCCGCCAGATCCTTCAGTCCCGGAATAAAGAGATCCTTCGAGATATTCAGATGATAGCGGCTCAACTTCTGGCCGGGATAGTCCACGACCATGGCCGCCTCCGTGATGATCAGGCCCGCTCCGCCCTCTGCCCTCCGGGCGAGATAATCGGTCAGGCGCCGGGAGACCATGCCGTCTTCCGCGAAATTCGTCCCCATGGCCGGCATCACGATGCGGTTTCCGAGTACGACCTTCCCGACCTTGCTTTCTGAAAAAAGCTTTGGAAACATGTTCACTTACGAAACCTCTCAACTAATCAATATCTGTACGTATCTATCCATGAATTGCCGGGTGACCCGTCCCAGTTCATCGTCGAGGACACTATAGACCTTCCGGCTGATGAAATCCGGGACGCCGCCGTAGAAGGCCTGGGCGATGCCGCCGGTTATGCACGCCAGGGTATCGCTGTCCCCGCCCAGGGAGACGGCGTTCCGGACGGCGTCTTCAAAATCAGTCGATTCAAGGAAGGCCGTCAATGCCTCCGGCACCGTCCCCTGACAAGATTCGTCGAATCGGTAACCGGGCCTGATCTCGTCGAGGGCTCTTGAAAGGTCGTACCCAAAAGCGGCCTCGACGTATTCCCTTATTTCCCTTTTAGAATGCCCTGTTCGCGCGAGGAATATCGCTGCGGCCGTGGCCTGTGCCCCTTTGACGCCCTCGGGGTGGTTGTGCGTTATTTCGGTGTACAGTTTTGCCTTCTCCAGGACGTCTTCCAGGCTGTCGAAGGCGAAGCCGACGGGACTCACCCTCATGGCGGCACCGTTTCCCCAGCTGTTGTAAGGACGGCTCTCCCGGCTCCTCGCCCAGCTATGGAAGAGGCCGCCGTAACCTGCGTCGGGATACCGCCGGTAGTATTCTTTCATCTTCTCCCCGTAGTCCGCGCCGTTAAGGATGGCGTCCGCCAGGGCGATCGTCAGGACGCTGTCGTCCGTGAACGTGCAACGGGGACTGAAAAGCGGGAAGGCCTTCGTTTTGATTCGGTTCCATTCATAGACGGACCCGATGATGTCTCCCGCGATGGCTCCGATCATATCAAGTACCTGCCGCTTTCTGTGGTTGTAAAATCACTCTCACTTATAGAACTCTTCCCGTCTGTCGCGCAGTATATGGTTGTAGGGGTTCAGGTTTTTGTTCCGGGCGAGGGCGAGGTCAATCTCGGCGACGCCGACCTCCTCCGTATCCGCACACGCCCGGTAAAGGACTTTTGCATCCGGGGAAGTGATCTGGCTTGCTCCCGTGTACCGAAACGTCTTACCGTCTCTCCGTTCTTCACCGGTTCGGTTGGCCGTCACGGCGAAGACCCTGTTTTCGAGGCACCGGGTGGTCATCGCGTCCTGACAGTAGGGAAGCACGAGGTTCGCGGGGTGGCAGATCAAGTCAGCCCCGCAGAGGGTAATGGTCCGCATGGATTCGGGGAAGAACCAGTCGAAGCAGACCATGACCCCGATTTTGCAATCGCCGATGTCATAGACGGAAAACCCGAGGTCCCCCGGTTTGAACCAGAGCTTCTCTTCGTTGAAGAGATGGATCTTTCTGTACGTACCGAGGTACCCCGTCGGGCCGATGATGACGGCCGAGTTGAAGAGGTCGTCCCCCTGCCTTTCGATCAACCCCGCGACGATATGTGAGCCCTTCTTGCGCGCGGCGTTGCACAGGGCCTCGGTGGTCCTGCCGCCCGGCACGGGCTCGGAAAGGTCGAAGGCCTCTTCCTGAGAAACGATCAAATAGCCCGTGTTGAAGAGTTCCGGCAGAACGATAACGTCCGCCTCGGTCTTCTCGACCATCGCGACCGCCTTAGCGGTGTTGCCTTCCACATCGCCGAAGAGGGGATTGAACTGGACAAACGCCGCTTTCATGCCTGATCCGCCTCCTTAAAAAGATTCCTTTTATCCTGACCCTGATTCCGCCTACCCGTCATTTCCCACAGATGACGGAAATTTCGACCGATGCGTTGCCGGGAAGTTGCGCGGCCTGGACGGTCTCACGGGCGGGGAGGATACCGCCGAAGTACCTCCCGTAGATTTCGTTGAATTTTGCGAAATTGCCCAGGTCCTTGAGAAAGACCGTTACTTTCAGGACGTTTTCGAGGCTCATCCCGCCGGCCGCGACCACGGCCTTGATGTTTTCCAGGACACGGATGACCTCGGCCTCGAAGTCTCCCGTCAAGAGGACCCCCGTCTTCGGGTCGATAGCGATCATACCCGAGACGAAAAGGAGGTCGCCGTACCGAACGGCCTGTGCATAAGGCCCGATGGCCTTCGGGGCATCGGGTGTGCTGATAACTTTCCTTTCCCCGGTCATAAGGATACTTCTTTCCTGATCCTGTTATTTTTGTAACGCCGTTCGTTCGAGCACCCATACGGTAAAGGGCATCTCTACCGCTCGGCTGACTCGCCTACCATACATTCTTTTTGCCGTGAGTTACGGCAGCTGGGTATAGTTTTCTTGCGCAGTCCGGGCATATGCTGTGGCTGAAGTCCGCCTCTGAATGGGCCCCGATGTAACTTTCGAGCTCATTCCAGTAGCCCTTGTCGTCCCGTATCTTTTTGCAGGATGCACAGATGGGCAGAAGCCCTCTCACGACTTTCAAGTTGGCAAGCGCCTCGCGCAATTCTTTCAAGAGACGCTGGTTCTCCAGCTCAACTTCCTTCCTCAGGGTGATGTCGGAATGTGTTCCCACAACGCGAAGGGGCTTACCGTCTTCCGTCCAGCTCATGACCTTCCCCCGGTCGAGAATCCATTTGTAGTAACCGTCTCTGCACAGAAGCCTATGTTCGTTCTCGTAGTAAGGGGTCTGCCCATTCAGATGGGCGTTGAGGTCTGCGTATACCGAATCCCTGTCGTCAGGGTGAACCCGTTTCTCCCATTCCGACAAGTGGTTCGATATTTCTTCCTCGGCGAAACCAAGCATCTCTTTCCACCTCTTCGAAAAGAAGACCTCATTGGTCACGGCATTCCAGTCCCATACGCCGTCACGACTCCCCTCCAAGGCATAAATCCAGCTTAATTCCCTATCCCGGGAAAGCATGGCCGCCTCGGTAAGATTGGTCACCAAACGCTTCAATTCCTCAACCCGGTTTTGGAGGTTCCTGACTAATTGCTCATTGGCGTCACTTTGGTTGCCCATACTCATCTCCAGTAAACTCGCAGAGCACAATGCATGATCCTCGACTCCGTGGGCGGGGGATAATTCCGCCGTCAAACATCACGACCGGTATAACCGACCGGCAAAGGAACGCGGCGGAAGAAAACCCCCGGCTACCCCGTGAATCCCTTTCATATTGTAAGCAGTTTTTCTCCCTTTGCTATGATCTCCGTGAGGGGGGCCCCCCAATACTTGACTTCGATCTTGAGATCTTCCAGGGTCTGCGTCACGCCTAACTGGTCTGAACAGGCCTTGCAGGCAGTTACGTGGACACCGGCATCCATTGCCTCCTTTACCTTTTTTTGGATGTCTGCGTTCTCACCCACCAATTTTGCAGTCGCTCCCCAGATGATAAGAGTCACCTCTTCCCACCAACTACGGACAAGAGAATTTACAGTGTACATGAACACCATTTTTTCGGCTGTAATCAGGTTGTCATTGGTCCATAGCACGTAAAGATGTTTTTTCTCGCTCATCGACGGCCTCCTTTCATTCTATTCGGGGTTTAACGCTCTGTATAACCGGCTAACCGACAAAAAGCGTAACAATCCCGCCGGTCATTTTAATCCTTTTTTCTGACCCCATGCAATGCACTATTTTCCTTCTTCTTTTTCGTTCGACAACCGCGCGATTCCAAAACACTATCACCTTTCCGTGCTGTGCGTGCCAGGTTTAAAGATCTCCCGGTGTCAATCCCGTTTCCCAAAGGCCATCTCCACGGTTGCGCCCCTGCCGGCGAGGCTCGCGACCGCGTCAGTGAGGACGAATACGGGCATGGCCACAAGGAAGAAGGCCTTCTGCAGCGCAAGCGACAGGGGAAGATACTCCTGGATGTACTGCCGGTTTCCCTTGAAGGCCTCGAACAGTACTTCCCGCTTCTTCAGCACGACATTAAGAAGGCTCTGGACCGCGCCGAAGGGATTCATCTCCAGGCTGAAGAACTTCCTGTACAGCGGGTCGAACCCCCGGGTTGCGAGTATCCGCTGAAAGTCGTCCGGATCGAAGAAGAAGAGGTGCCGGGGCGGGTCGAGGTGTAACCAGCGGCCCTTGAAGAGACGGCTCTGAAGGCTGGAGATGTTCGGGAACGAGAATACCACTACGCCGCCGGGCTTCAGGATTTCCCCGATGATATCCAGCGTCTCCGCCGGTTCCTCCAGGTGTTCGAAGACGTGAAAAAGCGTGACGGCGTCGAAGGTGCGCCCGGGGAAATCGCCTCTTGCGAGCGTCCCCTTCTTCAGGCGGATTCCCCTGATCCTCGCCGCCCGGTCCGCGGCCTTGCCCTCCCTCTCGACGCCGTGAAGTTCGTAGGACCCGAACCGGAGCAGAGATCGCAGGAAGTTCCCGTTGCCGCAGCCGATGTCCAGGACGCGGGCGCCCTCCGGGAGATGCCGGTTGAG
>CAZRAC010000046.1:0-15572 GCA_964597995.1 uncultured Syntrophaceae bacterium | reverse complement strand
CTCTTCGACCTGGGAACGCAATGGGTCGAAAAGAAACTCGTTACCGGCGACTGTTGCAGGTTCTTCCACGCCGTCTCCACTCTCACAAAGGAAAAATTCCTGGAGGAGTACCCGACGGTTGACCCGAACAGGGTCCGCGTGATCCACCCCGGAATAGACGCGCATAGGTTTTCCGGTCTCGACAGGATTGCATGCCGGAGGGAAATAAGGGAACGGTTCGGGATGGGACCGCGTGACAGGGTCGTCCTGTTTGCCTCTATGAACGTAGACATTCGCGGCCTCGACCGCCTGGTCGAAGGACTGGCGAGGGTAAGGCCGGCCAGCCAAAACGATTTTCCGGTCAAACTCCTCGTCGCCGGGAAAGGGAACGTGAAGAGGTACCGCTCCCTGGCCCGGAAGCTCGGAATCGAGGAAAACGTCGTCTTCGCCGGGGTCGCCGACAGGGAAACCCTCGACAAGATGTACCTTGCGGCCGATATGTTCTCTATCCTATCTCAGTTCGACACCTTCAGCATGACAACCCTCGAGGCCATGGCGGCATCGCTCCCGGTGATGATAAGCGGCAACGTGGGCGCAAAAGACCTCGTAAAAGAAGGCGTCAACGGTTTTATCGTCGGAGACGTGGACGATGCGGAAGAAATAGCCGACAGGATCGAGAAGATGTCAGACGATTCCGTACGTGTGCGTATGGCGGAAGAGGCATTCAAGACCGCGCGCGCACACACATGGGAAGATGCGGCCGGAAAAATCGAGGAGATGTACGAAGAGATATTGAGGGACAAGCGGCGTTTCTGAGAGGACCGCGGGATGGAGAATCGGGTTGAAATATCCGTCATCATAGTGTCGCACAACGCGTGCGGCGTGGTCGGCACCTGTATCGATTCCGTCATCGGCATCGACGACGCCGAAAAAGAAGTTTTCGTGGTCGACAATGCTTCCACGGACGGAACCGCCGGCTTCATCAGGGAAAAATACCCTTCCGTCAATCTTATCGCGAACGAGAAGAACATGGGTTTTGCGGCGGCCGTCAACCTTGCCCTGAAATCCTGTAAAGGCAGGTACATCTTCCTACTCCACCCGGATGCTGAATTCCTTCTGTCGTCCTTTCGGCCGTTGATTTCTTTCATGGACGCCCGGCCGCACGTCGGGCTCGCAGGGCTCAAGATATTCAACCCCGACGGCACGGTCCAGGAGTCCTTTTCTGCGGAATACCCCGGTCAAAAGTACGCGAAGGGCGAGCTTTTGGGATTGAACGGTTCCCTCGCCTGGGCCCTCAGCGCCGGGATGGTCGTCCGCGCCGATGTCATGAGGCAGGTCGACGGCTTCGACGAGGACTTTTTTATCTACGGTGGAGACTGGGATCTCTGCCTCAGGGTTCGTAAGGCCGGGTACGGTATCGACCTCATCGAGGCGGCATCCCTTGTCCATCTCGGCGGACAGGGCGAACGGCAAGCCCTAACCGCCGATTCATTGAAAAGAAGGCTCATCGCCGAGTACACCTTCTACGAAAAACACTACCGGCCGGAGACGGTCGAGAAGATAACCAAGAGCTACCTGATGGAGGCGGGACGGCAGATTTTGAAGTTGAGGTTGCTTGCCCCGTTCTATCGCGACAGAAAAGATTTCGCGGAAAGATACGCGCGCTGTCAGGCCATCCGCCACGTGCTCAAAAGCGACACCTTGAAAAAGGACACCTGATTAGAGTAATTTCACCGAACCCACTTTTTGAACGGTGATAGGCAATGAAAAACTTCCTCCTCAAGGTACTGCCGTGGAACCGGCACTTGTACAGCTTTTGTAAGAGTTACGTCGAAAGGCACGACGGAGACTGCAACGGCGACATGATGACCAACGGCGAATTCCGCACCATCGAGCATTTCCTGCCGGGGTGTACCGTGGTGTTCGACGTAGGCGCACACACGGGAGAGTGGACAAATCTCGCCCTGACGATCAATCCGAACCTGACTGTCCACTGTTTCGAACCGTGTAGAGAAAGTTTCGAGAAGCTCACCGCGAACATCTCATCGGACCGCGTCATCCTGAATAATTTCGGCTTGAGCTCCGCCCAGGGCGAAAAGCCCCTCTTCATCTACCCCGACGCGCCGGGGTTGAATTCCCTCTACCAAAGACGGGGACTGGAAGAAGGGTGGGGACTGGGGTCGTCAGGAAAGACCGAAACGATCGAGCTGGACACCCTTGAGCATTACTGCTCTGAGCGGTGCATACCGCAGGTCGACTTCCTGAAAGTAGACGTAGAGGGACACGAGATGGAAGTCTTCAAAGGGGGCGCCTCCCTGTTCCGGGAAAACCGTATACAGGTCGTCCAATTCGAGTACGGAGGCTGCAACATCGATTCCAGAGTCCTGCTGAAGGATATCTTCGAGTTCTTCGACGGAACGGCTTACCGCTTCTACAAGATCATGCCCGACACCCTGAGGCCGGTAGAGCGGTACGACCAGCGGCTGGAAAACTTCAAATACCAAAACTGGCTGATCGTCCAGATGAAATCCGCTTTTTGGAACCCTCTTCAGGCCTTCGTCAGCTCGAAGATCCCGCAACCGTAGTGGCAGTTGAAATTTTTCCCCACGGCATCTGCCGACAGGTCCGCGTCCCGGACAAGGTCTCCCCCGTCATCGACGTACGAGAACGAATCGACCCTGTATCTTCCCTCCATAGACATAGAAGATACCTCAAGGAAAAGACCCTGTGGGCGTTGAATTCGATCCTCTTCGTCCCTATGGGTGCCGAAAAAATAGAACTTCCCACCTTTCCGGAGCATCGTGTGGATGTTTTTCCACCCCTTCAGATGCCCTTCCTAATCCACCCTGTCGCCGTACCTGCCCAGGCCGAGATGCTCCAATACGTGCAGACAAGAGACCGAATCGCAATAATCGACTAAATCGAAACCTTCCTCCATCAGGTCGAGGCGCCTGAACCGGATATTCTCAAAAAGAGACCTTTGACCGCGGATATCGAAGACCCCGACCTCTCTGAACGACGCCACATGGGCGACAAAGTTCATGCTCGACCCGACATCCACATGCCTTTGCGGCTTGTTGTTGAAGATCATCGAAGCGACCAACAAATCCTGATGAAAATAATGGCCCGACGCCTCGCCGCTTTCTTTATACCTATCTTCCAGGCAGGGATAAAATTCACCGAAGGGAAAATCCTCCCTCGATTCCCTTGCCTGCCTCTTGATTTCATGGTAGGTTTTCAGAAAAAAAGGCTTTTCTTTCAGAAAAGCTAAAATAGGCGTGCTTTTGACAGTGATCCTGAACCGTATGGGTACTTCTCCGACTGAAGGACTCGCGACGAAATCTATCATATTTGAGCGCAAGCGGTCTAATGGATTCAACCCGCGCCGTGACCGGGGTCCACTCCGCAAGTTGTATGTGTATCTATGAAGCCTAAAATATCGGTGATATTGACCGCCTGGGCGAGGCCCCAGTACATCGAGGAACAGGTGGAACGGGTCCTGGAACAGACGGTTCCCCCCCATGAAATCGTCCTCTGGTACAACAACCCTCCCCCCAAAAAAGGGTTCCTGGAGATGAAGCAGCGGGTGAATTTCAAGAACGAGAAACACGTGAAGAAGATCCTCTGCGACCACAATTTCGGGATCATCCCCCGTTTCGCCATAGCTCCGGCCATGGAGGGAGAATACGTCTGCATCTTTGATGACGACACCATGCCGGGCGAGCGCTGGTTGGAAAATTGCCTCAACTACGTGGATAAAGAAAAAGTGCTTTGCGGCACGATCGGCCTGCGTTATATATCCAGGACCGAGCTTAAGACCGAAAAGCCGCGGATGGGATGGGAGGCGATGAACAGGACCCTCGAGTTCGTCGACCTCGTGGGACACAGTTGGTTCATGAGACGCGAGTGGGCAAGGTATTTCTGGGACGAAGAACCGCTGCTCCGCCATTTCGGCGAAGACATCCATCTCTGCGCCATGCTGCAAAGACACGGCATCCGCACAGCCTGTCCTCCCCATCCGCCCGACGACAGGTCCCTCTGGGGCTCCGTGAAGCCCGAACTCGGCATCGACAAGGTCGCGATCAGCATCAGCTCCGATAAGTCGAAAGACTTCTGGAACGTCGTGAAATACGAACTGGAGAAGGGTTACAAGCCTATACTGCTATGATCCTGATCGCCTACGGCACACGCCCCGAAATCATCAAGCTCTTTCCCGTCGTCGACGCCCTGAAGTCCGAGGGCATCCCCTTCAAGACGTTGTTTACGGGGCAACAGACCGACCTCTACGAAGACGTCAAGGACCTCGTCCCGGCGGCCGACTTCAGCTTTGCCGATGCTTTTTCGGGAGAGGGCAAACATAACACCCTGGGGATGAGCTTCATCAAGATATGCGAGGCATCGGAAAGGCTCCTCTCCGACCGGTCTTTCGACCTGGTCCTCGTCCAGGGTGATACGACCACGGCCTGGGCACTAGCCCAGATGGCCTTCTACAACGGCATCAAGGTCGCCCACGTGGAAGCGGGCTTGCGGACCTACGACTTAGAGAACCCCTACCCGGAAGAAGCGAACCGGATTTTGATCGACCACGTCGCCTTCCTCAACTTCGCGCCCACGGACCGCGCCTGCCGAAACCTCCGGAAATCGGGCGCGAAGGGCGTCCACCTCGTGGGAAATACGGTCGTCGACGCCGTAAATCACTTCAAGGACAGCCTCCGGCTGGTGAATGAGACATCGAACGTCGTCCTGGTCACCCTCCACCGAAGGGAAAATCACGACATAATGGCGTACCTTTTCGATGAGTTGAACGAGGTGGCGGCCCACAACCCAGAGCTCGATTTCGTCCTCCCGATCCACCCGAACCCCAACGTCAACAGGCACCGCACACGGCTCACGGCAACCAACATAAGAGTTGTCCGGCCGGTAAGTTACCCCGATATGCTGAGGCTCATGAGCCGCGCCTCGTTCCTCATCTCCGACAGCGGAGGTATCCAGGAAGAGGCGACCTGCTTCAACAAAAAGGTGATAATCCTGCGAAAGGTGACAGAACGCCCCGAGGTCGTGGACATGGGGCTTGGGGTACTTGCCGGTCGGGATATCGGAAAACACATCGAATGGGCGAAGGTTCCGCCGGAACCGGCGGTGAAATCGCCGTACGGAAAAGGGGACGCGGCAAAGAAGATTGCCCGTATCCTAAGAGAGAAAATGGGATGACAAGATGATGAAACAGGACTTCCGAGCCGATTTTTTCGAGATCCTCCGGATGATCGTCGAGAGCGACTCCCTCGCCCTCTCCCGGTTTGCCGACGGGGAAGCAAACGTCCTGAAAAACAACACCATCGGCAACAAGGACGGATGGTTGTACAAGAAGGACAAAAACCTCGTCTTCCGGAGAGACCTCAGGCATTCCCTCCTCTGCACGGACCCGAATTTCCTCTACGGAATCTCCTGCACCTGCTGCGACAAAGAGAATCATAGATACCTCCTGGAAAACATAAAAACGGGCATAGAGAACCTCACGTTCTCCAACATCTGGGTGAACGCAAACTACCCCCTTTTCCAGGAAAAATTTTTCGACACCCTCGTCGCGGCAAAAAAGGACATCGCTATCTGCACAAACAAGAAGGCCGCGGTAATGAACCTCGAACGAACGCTGCCGATCAAAGACTTCATCCCGATACCCGGCAACTGCGTCACTTACTGGGAAAAGAACCGGGACTATATCCGGGCCCTACTGGACCTGAAAGGGAGCACGCACAGAAACAGGATCTACCTCTTTGCGGCGGGGCCGCTTTCGGAAATACTGATTCACGAACTCTGGCGTGTCAATCCCAACAACATCCTCCTCGACATCGGCTCTACGCTCGATCCGCTGCTGTTCCGAAGGAAATCGAGAGACTACCATCGTGGGAACAGCCTCTTCTCCAACCGCACGTGCACATGGTAGAGAGATTCGAAAGCCCCCTGAAAAGGTACCGGCGACGGCTCCGGGCGTGGGGGAACCACCGGAAACTGGAACGAGAGCGGGAATACTACAACGAACTCTTCCTTTCCCGGGGCCTTGTGCTGCCAGATGAAGAAGCCGTCCGGGCGGCATTGAAGAAAAAATATCCCCGCCTGACCTCAAGGCGCAAAGGTTCATTGCACATCCTCGCCCTCTACCACCACTACAACTGGGAAGACTATTCCTTGATGCCGGCCCTGGAAAGATTCGGCAGCGTGCGTCACTACGACTGGTGCGAGGAATTCGACCACCAGGGGAAGGACTGGCCCGTCTCCGGGAAAAAAGCGATGAACGCCGCACTCGTCGAACGGGCGCAAAAGTGGGTCAGGGAAGACCGGATCGACGTCATATTCTCCTATCTCTCCGGGGAACAGGTCTTCCCGGAAACCGTCGCGAGAATAAGTTCCCTCGGCGTGCCGACGGTAAACCTCTCCCTCAACGACAAGGAACACTTCGTCGGGCGTATCCGCCGGGGTCTGGCGATGGGGATGCGCGACATCTGCCGCCACTTCGACCTCTGCTGGACGAGCACTGCGGATGCCCTCGTGAAGTACCGCGTCGAAGGGGCGCTCCCCGTCTACCTCCCCGAGGGTGCCAACCCGGAGATACACAGGCCTTATGATGTCGAGAAGACCATCGACGTATCCTTCGTGGGTCAATGTTACGGAAATCGCCCCGAGGTCGTCGAAAGACTGAGAAGAAGAGGGGTCGCCGTGGAAGCCTTCGGCTACGGCTGGCCGAGCGGGCCACTGACCACGGAAGAAATGGTGAGGATGTACTCCCGGAGCCGCATCAACCTCGGCTTCGGCGGCGTGGCGGGTCACCGGGAGACCTTCTGCCTCAAAGGGAGGGACTTCGAGATACCGATGAGCGGCGGCCTTTATCTCACGGAGCACCACGACGAACTGGAGTGTGTTTACCGAATCGGGAGCGAAATCGTGACGTACGAAAATTTCGCCGACCTGGCAGAAAAAATCGGCTACCTCCTTTCGCACCCCGAGGAGGCGGAGGCCATACGGCAGAGGGGGTTCCGGCGGGCCCGTGCCGAGCACACCTGGGAGATGCGTTTCGAGAAGGTCTTCGGCCTAATCGGCCTCATCTGAAAGACGGCGCATCGCGCTCAGCGTGTTCCTGAGGAGCATGGCGATGGTCATCGGCCCGACGCCTCCGGGAACGGGTGTTATGTACGACGCCTTTTCCGCCGCTTCGATGAAGGCCACGTCCCCGACAAGACGGCCGTCCGCAAGCCGGTTGACGCCCACGTCGACGACGACGGCGCCTTCTTTTACCATGTCTCCTCTCACCATCTCCGCCTTCCCCGCTGCCGCTACGAGGATGTCGGCCCTCCGCGCAACTTCGCCGAGGTCCCGGGTCCTTGTGTGGCAGACGGTTACCGTTGCGTTACGCGAAAGGAGCAAGAGGGAGAGGGGTTTTCCGACGAGATTGCTCCTCCCGACCACTACGGCCTCCTTCCCTTCGACCTCGACGCCGCTCCGGTCGAGGAGTTCGATTATTCCGGAGGGCGTGCAGGGAACGAGGGACGGGAAACCGGCGACGAGACGTCCCGTATTCAGGGGGTGCAGCCCGTCCACGTCCTTGGCCGGGTCCACGGCTTCGATCACGGCGACGGCCCTTATCTGTCGCGGCACGGGGAACTGAACCAGGATGCCGTGAATCGCGGGGTCCCGGTTCAACGACCGTATCAAACGGACAACCTCCTCTTCCTCCGTTTCGGCCGCCAATCGGTACTCGCGGGACAGAAACCCGACTTCTTCGCAGGCGTTCTTCTTTCTCCTCACGTATATGGCCGAGGCTGGGTCTTCACCGACGAGGATGACGGCGAGACCGGGAAGGATGTCCCTTTCTCGTTTAAGTTTTGCCGTTTCTTCTTTTATTTCCCGCCTGATGTCGGCGGCTATCTTGTTCCCGTCGATGATGATGGCCATTCCTCTCCCTCCCGTCAGTCACAGTCCCGCCAACGCCTTTCGGATTCCCTCCTCGACCCTTTCCACCGTCAAATCCTCCAGGCAGAGGCTCACGCCCTTGCCGTCGCACCCTTTCTTATAACAGGGAACGCAGTCAAGGTCAGGCACGACGACATGGTGCCCATCTCCGACCGGCGCCCATTCTTCCCAATCCGACGGTCCGTACAGCGTGATCGTCGGCGTCCCTACGGCCGCCGCGATGTGGGGGGCCGCGCTGTCGACGCCGATGTTCAGACAGCTCAGCTCAAGCAGGGCAGCAAGTTCGTCGAGCGTGGTTCTACCCGCCAGGTTGAACACCTTGCCTTTCGTCCTCCCGACGAGGTCCGCCGCCCTTTCCCTCTCCTCGCCGGAACCGACCAAAACGACCGCCATCCGGTACTCGTCCCCGAGCCAGTCGATGACCCGGGCCCATTTGTCGTGGCCCCACTCCTTGTATGTCCAGCGAGAAAAGGGGTTGATACTGACCCACCGAAGCCCGCCGACGACGCCCGCATCACGGAGGATTTCGCGCGCCCGGCGCCTGCTTCCGTCGGCAACCCAGAGCCTCGGCACGATGTCCTCCGTATCGACTCCCATCTCTCTCACCAAGGCGAGCGATTGCTCGGCGGCTCCCCTGGCCTTGGCCGAGCGCGGAGGTGGAGTGAGGAGATGGGTGAAAAGCCGGTTCTGCAGGTAAGGAACATCCCGGTTGTACAGCCTTACCCTCACAGGGGCGCCCGAGGCAAAGGCCATGTAGGCCCCCCTCTCGTCCAGACGAAGGTCGACCGCAATATCGAAGCGTTGACGGCGCAGATGTCTGATGAAATCCGTCTCCAGGAGAATGCGCTTGAACAGGTTTCCCTTGCGCCGTTTGACTTCATACACCCGATGCAACGACGGGTCGGCCGCTAGAAGACACCCGATGCCGTCCCTCACCAGCACCGACAGCCTCGCCCCGGGGTGGGCCCGTTTTACGGCCCTCAGGGTCGGCGTCGCCCACACCACATCCCCGATGTCGCCGAGCTGGATGATGAGAATATTCCTGACATTCTCCAGCAAATTCACCATGGTTTGCCCTGTCGAAACGCCTGCTCGCTAGGGCGCAAGGTTATTACCCGGTTTCCCCGCTGTCAACAACATAATTCTTCAGAATCAAGTGATAATTCAGTTGAAAGGTTCGTCTTTCCTATGCTATGAGAAAGCGGTTAAAAGTGAGGGAGACAGGGTAATGAACCTGGGAAAAATGCTGGACGAAACCTGCCGGTTGTTTCCAGAAAGAACAGCACTCATCTACGATGATAAGACACTGACATATAAAGAACTCAAAGCTGCCGTCGATTCTCTTACCCGCAGGCTCCACGACCTCGGCATCCGGAAAGACGACAAGGTGGCCCTGATGCTGCCCAATGTCCCCGAGTTCGTCATCTCCTACTTCGCCGCACTGAAGCTCGGCGCCGTCGTCGTGACGCTGAGCACCCAGTCCACTTCTCACGAACTCGACTACCTCCTCAAGAACAGCGATTCCCGGATACTGATAACAACAGGCCAATTATCGACAAGAGTAGACCCGATCAGGAAAGACCTGCCGCTCCTCGCAGATGTGCTCATCACAGAGGGGATGGGCGAGTCCTCTCCTTTCATGGATGCCGTCGAAGCGGGTCCTTCCGAAATCGACAGGCCCGAGGTCCACGGCGACGACCCCGCAGTCATGATCTATACCGCAGGACTCACGGGAAAGCCCCTCGGCGCCGTGCTGACACATAACGCCCTGCTGACTCAGGGGGACCTCTTGAGGCATGTCTGCGACGGCGACGAAAATGATAGGGCGTTGGCGGTTATACCGCTTTTCCATGCCTTCGGTGCCTCGGCGAACATGCTGAATGCGCTGAAAACGGGGGCCGGCCTCGTTCTCATGGATGTTTTCAACATCGATTCCTTATTCAAGACGGTCATGGACCTGCAAGTAACTTACATCGCCGCCGTGCCGCGGATATTCCTCGGCATGATACTCCATCCGACGGCGGACAAGTACAAGCTTAAATCCCTCCGATTATGCATCACGGGCGGGTCGGCGATGCCGCCGGAATTCATTCCCCTGTTCGAGCAGAAATTCGGCGTCCCCCTCAGGGAGGGATACGGCCTGACCGAGGCGGCGCCTATCTGCACCTTGAGCCGGGTCCAGTCGGAAGGACGGCCGGGGTCGATAGGGACCGTCATCCCCGGTGTGGAGGCGAAGATCGTGGACGGACAGGACCGTGAGGTTCCAATAGGCGAGACGGGGGAGCTCCTGGTCAGGGGCGTGAACGTGATGAAGGGCTACTACAAGGACGGGGAGGCCACGGAAAAGGTAATCAGGAACGGCTGGCTTTACACCGGAGACCTGGCAAAGATGGACAAAGACGGTTACATCTACCTCACCGGCCGGAAGAAGCGAATGGTCATCACCAGCGGGTTCAATGTCTATCCCCGGGAAGTCGAAATGATTCTCCGTATGCACCCCGCCGTCAAAGAAGCCAAGGTCGTCGGGAAACTCGACATGATGCGGGGGGAAGTCGTCAGGGCGCTTATCGTCAGGAAGAACGGAGAAAGCGTCGATGAGAAGTCGATCTTGAGGCACTGCAGGACCTATCTCTCCTCTTACAAAGTCCCACGAGTACTCGAATTCGTAGAGAGTCTTGACTGAAGAAGAGATTGTTCCACATGAGGTCGTTTCAGAAGAACGGATGGGGGGTTCGTCGGGCCCCCGCCCGATATGGCCGAACATAAACGTTCGCTGTCCCGGACACAATATTCAAGGAGGTTACAAGGATGAGCAAGGTACCGCAAAAGCTGGAGAAGACAAGAAAGGATTTTTACGCCAACGCGCCCATAGCCAAGTTCGGAGAAAGAAAACCCGACTTTTCCGGCATGGGAAGGAAAATCAAAAACATGTACAAAAACTTCCGTGAGGTGGTTTGCGTCGAGGCCTGTCGGACCCCTTACGGGGTTTTCGGCGGTTCCCTCAGGGAATTCGACGCTCCGCAACTCGGCGCCCTGGCAATCAAAGAATGCCTGAGGCGGACGAACGGCAAGGTAAAAGGGGAAGACGTGGATTACGTGATCATGGGACAGGTAGTCCCCGCAGGGTGCGGGCAGGTTCCGAGTCGCCAGGCATCGTTGCTTGCCGGTCTGCCGGAGTCGGTCCCTTCCATCACCATCAACAAGGTTTGCTCATCAGGGATAAAACCTCTCGACCTCGGTGCCCAGATGATCATGACAGGGAGGGCGGAAATCGTCATCGCCGGCGGTCAGGAAAGCATGAGCAATTGCCCCTACGTGCTGCCTGACATGAGATGGGGCGCCAGGATGGGACTCCCCAACGGGCGGGTAGTGGACGCTATGGTCTACGACGGCCTCTGGGACGCCTTCTACAACAGACACATGGCAATCCACGGGTCGGAGACGGCCGACGAGTTCGGCTTCACCAGGCAGGATATGGACGAGTGGGCTTACCTATCCCAGATGAGGGCCGTAGAGGCCATGAAGACGGGGAAGCTCGACGACGAGATATTCCCTGTCGAAATCAAAAAAGGGAAGGAAACGGCTGTCTTCGACAAGGACGAGGGCCCCCGGCCTACGACTACGATGGACGGCTTGGCGAAACTTCCGCCTGTCTTCAACCATAAGAGTACCGTCACGGGGCAGCCGGGCAGTGTCACCGCCGGTAACGCGCCGGGTGTCAACGACGGCGGGGACGTCTGCCTGCTCATGAGTCGGGAAACGGCGGATAAACTCGGGATGAAGCCTCTCTTCACCATCCTCGACTACGCCGAGGTTTCCCAGCCCACTAAGGACATCGCGACCGTGCCGGGACTCTCGATCAAAAAGGTCTTGGAGCAGAACGACATGAGCCTGGATCAGGTAGACCTCATCGAGATCAACGAAGCCTTCGCGGCGGTCGTGCTCGTCAGCGCCCGGACCATCCTCGGCATGTCGAAGGAAGACATGATGAAGAAGGTCAACGTGAACGGAAGCGCCATCGCCTATGGACACCCGATCGGGGCGACGGGGGCCAGGATCGCCATGACCTTGGCCTACGAGTTGAGGAGGAGGGGCGGCGGAATCGGCGTTTGCGGAATCTGCTCCGGCCACGCCCAGGGCGATGCGATGTTGATCAAGGTATGACGCTCCCGTAAACATTTACAAAAAGTCATGCCTGAAGGTAAATGTGTAGTGTCTTTTGGAATGGGATGTAGCCGAAACTATTTCAACTTCAACCCACAACAAGGCTTAAGGCGCCAGACACCGGCAATGGATGATGATTTTTCTTGCTGCCCGGAACCTGAGGCCTAATAAAAAGTAAAGTTAAGGAGGAATCAAGGAATGAGTGATGCTGTCATCGTAAGCGGTGCAAGAACGGCCGTCGGCGAGTTCGGTGGTTCATTGAAAGGCGTGTCCGTGGTCGAACTGGGGAAACTGGTCATCAAGGAGGCGCTCAAGCGGGCCGGTTTGAGGCCGGCGGTAACCGATTTCATAAAAGAATGCCGCCCCAAGGTCTTCGGCGAGTTCGACATGACGGACATACAGAAGAAGTACTACGATTACGACAAAGGCCTGACCCCCGTTTTCGTCGATGAGGTGATAATGGGTAACGTTCTGACGGCGAGTGTGGGGCAGAACCCCCCGAGGCAGTCGGCAATCTACGCGGGGCTGCCGGAGGAAACCAACGTGTTCACCGTTCAGAAGGTATGCGCCTCCGGGATGAAGGCCATAGCCCTCGCGGCACAGGTCATAAAGGCGGGCGACGCCGATATCATCGTCGCGGGGGGGATGGAAAACATGAGCAATGTCCCTTATGCCCTTCCCAACGCCCGCTGGGGGTACCGGATGAACATGCCCTTCGGCCAGGCGACGGACCTGATGGTCCACGACGGCCTCTGGGAGATCTTCTACAACTACCACATGGGCAACACAGCGGAGAATATCGCGGCAAAGTACGGTATTTCGAGGGAAGAGCAGGACAAGCTTGCGTACGAGAGTCACAGACGCGCGAGGGCGGCCATCGCCAGTGGAGCCGTCGCCGATGAAATCGTCCCGGTCGTCATCCCCCAGAAGAAGGGTGACCCGAAGATCTTCAGCGTGGACGAGAGGCCGATGGAAACAACCCTGGAAAAGATGGCTAAGCTTCCACCTGTTTTCAGGAAAGATGGCACCGTCACCGCAGGAAACGCCTCCGGCATCAACGACGCGGCCGCGGCGGTCGTGGTCATGAGTGAGAAGAAGGCGAAGGAGCTGAACCTAAAGCCCCTTGCCAGGATCAAGGGATACGCCTCCGGCGGAGTCGAGCCCTCCTATATGGGTCTCGGGCCCATCCCCGCCGTAAGGAAGCTCTTCAAAAAGTTCGGCATCACGATGAAGGACATCGACCTCGTAGAGCTGAATGAAGCCTTCGCCGTACAGGCGCTCGGCTGCATCAAAGAGCTCGAAATCGACCTCGACAAATGCAACCTCAACGGAAGCGGCATCTCCATCGGGCACCCCATCGGATGTACGGGCGCCCGGATCACTTACACACTGGCGATGCAGATGAAGAAGAAAAACTTGAAGCTCGGCCTCGCCTCCCTCTGCATCGGCGGCGGACAGGGCATGGCAATGCTTCTCGAGAACGTTTAACCGTCACGATTTACGGCGGGGAGGCCGAGACCTCCCTGCCGTAAATTCCACATTTCGTCTTATAGGCCGTAGTGACACCGATAAGGGTCGCAGCAGAGCTCTTAAACTCAAATCAAGTAAGGAGGGACAGACTATGGCAGTAAAAACGTTCGGCGTAGTGGGAGCCGGCCAGATGGGTAACGGCATCGCCCAGGTAGCGGCGTACCCAGGCGGACTCAACGTCATCATGAACGACATCGCAGACCAGTTCGTCGACAGGGGCTTCGACACCATTTCCAAAAACCTCGATAGGCTGGTGGCAAAGGAAAAATTGACGGCGGACCAGAAGAAGGAAATCCTGGGCCGTATCAAGAAAAGCACCAATCTAGAAGACATGAAAGATGCCGATTTCGTCGTCGAGGCGGCCATCGAAAGAGAAGACCTCAAGCTCAACATCTTCAAAAAACTCGACGAAGTATGCAAACCCGGGGTAATCCTGGCTACGAACACCTCGTCCATCCCGATCACGCGGATCGCCGGGGCCACCAAGAGGCCCGGACTGGTCATCGGGATGCACTTCATGAACCCCGTCCCAGTCATGAGACTCGTCGAGATCATCCGGGGCATCGCGACGGCCCAGGAAACCTACAACCTGACGGAGAGTCTGGCGAAGCAGTTCGGCAAGGTACCCGTGGAGTGCAACGACTTCCCGGGCTTCATCTCCAACCGGATCCTGATGCCTATGATCAACGAAGCCTTCTATGCCCTGATGGAAGGCGTCGGCCAACCCAAGGCTATCGACGAAATCATGGTCCTCGGCATGAACCACCCCATGGGACCGCTTGCGCTGGCGGACCTGATCGGCCTCGATACCTGTTGGGCCATCATGGACGTCCTCTACAAGGGTTTCGGGGATTCCAAATACCGTCCCTGCCCGCTTTTGAAAAAGTACGTAGACGCCGGTTGGCTGGGCAGAAAGACCGGCAAGGGTGTTTACGACTACAGCAAGTAAATAAAAACGACAGATAGGGAGGCGGGAAAATGGAATACAAGAACCTATTGTTTGCCGTCGAAGACGGGGTGGCGATCATCACTTTCAACCGGCCTAAGGCCCTGAACGCCATGAATTCGGAGACCATGAAGGAGCTCTACGATGCCGTCATCCGCTGCAAGAACGACGAGACCATCAAAGCGATCATCCTGACCGGTTCCGGGGAAAAGGCATTCGTCGCCGGCGCCGATATCTCGGAGATGAAAGACCTGCGGCCCAAAGAGGCCCTTGCGTTCATGGAATTGGGACATGAAACCCTTCGGGCCTTGGAGACCCTGCCCAAGCCGTCGATCGCGGCGGTAAACGGCTTCGCCCTCGGCGGCGGTACCGAGATCTCGATGGCCTGTGACATGCGGTTTGCCTCGGAGACCGCCCGCTTCGGCCAGCCGGAAATACTCATCGGGTTGATCCCTGGGTGGGGTGGAACCCAGAGACTGCCGCGGCTCGTCGGAATGGGGAGGGCAAAAGAACTCATCATGGGCGGCGGGCAGATCGACGCAAAGCGGGCCTACGAGATCGGCCTCGTCAACCAGGTTTTCCCGGCGGACCAGCTCCTTGACGCCGCGAAGAAGTTCGCGAAGAAGCTCGCCGGTCTGCCCGGGTTCGCAATCAAGATGGCCAAGCACTCTATCAATTACGGTTACGACCTGGCCCTCGACAATGCCAACAGGCTGGAGACGGAATGCTGCGCCCAGTGCTTCAGCACCGACGACCAGAAAGAAGGGATGACGGCCTTCCTGGAAAAGAGGAAGCCGAACTTCAAGGGACAGTAAAAGGATCGGGGCCTAAAATCTACGAAGGGTATGTCGAGCGCGGTGTAGAGGGTTAATAACACGAGAGAATATCAAAAAAGGGTAGAGGGCGGGGAACCTGCCCTCTACCGTAACAAACCAATAAAAAGGGGGGCTAGATAATGAATTTTGCGTTAACGGAAGAGCAACAGATG
>CAZRAC010000045.1:0-17076 GCA_964597995.1 uncultured Syntrophaceae bacterium | reverse complement strand
AAATAGAGCCTTTGTGGCAAAATAGATGGCCGCCGACATCATAGCCGAGACCGGTATCGTCAGGACCCAGGCCCAGAGTATATTCCCGGCAACGCCCCAACGCACGGCCGTCAGGCGTTTTGTGGACCCGACGCCCATGATAGCGCCGGTTATGGTGTGGGTAGTGCTCACCGGGATGCCTGCAACGGAAGCCCCTATGATGGCGACCGCTGCGGCTGTCTCCGCGCAGAAGCCGCCCATGGGCTGAAGTTTCGTGATTTTTGTGCCCATGGTTTTTACGATGCGCCATCCCCCCGTCATGGTTCCTAAGGCTATGACCGTGTAGCATGCAACCTCAACCCAGTAAGGAATGTGAAAAGTCGGTCCCAAAAAACCGTTATTGAAGAGGACGATCGCGATAATCCCCATGGTCTTCTGGGCGTCGTTCATCCCGTGGCCCAGACTGTACACGGCGGCGGAAAAGAGCTGCAATCGCCGGAATATCCGGTCTGCCTTGCTCACCGTTGTTTTACCTGAAAAATTCAGGACGAGGACCATCATGAGTAACCCGAGGATGAGGCCGATGGACGGCGAAAGGACGATGAAGCTCGCCGTCTTGATGATGCCCTCCCAGATGAGGGCGGCTGTGCCGCCCCTTATTATGGCGGCTCCGATCAGGCCGCCGATCAGGGCGTGGGAAGAACTGCTCGGCAGGCCCACCCACCATGTGATCAGATTCCATGCAATCGCGCCGGCGAGGGCGGATAGGATTAGTCGGTTGTCTATGATGGAGGGGTCAATGATGCCGGTTCCGACTGTCTTGGCGACCGCGACACCTATGAAAAACACGGCGATAAAGTTGAAAAAGGCTGCGAAGAGAACGGCCTGCCTGGGCTTGAGAACGCGGGTGGATACGACGGTAGCGATCGAATTCGCTGCGTCATGGAATCCATTGATGAAATCGAAAACAAGGGCAATAAGAACGACGCAAATAACAGCGACTAAGGAGGAATCACCCATGCTTCAGGACTATTCCCTCTACGATGTTCGAGACATCCTCGCAGACATCGATGGCTTCCTCGACCCGCTCAAAGATTTCTTTCCATTTTATAAGTTCTTTGGCGTTCGTCTCTCTGTCGAAAAGGCGTGCCATGGCCTGCCGCATGATGTAATCCCCTTCGTTCTCCAAGGTGTTGATTACCACGCAGGCCTCCAGGATCATCTTCGATTTTTTCTTGTCCCTTAAGCCATAAACGATTTCCTTGACCTTGGCGACGGTATTACTCAGGGTGCGTGCCATTTCCTTGATTTCATTGTTGGGATTATCTACCTTGTAAAGGTACATCCTGATGGCGGTGGCTTCGATCATGTCGAGGATGCTGTCCATCTTGTTGGCCAGGGCGTAGATGTCTTCCCGGTCGAAGGGAGTGAGGAACGTCTTGTGCATTTTTTCATATATGCGGTGGGTTATGGTATCCGCTTCGTGCTCGACGTCCTTGAGCGTGGTCACCTTGGCTTCCGAGTGCTCAAAATTGTTCAGTATATCAATGAAAAGCTTTGCGCCCTCTTCGATCTTGACGGCCAATTCCTCGAAGTGATCGAAAAACGTCTCTTCTTTCGGAAGAAATTTCATGGGTTGGCTCTCCTTGCTCTATCGGCGAGATATTCGACACCCCGGTCGTGTCCCCCGGGTCGATGTCTTTGAGGATGAAGCAGAAGGTGCGCCTTGTTTGGTTTGGGCTTCTACCTTTTATTAAGCCCAATTTCAATAAAAATTTCAGAAAACCCTTGACACTGAAAAATTGATGTTTATTTTATGCCTGATTTTTCCGGGAAGGATAAGGAATTTTTAAGGCTCAGCATAGTTGAAAGGAGGAGGAGATAACGAATGAAAATCAGACCGTTGCACGACAGAATCATCGTTAAGCGCGTGGAGGAAGAGGCGAAGACAAAAGGAGGGATCATAATCCCCGATACGGCCAAGGAAAAGCCCATCGAGGGCAGGGTTATCGCTGTGGGCAAGGGAAGAGTGGCCGATGACGGCAAGGTCATCCCGATGGAGGTAAAGGCGGGGGACCACATACTTTTCAGTAAGTATGCCGGGACGGAGGTCAAGATCGAGGGCGAAGAGCATCTTATCATGAGGGAAGAGGATGTTCTCGGCATAATCGAAAAGTAAACAGACGAGCAAAAGGAGGATGAAATAGATGGCACCCAAAATAATTCAGTACGATGAAGAGGCAAGAAAGTCTATTCTCAAAGGTGTAAATACCCTCGCTGACGCGGTCAAGGTGACACTCGGCCCCAAAGGGAGGAACGTTATTTTGGAGAAGACCTTCGGTGCACCGACGGTGACGAAGGACGGTGTGACGGTGGCCAAGGAAATAGAGTTGGAAGACAAGTTCGAGAACATGGGCGCTCAGATGGTCAGGGAAGTTGCGAGCCGCACGAGCGATGTGGCTGGAGACGGCACCACGACGGCGACAATCCTGGCCCAGGCTATATACAGAGAAGGCGCAAAGAACGTAGCGGCGGGGTACAACCCCATGGATATCAAGAGAGGCATAGACAAGGCAGTTGAGATCGTGGTCGAAGAGCTCGGCAAGTTAAGCAAGCCGACGAAGGACCAGAAGGAGATTGCTCAGGTCGGTACGATTTCCGCCAACAACGACGAGACGATCGGCAACATCATCGCCGAGGCCATGAACAAGGTGGGCAAAGAAGGTGTCATCACGGTGGAAGAAGCCAAGGGGCTGGAGACGGAATTGGACATCGTGGAAGGAATGCAGTTCGACCGGGGTTATCTCTCCCCTTATTTCGTCACCAATCCCGAGAAGATGGAAGTCAACTATGATGACCCTTACATCCTGATCCATGACAAGAAGATCAGCAACATGAAAGAGCTTCTCCCCATCCTCGAGCAGATAGCCAAGATGGGAAAACCCCTGCTGATAATCGCCGAAGACATCGAGGGTGAGGCCCTGGCCACGCTCGTTGTGAATAAACTTCGGGGGACGTTGCAGGTGGTTGCTGTAAAGGCTCCCGGTTTCGGCGACAGGCGGAAAGCGATGCTTGAAGACATCGCAATCCTCACGGGTGGAAAGCTCATATCCGAAGAGATGGGAGCGAAGCTTGAAAACACGACGATCGCCGACCTTGGTCGTTGCCGAAAACTTACCGTCGACAAGGACAACACGACGATAATCGACGGTGCCGGTGACAGGGCAAGCCTCGAGGGGCGCGTCAAGCAGATCCGGGCGCAGATAGAGGAGACGACGTCCGATTACGACCGCGAGAAGCTCCAAGAGAGGTTAGCAAAGCTCGTCGGCGGTGTGGCCGTGATCAAGGTGGGTGCGGCTACGGAGACGGAAATGAAGGAAAAGAAGGCCCGGGTGGAAGACGCACTGAACGCAACACGGGCGGCCGTGGAGGAAGGAATCGTCCCCGGCGGTGGCGTCGCCTATATCAGGTGCATCCCTGCGCTCGAAAAACTGGCCCTGGATGGTGATCAGCAGGTCGGCGTCGCCATCGTTAAGAAGGCCCTCGAGGAACCTCTCAAGATGATCGCTCAGAACGCAGGAGCGGAAGGCAACATAGTCGTTGAGAAGGTAAAGGAGAAGAAGGGGTCCTTTGGGTTCAACGCGGCGACGGATGAATATGAGGACCTCGTGAAATCCGGAGTGATCGACCCCAAGAAGGTGACGCGCTTTGCACTCCAGAATGCGTCGAGCGTTGCGTCATTGATGCTCACCACCCAGTGCATGGTGGCCGAGAAACCGAAGAAGGAAACCATGCCGCCGATGCCTCCAGGAGGGATGGGCGGTTACGGCGGAATGGATATGTAAAATTCCCTTACCGGCAGTCTATGAAAGAGGCCCCGGGCTTTTCCGGCGGGGCCTCTTTTTTTGCTCTCTCCCCTTGAAAGTCCCCCTTATCTGTGGTATTCCCGTCAAAATCAAAAAAATCAACGCACTATGAGCTTTTGCCTCAAGCTCCGAGCTCCCGAAAGGAAATCTCCATGGACTATAAGGATACGTTAAACCTGCCGAAGACCGATTTCCCCATGAAGGCCAACCTGGCCAAGAAAGAACCCGAGATGCTGCAAGCCTGGGAGGCGATGAACATTTACGGGAAGATACGCGAGGTATCCAAGGGACGGCCGGTCTACATCCTGCACGACGGTCCGCCGTACGCAAACGGAGACATACATCTTGGGACCGCACTCAACAAGATCATCAAGGACATCGTGATCAAGTCAAAGAACATGTCGGGGTTCGACAGCATCTTCGTCCCCGGATGGGACTGTCACGGCCTTCCCATAGAGCATCAGGTGGACAAGGAATTGGGCGACAGGAAGAACGACCTGCCTCGGGTGGAGAAAAGGCGTTACTGCAGGAAGTACGCCGAAAAGTATGTCGACATCCAGCGCAGTCAGTTCAAGCGCCTCGGTGTCTTCGGCGAATGGGAAAATCCCTATCTCACGATGAGTTATGAGTACGAAGCCGTCACGGTAGCGGAGTTTGCGAAACTGATGTTGAGCGGCGATGTCTATAAGGGAAAGAAGCCTGTCTATTGGTGCGCGCACTGCAAGACGGCTCTCGCTGAAGCGGAGGTCGAGTACGCCGACCACGATACGCCTTCCGTCTACATCAAGTTCCCAGCCCTATCGGACTTCGGCGATGTCCTGCCGAGACTGAAGGGAGAAAAGGTATACGTGCTCATCTGGACGACGACGCCATGGACGATCCCGGCCAACCTGGCGATTGCCCTCCATAAGGATTTTGTTTACGCCGCCGTCAAGGTACAGGGGGAGGTCCTGATCCTTGCCAAGGAGCTCGTCGACTATTGTATGGACGCCTTTGGGTTCAAGCAGTACGAGATCATCGCAGAGTTTCCCGGTGCGGTGCTCGAAGGACTCAAGACGAAGCATCCCTTCCTGGACCGTGAGAGCGTCCTGATCCTGGCACCCTTCGTCACCCTGGACGCGGGGACCGGCGCCGTCCACATAGCGCCGGGACACGGCCAGGAAGATTACGAGATCGGCCTTGAATACGGCCTCGACAATTACGCTCCCGTGGACGAGGACGGCAGGTTCACCAAGGACGTGGAGTTTTTCGCCGGTGAGTTTGTCTTCGACGCCAACGATTCAGTGGTAAAGAAACTGAGGGAAGAGGGGGCACTCCTCGCCCTCGTGGACATCCAACATTCCTATCCCCATTGCTGGCGTTGCAAGAACCCGATCATCTTCCGTTCGACGGAGCAGTGGTTCATCTCCATGGAGAAGAACGGGCTGAGGAAAAAGGCCCTGGAGGCAATCGACCGGGTAAAATGGGTGCCCGCCTGGGGGCGGGACCGGATATACGGCATGGTCGAGAACAGGCCGGACTGGTGCATCTCACGGCAGCGTCTCTGGGGTGTCCCGATCACGGTGTTCTATTGTAAAGAATGCGGAAACTATCTCGCAACGGCGGAAGTCCTGGGCGGGGTCGTGGAACTGGTACGCCGGTTCGGCGCCGATGTCTGGTTCGAGAAGGACGCGAAGGACCTGCTGCCTCCCGAGACGGCCTGTCCTGTCTGCAAGGGGACAGATTTCACCAAGGAGACCGACATCTTAGACGTCTGGTTCGATTCCGGCGTGAGCCACGCCGCCGTACTGGAGGTCTGGCCGAACCTGCGGTCACCGGCGGACATGTACCTTGAGGGGAGCGACCAGCACCGCGGGTGGTTCCATTCTTCTCTGCTCGAATGTGTCGCGACGCGGGGTCGTGCACCCTACACAAGTGTTCTCACCCACGGCTTCGTCGTGGACGGTGAGGGCAGGAAGATGTCCAAGTCCGTCGGAAATGTCGTAGATCCGCTGGAAATCATAGAAAAATACGGCGCCGAGATACTTCGTCTCTGGGTTGCGGCCGAAGATTACACCGTCGATATCCGTATTTCCAGCGAGATCCTGGAGCGGCTAGTCGAGGCTTACCGTCGCATCCGCAACACGGGGCGGTATATCTTGGGCAACCTCTATGACTTTGATTGCCGGCACGATCAGGTGCCCTACGGCGAGATGGAAGAGATGGATAGATGGATCCTTCATCGGCTCCAGGAAATCATCCAGCGGGTCCGGAAGGCATACGATGAGTATCAGTTCCACATCGTTTATTACACAATCTACAACTTCTGTACGGTGGACCTAAGTTCGCTCTACTTGGACGTATCCAAGGATAGGATGTACACGGCGAAGGCGAAATCGAAGGCAAGACGCTCCGCCCAGAGTGCCATGTACATCATCCTCGACACGCTGGTGAGGTTGCTCGCGCCCATCCTGACGTTCACGGCGGACGAGATCTGGAACGCCATGCCTGAGTATGAGGACAAGGCCGTCAGCGTCCACCTCACGCAATTCCCCGACGTCAACCCGGAATTCTTGAACGAGAAGATAAAGGAGGCATGGAAGACGCTGAGCGCGGTCAGGGGCGAAGTCTCGAAGGCCATCGAGAAGGCGCGAAAGAACAAGGTCATCGGTCATTCGCTGGATGCACGGGTCGACCTTTACGCGCCGGAGAAATTGAGAAGATTCCTAGCGGACAGACGGGAGGACTTGAAGGTCCTGAACATCGTCTCCCAGGTCAACATCCTCGACAGGGATGACCTGGAAGAGCCTTACGTAAGCAGCGAGATAGAGGGCTTGAAGGTCGGCGTTTCGAAGGCCTCGGGTGCCAAATGCCAGCGCTGTTGGATGTACAGCGAAACCGTCGGCAAAGATGCAGTCCATACGACTATCTGCGATCGCTGTCTTGCCAACCTGTCAGCGGAGGCGCCCCTTTGACCTGGAGAAGTCGGCCTTTATTTTTCGGCGTGGCCGCACTCGTTGTCCTTCTCGACCAGGTGACGAAATATATCGTTTCGACCGGCATGCCGCTCTACAGCTCGATACCGGTGCTCGACGGCCTGTTCAGTATAACCTACGTCAGAAATCCCGGGGCGGCGTTCGGGTTTTTAGCGACGGCGCCTGTTTATTTTCGGGCTGTTTTTTTTATCACCGTGACCGTCGCCGCGATAATCCTGATTCTTTACTATCTTCGGAGGTACGGGTTCGGCGACTGGAAACTGACTCTCGCCCTATCCCTCATCATGGGAGGGGCGGTGGGAAACCTCGTCGACCGGATTCGTTCCGGTGAAGTGGTCGATTTCTTCGACGTCTATATCGGTCCTTACCACTGGCCGGCCTTCAATGTAGCCGACTCCGCCATATCGGTCGGTGCCGTTCTCTTACTCATCGGGATGGTCGGCAAAACAAGAGAAGGGCGGTGACGGGATCACCGTAGGATGATCACGTCCAGGTACTTGTTACCCCAGGCCCGGGCGTCCTTGACGTCGGGAAAAAAGACGTCGATGTGATCCCCCTTGATCGCCGAACCGGTGTCGTGAACCTCCCCCCATCCATAGCCCGGGACGTACATCTTGGTGCCGTAAGGGTACTTGCTTATGTCCGCTGCGATCGTCCCTTTTTTCGCCCTCGTGCCGTCGGAGGTGATGCCGACTTTCTTGGGTTTCCCTTTATTGGGACCGTAAGCATACACCGGCGGTAAGAGGAAACAGCCCCACTTGTGTTTCCACCCCGTTGATTTCTGGTCCGCCGAGTAGGCCGTCACGAGCATCCTCTTGACTTCCCGTTTCTTGCCCTTCTCTTTGGGAAGGGTTGCGCAACCATGGACGACTACAGTGAGGATGACGATAAAGAGAAGTAATCCCCTGTAACCATCGCACCTATTGCTGATCGGCATCTGTTGCGTATTCATGTCTGCTTTTTGTCATGTGAACAGGTCTCGGTTAACCGTCCGCCTTCTTATGCCTGCTAATAGATGAGGCTGGGGAGGTACAAAGCTATCCCGGGGAATAGGATAAGGAGAAGGGCCGTTACCAACTGGGCGAGGAGTAGATGCGCGGTGCCGCGGAAGATGATGTGGAGGGGTACGTCGCGCGCGACGCCGCCGACGACGTAAACGTTGATGCCCACCGGGGGAGTAACCACCCCCATCTCCGTAACTAAAACGATGATGACGCCGAACCAGACCGGGTCGAAACCGAGACTCATGACGACGGGGAAGAAGATAGGTATCGTCAGCATTATCATGGCGAGGGAGTCCATAAGACATCCCATGACCAGGTAAATCAGGATTATGATGGCCATAACGACCTGATGGGGCACCAGCAGGCCGGCAGCCCATTCGCCGATGTTCGTCGGAATTCCCGTTACCGCAAGGAAGTGTCCGAACACTGTGGCCCCTGCGACAATCACCATGATCATGCAGGATATCCGTGTGGTTTCGTAAAGCGATTGAAGAAAACCTTTCCATGCCAGGTTGCGGTTGATCAGGGCGATTGTCAAAGTCCCGAAGGCACCGATGGCGGCCGCCTCCGTGGGCGTGAAGATGCCCACGAAGAGGCCGCCCATGACCAGGACGAAAAGGGTCAGTGTTTCGATCACGCCCGAGAGTGACGCGATTTTTTCTTTCCAGCTCGACTTCGGGGCAAGGGTGACCATCTCCGGGCGCAGCTTCGTCCAGATGATGATCGTGACTATGAAGAGGACGGCCAGTAGGATGCCGGGGAGGACCCCGGCCATGAAGAGTTTGCCGATCGATTGCTCCGTCATGATTCCGTAGACGATGAAGATGGTGCTCGGCGGTATGAGGATGCCGAGACTGCCTCCCGCGGCAACGACTCCCGTTGCGAGGGCCGGGTCGTAATTGTACTTTTTCATCTCCGGCAGCGCTACGGAGGCCATGGTCGCAGCCGTGGCACTCGTCGACCCGCAGATGGCGGAGAAACCGGCGCAGGCGCCCACGGTGGCTATGGCCAACCCACCCGGAAGGTGGCCCATGAACTTGTTGGCTGCGTTGAAAAGCCTGCCGCTTATCCCCGAATGATGGGCGAGCTGGCCCATGAAGACGAAAAGGGGTATCACCGTCAGGTTGTATGACCCGAAGATGGAGAAGAAGTCCCGGGCGGTCAGCAGAAAAGCGGCATCCCATGAGACTAGGATGCCGAACCCGAGAACCCCGACGATGGCCATCACGAAGCCCACGGGGATTCTCATGAACATGAGCGCAATCAGGACGAAGAATCCGATGATGCCGACCGCCGTAGGGGTCATCTCCTCGCCGCCTTTCGCAGTGAGAGACCGAGTTCGACGAGCAGGACCAGGGTGAGCATGCCGCAACCCGCCGCCACACCGTAGACGAAGAGATAGGTGGGAATCTCAAGGGTCAACGAGACCTCGCCACTCAGTTTCAGGTCCGTGGCGTAAAGACTGCTCTGCCAGGTCAGGAGCCCAAAAAGGGAAGCACCGATAAGTGAGCTCAAGGCGTCGAAGAAGGCCTGAGCCCTCTCAGGAAGCCTATCTACGAGTATTTCTACGGCAATATGACCTTTTTCTATCGATGTGTAGGCCAGGGAGAAGGAAGCGACGACCGTTCCGAGGAACCCCACGATTTCGTAAGTGCCCGGTATCGGCTGCCGGAAGAGCCGGAGGACGACGTCGGCGCAGGTAAGCATCATCATGAGGATGACTGCTGCCGACGCAACGATGTTGAACCCGCGGCCCGCTGTGTTAATCCATCTGCCCACAGGCAGCATAGTCTACATCCCTTCCGATTGTCTTTGCTATGGACTCTCTACCTATATTTATTACTATATTTTTTGATCAGGCTTTCCGCTTCCGCGACGGCCGCCTTGCCTGGAAGACCCTTTCCGTCGGTGGTCCTGATGTATTCATTGATGATGGGTTTGACCGCAGCCTTCCACCTCGCCCCTTCTTCTTTGGAGAGAGGGATTATTTTATTACCCAAACTCAGGCTGTATTCCTTTCCTTCGGCATCGAGCCGATCCCATTCCTTCCCGTGAACGTCGATCCACTCTTTGCTGACGTCCTCGAATACCTTTTTGACATCCGGGGACAGGGCATTCCACTTCCGTAGATTCATGACGACGAACATGGCCGTCGTGTATCCGATGTCCTTGCAGTCCGTCGTGTATTTTATCACTTCCGCCTGTTTCCAGCCCTTCAGCGTTTCAATGGGTGTGATCGTTCCTTCTACAACGCCCTTCTGGAGGGATTCATAGGTTTCTCCCTGCGGCATGGCTACGGGCACGGCCCCGAGGGCGGAGACGACCTTGGAACTCAGCCCCGTGGAACGGATCTTCATGCCCTTGACGTCAGCGAGTGAGCGGACCGGTCTTACCGTGTGGAGCAACCCCGGGCCGTGGGCGTGGATGTAAAGCACTTTCACTCCTGCAAGTTCTTTAGGCCGGAATTTTTCGTAAAAATCATTGGCGACCCTTGTGGCCACCTTTCCGTTCGGGTAGCCGAGCGGCAGGTCAAGGGTTTCCATGACAGGGAACCTTCCTCTTGTGTAGGCGAAGCAGGACATCCCGATGTCGGCGATACCTTTGGCAACTCCATCGTATGTCTGGTCGGCAGGCGTCAATGTCCCGCCCGTCAAGATCGTGATCTTGACCTGGCCATGGGTGCGCTTCTCGATCTCTTTTGCCCATGAATCAGCTGCCTTGGCCTGTCCGTGTGTGGGCGGGAAGAAGACGCTGTAAGTCAATTTCGTCTGTGCCGCCTGGACGGGCTGGGTGACCGCGCAGGTAAGCACCAATAGAGCTACGGAAAAGCAGACGGTCAGAAATTTTTTCATGTTCCAATTCCTCCTTTCTATTTGATGGAAGGTTTTTTTGAGACGTTGAGTTTAAGAATGGGGAAGCCTGCTTGCCCGCGTTTTATGCGGGCAGCAGGCTTCTATACTTGTAGGCGGGCAGAAGGGGTGCGATGTTTTGCGCTGAAAAGATAATTATCATTATTTGTTAGAGGCCTCTTTCCTCTCTTATTTTTTCCAGCTCTTCTCTCATCTTTTCCGCTTCGGCTTTTGCCTTTTCCAGCTCTTCTCTGGTCTTTATCAATTCTTCTTTTTCACTTTCCCTTTCCTGCTGGACCTTTTCCTTCAACTCATCGATGCCCACATAGACGGCGAAAGCGCCTCCCAGGAGAAGGATGAGAGGTATGGAGCCTTTGAGGATAACGAAGAGGTCCTTCCACCAGGCGAAAAGGCCGATGAGACCTAGCAGGACAGACGCTACACCTCCAACCAATACAGTCATCGATATCTCCTTTTTTTGAAATCGCTGCCGGATAGCCTCCCGTGATCGCGCACCGCTGACAAAGTTTTGAAAAGCACTGTGATTCCGCTTGCTAACATAAAAAAAGGACGGAGGCAAGTTGAAAATTCCCACAAATAATGCTTGCTTAAAAGGAGTTATTAAACTATATGAAAATACTAAGATAAATAGAAGATAGGGAAAGGTGTTTCGACTTCATGTTCGAACCGGATTTCGATAAGGGAAACGGCCTTATACCGGCGATTGTTCAGGATTTCGACTCGAAAGAAGTACTTATGCTCGCCTACGTGAACCGGCAGGCGTGGCTTTCCACCCTTGAGACGGGGAAGGCGACCTACTGGAGCAGGTCAAGAAACTCTCTCTGGGTCAAGGGTGAGAGTTCCGGGAACGTGCAACTCATCAGGGAGATCCTGGTAGATTGCGATTCCGATACCCTGTTGTTCAAGGTGGAGCAGGTCGGCGGCGCGGCCTGTCATACGGGTTATCAAAGCTGTTTCTACCGCAGGATTTCGGACGGAAAGGAAGAAATAGTGGGCAAAAAAGTCTTCGACCCGGAGGATGTCTACAAGTGACGATGGTAAGACTGGGTATACCCAAGGGAAGCCTGGAAGAAAGCACCGTCGAGCTTTTCAAGCGGGCTGGTTGGCGGATTACTTACGACGCCAGGAGCTATTTCCCGGACATCGACGACGACGAGATTTCCTGCATACTTGTTAGGGCACAGGAGATGTCCCGATACGTGGAAGAAGGTGTCCTCGACGTCGGTCTCACCGGACGCGACTGGGTCGTGGAGAACGATTCGGACGTTGTAGTGGTGCAGGAACTTGTTTACTCGAAGGTTACAGCGCGGCAGGCCAGATGGGTGTTGGTCGTGAGAGAAGACTCGCCCATCAGGTCCCTCGAAGACATGGAAGGGAAGAGGATCTCCACGGAGCTCGTCAACTTCACGAAGAGATACTTCAGGGAACGGAACATCGACGTCCATGTGGAGTTTTCCTGGGGCGCCACGGAGGCAAAATGCGTCGAAGGCCTGGTCGACGCCATAGTGGAAGTGACGGAGACGGGAAGCACCATCAGGGCGAACAACCTCAGGATTGTCCATGAATTGATGAAAACGAACACCCAGCTGATCGCAAACAAGGATTCCTGGGCCGACCCCGTAAAGAAAAGAAAGATCGAGCAGGTCATGGTTCTTCTGAACGGCTCACTCCAGGCCATAGGAAAGGTAGGAATCAAGCTGAACGTCGCCCGGGAGAATCTTGGACGGGTGATGCTGCTCTTACCCTCCCTGAAAGCGCCGACCGTTTCAGGGTTGTACAATGAAGATTGGTTCGCCGTGGAAACGATCGTAGAGAAAAACATAGTAAGGGACCTCGTGCCGTTGCTCCAGGAGGCAGGGGCCGAAGGGATTATCGAGTACCCCCTGAACAAGGTAATCTGAAAGGAAGGGACGATGGCGAGGGAGGCGAAGGTATACAGGAAGACGTCGGAGACGGAAATTTCCCTGGAGCTGAACATCGATGTTCCCGGCGGGGGCGATGTATCGACGACGATCCCTTTCCTGGACCACATGCTGCGACTCTTCGCGAGGCATGGCTTTTTTTCACTTTCTGTGAAGAGCTCTGGAGACACGGACGTCGACTACCATCACCTCGTAGAGGATGTGGGCATCTGTCTCGGGCAGGCCTTCAAAGAAGTGACTGGCGACAAGCAGGGCATCAACCGCTATGGGCACGCCGTCGTGCCGATGGACGAGAGCTTGAGCAGCGTAAGCGTCGATGTCTCCGGCAGGCCCTATCTCGTCTTTAACGCCGACTTCGAAAGCAAAAACATAAGAGATTTCGACCCTTTCCTTTTTTTGGAGTTCTTCAAGGCCTTCACCGACCACAGTGGAATCACCTTGCACGTCAATCTCGAGTATGGTAAGAACAGTCATCACAAGATAGAAGCGATATTCAAGGCCTTTGCGCAAGCGCTGGCACAGGCTGTCGCGGTGAATGAAAAGGTCAAAGGCATTCCCTCCACGAAGGGGGTGCTTTGATTTTTTTGGGGCGTTTTTTCCTGGCGTTCCCTAATAAAGAAAGGGGTGAAATCTATCAGCGTTAATCGATCTCCTAATGTAGCCGGACTCATTTTCTTCCTCGTTGTCTCCAATCTGCCTTTTTTCATTTCCGGGTGCGCTTCCGGAGGTGACGTCATTACGACCACAAGAAAGGTCGACATTACCTCCCAGAAGATCGCCGTAGTCCCTTTTCAGCTCGTGACACCGGAGGACCCGACGTCCCATACGGTCCGCCGTCCGCTTGTCGGAACATTGTCCAGGAGCTGTCCCTCGACCGCTGAGGCCGCCGAGGCCGTCGAGGAGCTTTTTCTCGAAAAATTGAATAATTATAAAAATATTACGGTTATCCCCGTTGACAAAGTCGAGGGGATATACGAGCGGATTGCGGCCGAGTCCTTCAAGACGAAGCCTCTCGATGTTTTAATCAAAGTCGGGAAAGAGTTGGAAGCGGACATTGTAGCCGTAGGTTATGTCTATTGTTACCGCGAGCGCAAGGGGTATGCATACGGCGCCGATGTAACGGCATCTGTAACCTTCGATATCAGCCTTGTCCGGACGAGCGACGGCACCGTCATCTGGAGCTCTTATTTTGACAAGACCCAGGCCCCTCTGTCGGATAATCTGTTGGAAATCGGAAATTTTGCCCGAGGCGGGTGGAAGTGGCTAACAGCGCGGGAGCTTTCGGCTGAGGGCATTGAAAAGATGATGTCGACGTTTCCGGTCTCTCGGTAAGATTCATGAATATACAGTGGGTGATATTTAGTAATTTTTTCGCCGGGGGTTGAAACTCAGATTCTTCTGAAGGTGTCCTGATTTGACAATCATACCGGCCATAGACCTCAGAGAAGGTAAGTGCGTGCGTCTGATGCAGGGCGACTTCGGGCGGATGACCATTTACTCCGACCGGCCTGCCGAGGTGGCGGAGAAATGGCAGGAAAAGGGTGCCGAGAGAATCCACTTAGTGGACCTCGACGGTTCCCGTGCGGGTGTTCCTCGCAATAGGCAAGTTATCGAAGAGATCTTACAGAAGGTCTCGGTGCCGGTACAGGTCGGGGGTGGCATCCGGAGCATCGATACTGTCCGCCTCTACCTTGAGGCCGGGGTTCGGTGGGTGATCCTGGGGACGGCCGCACTGAAGGACAGGGATTTTGTGGTAGAGGCCTGTCGCCTGTTTGGTGGGAGGATAATCCTCGGGATAGACGGTCGGGACGGCAAGGTCGCCGTAGAGGCATGGACGGAAGAATCAGCCCGGTCGGTGGAGGAAGTGGCCGCGAGCTACCGTGATGTCGGCCTCGCCGCGGTCATTTACACCGACATCGGACGGGACGGGATGGAGAGGGGCGTCAATGTCGAAGCTACCAGGAGGCTCGCAGAGACGGTTGGGATTCCCGTGATCGCCTCGGGAGGTGTGGCGAATATTGAGGACATCAAAAAGATCAAGACATTAGAGAGATACGGTGTTGCAGGAGTAATCGTGGGGAAGGCCCTT
Organism: uncultured Syntrophaceae bacterium; assembly: GCA_964597995.1. Taxonomy (GTDB): domain Bacteria; phylum Desulfobacterota; class Syntrophia; order Syntrophales; family UBA4778; genus UBA2207. The sequence goes on along the minus strand of CAZRAC010000045.1, from coordinate 2,371 downwards.
TATTCAGGTGCCCTGAGTCTGGAGGAGGCGATAGAGGCAGGCAGATAGCAGGAAGGCTGAAAAAGAGGAGGTAGGTATGGAAGGCTGTATTTTCTGCAAGATCGTGAAGGGTGAGATACCGAGCAAGAAGGTTTATGAAAATGACGAGGTGTTGGCCTTTGACGATATCCACCCGGCGGCACCGGTGCACGTGGTCATCGTGCCGAAAAGGCACATCCCGACACTTCTCGACGTGAAGAGGGGGCAGGAAGGCATACTGGGAGAACTGCTCCTCGCAGCGAATGAAATCGCGGAAATGAAAGGTGTCGCCGAAAAAGGCTTTAGGGTGGCGATCAACTGTAATAAAGAGGGCGGCCAGGTGATTTTCCACCTCCACGTCCATGTGCTTGGTGGACGACAACTGGCAGATGAGCTGGGTTGATTCCCCTTCCATTACCAAAAAGTAAAGGAACCGGCATATCCCGGCGAGGTTGTGGATTTGGCTTGGTGAAGGAAAGGGGTTGAATATTTTCGTAACCCATAGTAAGAACCCCGGCCTGTCGACCAGATTTTTACCGATGGTCGTGGGGGCGATTAGCTCAGTGGATAGAGCACAGGCCTCCGGAGCCTGGTGTCGAGGGTTCAAATCCCTCATCGCCCTCCATTTTTCCATAAAATGCTTGATTTGCGCGAGCTTCTATTATAGAAGCATCACCGCATTTCATTGAGAAAAGGTCTCCTTGCTCGGAGGGTTCTCCGGGCTGTAGAGCCGTGAGGAGGTAACCGAATGAAGAGGTACGAAATCGTTTTGGTCGTCCTGTCCGACCTTTCGAATGACGAAGTGGACGGCCTGATTGACCGCTACAGCTCGATAATTGCAGAACAAAAGGGCATTGTGGTCAGGGCAGAGAAGTGGGGTACGAGGAAACTCGCATACCGCATCAAAAAACAGCCGCGGGGCAACTACATCCTGGTTGACTTTGCCGGTGATGCCGCATGCATCATCGAACTCGAAAGAAATCTCAAGTTCGATGACTCCGTCCTTAGGTTCCTGACGATCAAGAAGGCCGATAAGGTCAATCTCCAGGAGATCGAGGAAGAGATAGCCGGCGCCAAAAGAGAAAAGGAAGAGAAGGCGGCGGAAGTCAAGGTGCAGCAGTCGCCCGCAGAGGAAGAGGCGGCTCTGCAACCTCCCGAGGCTGGAGAGATGCCGGTGGGTGCTGGCGCAGAATCAACTGAGACAACGGTGGTCGAGGAAAAAGGGGAGGAAGGATAAATGGCCTATCAGCGCCCTGAGAGGGGTTCAACCGGCAGAAAGCCCGAAAGAAGGGTATTCCATAGAAGAAAGGTCTGCCGATTCTGCACTGATTCAAACATGAAGATCGAATACAAGGACCCGGCGATGCTGCGTCATTTCATCTCGGAAAAGGGGAAGATCATTCCCAGGCGAATCACCGGGAATTGCGCGATCCATCAACGGGAGCTGACGGTCGCGATCAAGAGGGCAAGGGCCATTGCCCTCTTGCCGTTTGTCGTATCAGAATATTAAGTCAGATTATGAGGCCCCCCAGGAAAAACCAAGGGCGGTGGTCGGTGTTTTCAGTACGCAGAAGGGAAGGGGACTCGGTACAGACAGAGGCTGCATCTTGATAAAAGATTTCATTTCAGCCGTGGTCGTCATGGCGCTGATCCTGACGGCAGCTGTTTTGACACCTCTCGTAGGTCCCGTTGCTGAGTTCTTCGTGCCCCTACCGGTGATGTACTATAGCACCAGGCTCGGACGCATCAAAGTAGCCGCGGTTTTCTTACTTGCCCTTTTCCTTGTGACGGTTCCCGTTGTCCTTTTCGGCCTGAAAATCAACTTTGCCCTGTTCTTTTTCCTCGGTTTATTCGGCTTGGTTCTGTCGGAGCTGTTCAAGAAGGATCTCACCATCGAAAGGACGGTTTTATACGGAACCTTCGTCATCCTGACTGTAGCCCTTCTTTTACTGGGTTATCATCTGCAAAGGACGGGTCAAAACCCGGTGCAGGCGGTTGAATCCTTCGTACGGGATGGCGTAGACGAGAGCATCGGGGCTTATGCACAGCTCGGTATGCCTGCCGAACAGGTCGGGGAATTGAGGAAGAGTGTGCCCCATGTAGTCAGGGCAATCCTCGGTCTCTTACCGGCGTTCGTAGTAATCAGTGCGGTGACCTTCGTCGTTTTGAACGTGCTTGTGGGAATGGCGTTCCTACGGAAAAGAGGGCTCCCTGCTCGTGATTTCGGTGACCTTAATCTGTGGAAGATCCCGGACCGGATGGTCTGGTTTGTCATCGCCGCAGGTACGCTCGTTTTGATACCTCAGGAAAATATCCGGCTTATCGGGCTTAATCTGCTGGTCGTTTTTTTGTT
>CAZRAC010000044.1:0-17515 GCA_964597995.1 uncultured Syntrophaceae bacterium | reverse complement strand
TCTTCCCACAGAGGGAGCCACTTCTCAACTTTCAACTAAAAATTGTATATCACCATACTGGAGATTGGCATGAACAGAAAATACGATCCGCAGCAGATAGAAAAGAAGTGGCAAAGGTACTGGGAAGAAAACAAATCCTTCAAGGTGCAGGAGGACAAGAGCAAACAGAAGTATTACGTGCTCGAGATGTTCCCCTATCCCTCCGGAAAGATTCATATAGGTCATGTCAGGAACTACACGATCGGCGACGTCGTGGCGCGGTTCAAGAGGATGAAAGGTTTCAACGTCCTCCATCCGATGGGTTGGGACGCCTTCGGGATGCCGGCGGAGAATGCGGCTATCGAAAAGGGGGTCCATCCGGCGAAGTGGACCAACGACAATATCGCGGAGATGAAGAAACAACTCAAAAGGATGGGGTTCAGCTATGACTGGGACCGCGAGGTTTCGACGTGCGAACCCGAGTACTACCGCTGGGAGCAGCTGTTCTTCGTCTGGATGTATGAGAAGGGGTTGGCTTACAAAAAAGGCTCCGCGGTCAACTGGTGCCCCAAGTGTGCCACTGTTCTTGCCAACGAACAGGTGGAGCAGGGATTATGCTGGCGGTGCCACAGCGAAGTGGGGGAGAAGTACCTCGAACAATGGTTCTTCCGGATCACACAATACGTGGAAGAGCTGCTGGAGTACTGCGACAGGCTGGGCGACGGGTGGCCGGAACGCGTTCTCACCATGCAGAAGAACTGGATCGGGAAGAGTTACGGCCTTGAGGTGGATTTTCCTATGGCGGACTCCGATGAAGTGATCAAGGTCTTCACGACCAGGCAGGACACGCTCTTCGGCGCGACCTTCATGCTGGTCGCTGCGGAGCATCCGCTGGTCATGAAACTGGCGAAGGGGAAGCCCTGCGAGAAAGCGGTCCTTGAATTTGTGGAAAAAGTGAAAAAGCAAGACAGGATGATGCGCACCTCCGATTATTATGAGAAGGAGGGCGTGTTCCTCGACGCCTACTGCCTGAATCCCCTCACCAACCAGAAGATGCCGATCTATGCCGCCAACTTCGTCCTTGCCGATTACGGCACCGGCTGCGTGATGGCCGTCCCCACCCACGATCAGCGCGACTTCGAGTTTGCGAAGAAGTATGACCTCCCCCTCATCGTGGTCATCCAGAACCCTGAGATGAGCCTCGACCCCGCGACCATGACGGAGGCCTACGTGGGGGAAGGGACCCTGGTGAACTCGGGGCAATTCAACGGCATGGACAACCTGAAGGCCCTCGATGCCATGGCGGATTACCTCGAATCTATCGGACGCGGCAAGCGGACCGTCCAGTATCGTCTCCGGGACTGGGGTATATCTAGACAGCGCTACTGGGGGGCACCGATCCCCATCGTCTACTGCGACAAGTGCGGCACCGTTCCGGTACCCGAAAAAGACCTCCCCGTCGTTCTACCCCTCGATGTGCAAATCACGGGGGAAGGCGAGTCTCCATTGGTGCGGCATAGGGCATTCGTCGAAACGACATGCCCGTCCTGCGGCGGGGACGCGAGGCGGGAGACGGACACGATGGACACATTCGTCGAGTCTTCATGGTACTTTGACCGGTTTTGCTCCCCCGATTACAACGAGAAGCCCGGGCTCGACCGGAAGCGGATGGACTACTGGCTCCCCGTCGACCAGTATATCGGCGGCATCGAGCACGCCATCCTTCATCTTCTTTATTCGAGATTTTTCACAAAGGTCCTGAGAGACTTCGGCGTCCTGGGAGTCGATGAACCCTTTGCAAACCTCCTGACCCAGGGGATGGTCTGTAAAGAAACCGAGCGCTGTGACGTCCATGGTTTCCTCTATCCCTCCGAAGTAAAAGACGGTAAGTGCGTGCACTGCTCCCGGGAGGTGAAGGTCGGGAAAGCGGAGAAGATGTCGAAGTCTTTGAAGAATGTGGTCGACCCGGACTACTTGATCGAGAAATACGGCGCCGACACGGCGAGGATGTTCTGTCTTTTCACTTCACCCCCCGAGAAAGACCTGGAGTGGAGTGATCAGGGCGTCGAAGGCTCCTTCCGTTTCCTCTGTCGGGTGTGGCGAATCGTCACGGAGTACCTCGACGACGTCAAAGATGTCGAGGCCTTTCCCAACGATGAGCTCGCCGGCGAGATCAAGGACTTGAGACGGAAGACCCACCAGACAATCAAGAAGGTTACCGATGATATCAACGACCGGTTCCATATCAACACCGCCATCAGCGCCGTGATGGAACTGGTCAACGCCATCTATCAGGTGAAGCGGCCGGATAGGGAAGATCGCAAGGACCTTGCGGTTCTCAAGGAGGCCCTTGAAGCCGTCGTCGTCCTGCTGGCACCGATCGTTCCCCATATCACCGAAGAGCTGTGGGAGATGATGGGCCGCGAAAAAAGGCTCGTCGATACCCCTTGGCCGGTGTATGACGAGGCCGTCGCCGCGGAAGAGGAAATCACCGTGGTCGTTCAGGTCAACGGTAAGCTCCGGGGAAAGGTCGTCGTTCCCGCCGATGAATCGGACGAACGGATCAAAGAGCTCGCCGTGAAAGACAAGAAGGTGGGGAGGTTCCTGGAGGGAAAGAAGCCGCTCAAGGTTATCTATGTCCCGAAGAAGCTGGTCAACATAGTGGTAAATTAGGTATCGGGCATCAGACGCAAGGGAAATGTTTAAAACGGAGGGAATAGGCCGGAGGGAAAGAGTGCGAATGTTCAAGCGGAGAAAGCCGGACGGAGTAAGAATGGGGCAAAATATATGTGCGTGGGTCGCGACGTCATTACTCGCGATGGTTTTGATGGTTGGTTGCGGCTACCGTTTCTCACCTGGCGGGGAACACATCGACGAGGGTATCAGGACGGTTTATGTGGATAGTTTCGCGAACCGGACGAGCGAGGTCAATGTCGAGGTCATCTTACGAAACGCCTTCATCGAGAGATTACGCAAGAGCAGCCGCTTCAGGCTTGCCGACAGGCGGGAAGATGCCGATGCGATCCTGAGGGGAAGCGTCAGCAACCTTTCCGTGACTCACCTTTCGTACTCGACGTCAGACCTGGCCAGGGAAGACAGGGTGACGTTGACAATGGAGCTTGTTTTTGAGGAGAAGAAGGACAGGAAGGTCATCTGGTCGAACCCGTCTTTTTCCTGGTATAGCGACTTTGCGGTCGTTCAGGCGGACACTTTAAAAACGGAATTGAACAAAAAGAGCGCCTTGGACAAACTGGCGGCAGACTTGGCGGACAGGGCCTACAGAATGATCATGTCGGGGTTTTAGCTGTAATCATCAACATTGTCGGCGCGACGAATGCGGCAAAGAACCCGACTGTGCTTCGCCGGCACGGGACAGTAATGGTAGAGAATAGGCCACACAATCTCGGAGCACGAAAAGTAAAAGCCCCTACTCTGCAGGGGCTTTTACTTTTCGGCCTGAATAGGGCGTTACGCCAAAGAGTTTACCTTTCTGGTCAGCTTGGAAATCTTGCGGGCGGCCGTGTTCTTGTGAAAGACCCTCTTGCTCGCCGCCTTGTCGATGGCGACGACGGCTTCAAGAAGCCTCTTCTTCGCTCCTTCTTGGTCCTTCTCCCCGACGGCTTTAAGAACCTTCTTGGTCATCGTCTTGACGAGCGACTTGGCGGACATGTTCCTCAACCGCCTTTTCCTGCTCTGCCGGTTTCTCTTCTCTGCTGATTTATGAGTAGCCAACGGTCTATCTCCTCCCGGTGATTTTCAAAGGCCCTTTGTCTACAGGAGATTTCTCTTTCTGTCAATGGGAAAAATCGGCAGGCAAAAAACAGGTCATGGACTGCCTTTTTTCAGTCCTTCGACGGCCTTTTTGAGCAAAAACTCCTGGAAGGCCTTGTCGTGCTCGACGCAAAAGGACTCCTCGAAACCGCGGTTCGCATTGTCCTTGAGATATCCCTTGACGAATTGGAGGGCTGGAAAGGGGGCTTCCAGTATTTCTTTCGCGAGACGGATCGCCCTCTCAATAAGGGATTCGTCCCGGACGACCTCGCTCACAAGGCCGATGCGGAGCGCCTCTTCGGCGTTGATGCGCCGTCCCGTAAGGCAAAGGTCGCGGGCGATGCCGTCGCCGACTATCCAGCGCAGAGGCGTGAAAAGTGGCGGCACGCCGAACTTGATCTCAGGGTGGCCGAAGACGGCGGAAGGATCGCAGATGCGGATGTCGCACATCGTGGCGAGGTCGAGACCGCCAGCAACGGCCGCACCGTTGACGGCTGCTATCACCGGCTTCGGGAAATGCCAGATTTCCCGGTGGTAGAGGGCGGACGTGGAATAAAGTTCATCGAACAGCTCCGGCCTCCCGAATTCCTTGAGGTCGAAGCCGGCGCTGAAAATCGCGCCCGAGCCCGTGAAGACGACGGCATGGACCTTTTCCGAGCACTGCCATTCGTCGAGGCACGCCGAGATTTCCCGCCGCATCTGGATCGATATGGCATTGCGGTTCTCCGGTCGGCTCAATGTTATCGTTCCGATCCGGTCCTCGACTGTGGTGCGTATCGTCTTGCCTTCCATGCCGACCCTTGCCGGTGCGGGTAAAGAAAGTAACAGATTAAGGCGTTTCCTTTTTCAGTGTGAATCTCCACTTGCAGAAGACTTCCGGGGGATGGGGGTCCGGAGGGGCAAAGAGGCATTCCACCTGAATCCTGTCGTCCACCACCTTCGCGAAGTTCTCGAATTCTCCTTTATGCATGGCCTTACAGAAAAACTCCGGCAGCCCCTTACGCAACCTTGCCGCCTGAGGGGCACACACGGGCACCGTCAGGATAACTTCGTCGTCTTTCTCTTCTATCTTGTAGCCCATGATGATGTGCCAGGGAAAAAGCTTTTGGGCCTTGACGAAGCCTTTCAGGCCCTTCTCTTCGATCTTTAAGCGCTTTAAGAGGTCCTTTGCCGCGAGCTCCGCGGCCTTCGCCCAGACCCGTTCGTTGATCCTTTCGGCGCACTGTTGACCGAACTCATCGGAAACGAAGAGGAACCAAAAACCGTCTATCACCCGGTAGTGCCAGAGCAAGAATTCAAGATAGCTGTTCAATTCATCCCGGTCCATCTTTTCGAGGGCTGAAAAGTCCATTTCACCTCCCAAATGCGGGTCTTGAATGCTGAAAAGTGAACAACGCCAGTAATTATGAAATGGGTATACTCGACAAGTCGGAGCGGCTTCATTAGAGACTTTTTCAGGTTCCTTTGCAAGGACAAAATTTAAGGATCGGCTTCCTCGTGGTGTCGGGCATAGACATAGGTGATCTCAGCGCCGTAATAGAAAACCTGGGCCGAGTAGTAGACCCAGAAGATGAAGACTACCAAGGAGCCCGCCGCCTCGTAGATTGAGGCCGTGCCGCTGTGAGTCAGGTAGAAGCCGATGAGGTATTTGCCGATGGCGAAAAGTACAGACGTGGTGATGGCCCCGACCCAGACCGCTCGCCAGGATATTTTTGCTGCCGTTAGGAGTTTGAAGACCATGGCAAAGAGAGCGGTGATGATGATAAACGAGATTATGCCGGTCCCCAGGTTGGTGAGGATGTAGAATACACCCGGCGCGAATTTTTTCAGGATGCTGCCGACTGTCCCGATGACAGCCGTCGAGAGGAGCGAGACTAAGAAGAGGAAGCCCAGGCCAAGAATCATGACGAAGGAAAGAAGACGCGGCTTGATGATGCCGACGATGACGCCTGCGGCGGGTTTGACGTTCCATATCTTGTTCAGGGCGCCGTGCAATTCGACGAATACCGCCGTCGCCCCTATGAACATGGCGGTGAAGGCGATGATGGTGGCCGGTGCGACGGCTTGGAACCTTTTCCCGGCGGTCAATTTCTTGATCAGATAGGCCGCTTCGTTTCCCACTAGGTTCTGAATCTGGCCGATCAACTCACCGCGGCCCGCTTCCGGTCCGAAGATCAGGCCGGCGGCGTAAGTGCCGAAGATGAGCAGGGGGGCGAGGGAAAAGATTGTATAAAAGGCAAGGGCGGCGGCAAGCTGGGGTACGTTGTCGTCCACCGCTTTTGCAGACGCCTCTTTGATGATTTTCCAGACAAACTTTAGATCCATTTTGGTTTCTTTCTGTCTCTGTTCGTTGTATCCCGCTCAGGGTGAATGGGGGAAAATGCTCATCCGGCTATGCTGACGCCGAGGATGCGGCCGATTGTGAAGGTTACTGTTGCGGCGGCAAACCCGAACAGCACCTGCCGCAGCCCGGAAGACCAGACCGAACGTCCGGTGAAAAGCGTGATGGCTGCGCCGATGCCGAAGAGGCCCAGTCCGCTGACGGAGGCGCTCGCGATGATCGCAGCCGAACCGCCGAGGAATAGGTATGGTATGACCGGGATGACTGCGCCGACGGCGAAGAGCAGGAAGGACGTTAAGGCAGCCTCCCAGGCGGAGCCGCCGAGCTCCTCCGGGTTGATCCCCAGTTCTTCCCGGGCCAATGTGTCAAGGGCGGTCGAGGGGTTGCTCATGATCCTGGCGGCGAGTCGGCGTGCCTCATCTTCATCCAGCCCGCGGGCCTGATAGATCAGACTCAGCTCCTCGGTCTCTTCTTCCGGGGTCGAATCGATTTCTTCCTTCTCCGTCTGGAGCTGTTTCTCGTAAAGCTCCCTGGAGCTTTGCACCGATATCCATTCTCCGAGGGCCATCGATATGGACCCTGCGAGGAGTCCGGCAAAACCGGTGAGTAAGATACTGCCGCCGGAGAGTTGGGCCCCGGCGACGCCCATCACCAGATTGAAATTCGAGACAAGGCCGTCGCTCGCCCCCAGTACCGCCGCCCGAAGGGCGTTTCCCCCTGCGGCGCGGTGCCGTCCCTCGAAGCGGGCGAGTATCCCGCCTTCCATCCCTCCGCCGGTGGTTTGGCTGATGTGTCGCAGGATTGTCGCATGGGATCGTTCGGTCCTGACCATATTCCGGGAATCGGGAAAACGACCGTAACCGCTGGAGGCGCCGTCTTCGACCGAAGAGAGCGTAGGAAGCACAGCATGGATGCCGAAGTGACGGGCGAGCCAGATGACGGTCCTCGTGCGCCAGGACGGGCGGAAGTCGGGGATCACTTCCCCCGCGGCCCTGATCCGCTCGGCCCAGATCTCGGCGTGGCCTCTCTCCGTTTCCGCGAGACGACGGTATACCGACGCTATCTTGGGATTTTTTTCGATTCCCGCCAAGGCGTGGTAAAGGTAGGCGGCGTTCCTTTCATCATCCAGGTTTTCTCTGAACCGGCGAAGGTCTGCTTTTTCCCCCTGCATCTCCCGATTCCGCATGGTCAGCGCCGAGTCAGTTGAGGGGTTGCTGTCCTGTCAGCAACTTCTCGATAAGCTCCAGGTCGGCGCCGGGGACCGCTTTGCCGTTGATGAAGAAGAAAGGCGTTCCTTCGATCCCAAGCCGGTTGCCGGCATCCTTGTCGGCCTTGATGATTGTCTCAACCTTTTCGTCCTTGCAAACCCCACAGGCGGTGCCGTCCATTTTGCCCTCGTAGACGTTCTTGTAAGCCCTTTCACGGTCGGCTGAGCACAGGATGTGACGAACCTTTGTTTCCGACCGCTCGGAAAGGGGGAAAAAGAAGACATAACGGGTGACGTCTTCACGCTTGGAAAAGAACTCCGAGGCCTTACGGCAATAGCCGCAGTCCGGGTCGGAGAACTCGATCACCTGATTCTTCCCGTTGCCGATTTTCAATGCCTTTTCGAGGGGGATTTCCTTTATCTTTCCGGCGACGAGCTTGAGCTTCCGCGCTGCCGTCTGATTAGTGCCGTCCTTTGCGATCAACTGTCCTACGATCAGTATTTCCGCTTCCGGCGCATAGTAATATATCTGCATCCCGGCGGTAACTTCGTACAGTCCTTTGACGGGAGAGGGGCTGAAGGCTTCATAAGTCAGGTCGGGAAAATTTTTCTTCAGCGACTCCTCCGGTGTCATGGCCTCCGCAGCTGCAACAGAAAGCAAAAAAATGAATAAGAGCGTAAAAACCGCCATGACTGTTTTGTTGCCGTACATAGTTCGGCCTCTTCGGGGGGAAAGATTTTTTATTATATTGCAGGAAACGCCAGAAAAAGTCAATTCGCTCGACCTGAAGCTTGACCTGAAGCCGACCTTTTGTCGGCGAAGCACGTCTTGAATAGTCAAATCGAGCTTGCCGATTCGGGGCAGATAAGGTAGAAATAACCATTTTATGGCCCGGTGGGAGCAGAATCGATTAAGGAGAGGTGAAAGCCATGGCAACGACAAAACGTGTGGTGATAGCCCGTCTCGGGAGCGATGACCGTTGGCGGGGAATAATAACGATTACCCGTGCACTCCGCGACGCGGGCATGGAGGTCATATACCTGGGCGATCAACTGCCGGAGAGCATCGTGCAATCTGCCATCCAGGAAGACGCCGATGTGGTCGGCCTCAGCTCGTTATCCGGAAACCACATGGTCCTATCGTCCACGGTGATAAGACTCCTCCGCGAAAAAGGTGCCGGAGATATACCGGTGATCATCGGCGGCAAGATACCTCCGGACGATGTCGCATCCCTCAAGGAAGTAGGTGTCCTGGAGGTCTTCACTCCGGGGACGCCCATCGAGACGGTCATTTCTTTTATCGCCGACATCGAAAAAAAGTGAACAGGGAAATGTAAGAAGGGGAGTTCACCCTTCGATAAGCCTTTTCAATTCCTCTGCCTTTCCCGTCCCGACTGTCTCTTCCAGTCGGCGGAGCGCATCTCCGTACAGGGCCATGATTTTTGGGGTGTACGGATTCGAAGCGATGACCTCGCTGTAGAGGCGTGGGTTTTTCAGGAATATCTTTTCGATGCTGGCAAGTCTTGCCCGGAAGATGGGCGTCGAAAAATTTTCAAGTTCGCCCTGCGGTATGTCGGCATCCCTGAGGGCGAGGCCCATGGTGATGGTGTTGAGATGAGTGAGTACCTGGACAAAGGCCATCAATTCGTCGTGCCTTTCCGGCGACGCTTCGACGAGTTGGGCGCCGCGGCTCAGAAAAAGTTCCTTCACCCGGGGAAGCCACGTCGTTCCTCGGGCAGGACAGAGGACGATGTTCTGTCCCTCGAGTGAGGGGACATCGGGGCCGAAAAGGGGATGAAGGCCGATGACCTCTGAGGTGGAGGATTCGAGCATCGCCTTCACTGGCTCCGCCTTGAGAGACGTGAGGTCCATCAAGAGGGACTTCCTGTTCATCATGGGCCCGACGAGGCGGATCGCATCGCAGGTGGCGCTGATGGGGACGCCGACGATCACGATGTCGCACCTCCGGGCCATATCGACGGCGGGCATGCCAGTTGTTCGGCCGGAGACGTGGACCGTCAGTCCTTCTTCCCTAAAAAAGCGGGCGAACCATTCTCCGATGCCGCCTGTACCGCCGATGATCCCGACCTCGATGTTGTTCAAGAGAAAACCCCCCTATTCGCCCTTTGCCTCAGCAGGTGGTCTGCAAGGACGATGCTTACCATTGCCTCGCAGACGGGGATGATCCGTGGGATGACGCATACGTCGTGACGCCCCTTGATGGAGAGGGTGACCGGCTTGCCGTTAAGGTCGACCGTTTTTTGCGCCTTCCCGATCGACGGGATGGGTTTGCAGGCGACCCGGACCACGATGTCTTCACCACTCGTTATACCGCCGAGAACACCGCCGGCATGATTTGTGGCGAACCCTCCCGGTGTCAGGGGGTCGTTGTGCCTCGACCCAGTCATCCTTGCCGCTTCGAAGCCGGAGCCGATCTCCACGCCCTTGACCGTTCCTATCCCCATCAGGGCCTTTGCGAGGTCTGCGTCCATCTTGTCGAACACGGGCTCTCCGAGTCCGGGTGGACACCCTCTCACCACGATTTCTACGATCCCTCCCAGGGTGTCTCCTTCATTGCGCGCCTTTTCCAGCAGCTTTTCCATCCTCGCCGCGGCCTTCCTGTCGGGGCAGAGCAGGGAGTTTTCCGCCATGTCCCCCGGAGGGGCCTTCTTTGCGGCAACTCCACCCACCTCTTTCGCGAAGGCGAGCACAGAGATTCCCTCGCGGGAGATGACCTTATTAGCTACCGCTCCTGCGGCCACGCGCGCCGCGGTTTCCCGTCCCGAGGCCCGGCCCCCTCCCCGATGATCCCGGATGCCGTATTTCTTGAAATAGGTGAAATCTCCATGACCGGGCCTGAAAAGGTTGCGTAATTCATCGTAAGCGGCGCTGTCGCTGTCGCGGTTGCGGATGAGGAGAGCTATAGGCGTCCCGGTTGTCTTTCCTTCGAAGGTCCCGGAAAGTATCTCGACGCGGTCCTCTTCCTTCCTCGGCGAGGCGAAGGCCCTCGCGCCGGGTTTGCGGCGGTCCAGCTCCTGTTGGATGTCGCTCTCGTCGAGGTCGACCCCGGGAGGACAGCCGTCGACCACGGCCCCGACGGACGGTCCGTGGGATTCCCCCCAGGTTGTGACGCGGAAAACGGTTCCGATCGTGTTACCGGACATAGACTTTCCTCTTTTTTAATTTTTCGACCGTGTCCTTAATCCTTCGGGATCGGCTCGACCCCCCATCATTTTTAAGCAAGCAAAGGCTTCTAAAAAAGTAGGTTTTTCTCTTGGATCAGTCCGCTTATCTCGTCAACTACCTCGTCGACCCCGCGGCCGGTCGTGTCTATCCGGTAGTTGGCCAATAGACGGTAGATCGGTTCCCGCTCTTTGAGCATAGCGGCCGTCTCGCCCAGCGAATCCGTACCCGATAGAGGGGGGCGCTGGGCGGCCGTCGCGGCGTCTTTCTCCATTCTTTCGACGATTGCCGTGGGGGCTGCGTCCAGCCAGATGAAAACCCCATGTGCCTTCAGGACTTCCAGGTTTAAGGGGTCCATCACGGCGCCCCCACCGAGGGCGATGATGCAGCCGGTGACGAAGGTCAGACTCTTGATGACGATCCTTTCTTCCTTGCGGAAGCCAGCCCACCCCATCTCGGCGACGATCTCGCTGACACTTTTCCCCTTTCGCTGACAGATTAGGTCGTCCGTGTCGTAGAAAGGAAGTCCAAGCCTCTCCGCAAGACGGCCGCCGACTGCGGTTTTCCCCGCCGACCGGTAACCGATCAGGATGATATTCCTGTTTGCGCCATCAGTTTGTTCATTCATCTCGATCAGCTATAAGAGGTCAGCTTGCTCAATTCCGCCCAGAACCCGGGGAACGACTTCTTGACGCAGTCCCCGTCTTTGATCCGCATCCCCGGAACGACAAGCCCCAGTACGGCAAAGCTCATGGCGATCCGGTGGTCGTTGTACGTCTCTATAGCAGCGCCCCGTGGGTTTCCGCCTTCAATCACGAGGCCGTCCTCTGTCTCGTCGGCCCGGATACCGACCCGGTTCAACTCTGTAACGAGCGCCTCCAGACGGTTGCTTTCTTTGAACCTCAGGTGAGACACATTTTTGACGACCGTCTTTCCCGGCCGCACGGCCCCGAGAACTGCGAGGGTAGGGACCATGTCGGGCATATCGCCAAGGTCGAAGACGAAATCCCCAGCCCTCAATATTCCGCCTTTTACCTCTACGAGGCGGTTTCCCCTCAGGACGGCACAGCCGAGCTGTTCCAGGATACCCAGAAAAGCGATGTCTCCCTGGAGTGTCCTGGGATTCACTTCTTCCACACGGACCCTACCCCCGCTGACGGCAGCCGCCAAGAAGAAGTAAGAAGCGCTAGAGGCGTCTCCCTCCACCCGGTAACGCCTGCCCCTGTAATGCCTTCCCGCTTTTACCCCGTATCGGCCGGGCGCCTCTCTGGCGACCGGGACGCCGAAGGCCTCCATCGTCTCGAGGGTCATGTCGATGTAAGGTTGAGAAGGCGTGCGCCCCCGGAGTTCCACGGTCGTGTCCTTTGCTGCGTAAGGGGCGCTGATCAAAAGCGACGAGACGTACTGACTGCTTTCGATGTCGCGAAGAGCGACTGTTCCGCCCGGCAGGCCTTCGGCGTCGATGGTGACCGGGGGAAAACCGCCGTCGCTCCGGGCACGGACACCCATCGACGCCAGGGCGTCGAGCAGGGGCTTGACGGGCCTCTCGCACAGGCGGTTGTCTCCAGTGAGGACATAGTTGCCCCGGCCGAGCGCGACGAGAGAAATCAAGAGTCGCAGGGCCGTTCCGTTGTTACCGAGATGGATTTCCCTGTCGGGGTTGAGAATATTGCCGCCCGTGCCGGTGACTGTGATGCCGTCATCTCCGACGAGGATATTCGCGCCGAGATCACGCAGGGCCGACATCAGCCGCTCCGTGTCGCCGGAGAAGAGGGCATTACTCAGGAACGAGGTCCCCTCCGCCAGGGCGGCAATTGCAAGCGCGCGCTGGGTATAACTTTTCGACCCGGGGATCTTCACGGCGGCGTCGACACGGCTCACAGGTTTTATTTCGATCTCTTTCATTTCCTTCATACGACGATGGTTAAAGGTCTCCCGTCTTCTCGGCCTTGAGCTGTTCCCGGACGACCCGGCGCATCAGCGCCACCGGCGGTTCCTGCCCCGTCCAGAGGTGGATTTGCTCCGCCCCCTGGTACACGAGCATCCCCGCGCCGTTCATCGTCCCGGCGCCGGATTTTTCGGCCTCTTCGAGAAGCCTCGTTCGCCAGGGTCGGTAGATGACGTCGACAACCCACCTGAAGCGGGAGATGTTGCGCCTGTCGACCGGCATCGCCTCCTCCTGGGGTGCCATCCCCACCGGTGTCGTGTTGATGAGGCAGTCTGCCTCCACCTTTTCTATCTCGTCGAGACGGAAGAATCGGCAACCGAATTCAAGGGCCAATCGACGTCCCCGTTCTTCCGAACGATTCACAACGACGGGAACGCCGCCCCTCTCCCGGATACCGAAGACGGCGGCCCTGGCGGTCCCGCCTGCTCCGAGTACGGCGAAGGTTTTGCCCCTAATGTTCGTCAATTCCTCCAAACTCCGGACGAGCCCGGTCCAGTCGGTGTTGAAGCCGGTTAGGTGTCCGCAGTCGTTGACGATAGTGTTCACGGCGCCTATAGTACGGGCGGATTCTTCTATGTCGTCGAGGAGCGGTAGGACCGCCGTCTTGAAGGGGATCGTAACACTCACGCCTCTTATGTCAAGCGCCTTTATCCCGCGGATCGCCCCCTCCAGGTCATTCACACAGAAGGGGGCGTAGACGGCATCGAGTTGCATCTCCCTGTAAGCGGCGTTGTGCATCAGGGGCGACAAGCTATGTCCTACAGGGTTACCCAACAACCCGAACACCCTGGTGGCCTCTTCTTTCCTGTTCAAGGTGCGCCTCTAAGCGGTGTACAGCAAACTAAGGACCAGCCTCATTTCATCCACCGTCATCTGTCCTGGCGCCGATTCCTCGCCCCTTTCGAGTGAGGCAAAGGAAAGGAAAGAGCCCAAGATGGGCGAGGCTACGCGGCTGATACGTCCTTTGTCGCCCATGCAGAAAGCGATGATTTCCAGTCCTTTCCTCCGGGCATAGGGGATGAGTCTGAGTACCTTCAGGTTGTCCTCCGGTGTACGGGCCGTTGTTACGACCTTGACGATGTCTGCTCCGAGGGAACGGCAGACACCGATCGTTTTTTGAAGGACACCCTCGCCGGGTGTACCCGTTTGGTTGTGATGCGAAATGATCAGTTTTGTCACACCACGATCTCCGATCATCTCCGCAAGTTCCCGTATGTGAAGAGGCCCTGTAGCCGCCTCGACGTCTACGTACCCTGCGCCCAGGCAGACGGCTTCCCTCAGGAGTTCCATCCGCTCATTTTCCGTACCCTGAAAGGAGCCTCCTTCCTCCCGCCGCCGGTTTGTCACGACGACCTTTTTGTTTCTTCCGGCAAGCAGTCTCCCGAGGTCCGGGTTCTTGATCCTGTCGACCCTCAACTCCACGAGGTCCGCCCGAGTAAGGGCCGTCTCCATCTTCGCGAGAGCTTCGTCGGAGCTCCCGGCCATGATGGATACGCAGATTCTCATTGACCGTTACCCCTCGGATAGGACCCTAAGACCTTGATGAAGGTGGCCCTCTTTTCCATCTCTTTGATGCAGTCGACGATTTTTTCGTCCTCGTCGTGCCCGGCAAGGTCGACGAAGAATAGGTACTCCCACATACGGTCCCGCAGCGGGTAGGATTCGATCCGCAGCATGTTGAGCTTCGCCCTTGCAATGGGTTCGAGGACGCTATAAAGGGCGCCGGGCACATGCGGTGTGCCGAACACTATGGATGTCTTATCCATGCCGGTTGCCGTGTTTCTACCCCTTCCGACAACAAGAAACCGCGTCGTGTTTAGCGGTTCATCCTCGATCCCCTGAACAAGGACGTTGAGGCCGTAAACCTCAGCGGCGAGGGCGCTTCCGATAGCGGCACCTTCTTTTTCTTCGAGGACACGCCGGGCGGCGGCGGCCGTGCTCGGCATTTCCATCAAGGGACGGTCTGGCAGATGGGCTCTGAGCCAGCCCTGACACTGGGCGAGGGCCTGAGGATGGGAATAGACCCGTCTGACGGCACTCAGGTCTACTCCGGGAGAGAGAAGACAATGGGAGATCCTCTGGAAGATTTCGGCCCTGACGGTAAGCGGTGTTACCACCAGGCGGTCTAGGGTCTGCTTGACGGAGCCCTCGACCGAATTCTCCACGGGGACGACGCCGCAATCGGCTTTCTCCCCCTCTACAGCCTTGAATACGTCAGGGATGGAAACCGCCGGCACTAAATCGGCGCTCTTTCCGAAGTGGGAGAGTGCGGCAAGGTGGGAAAAAGACGCCTCAGGCCCGAGATAGACGACGACTTCCTTCTTCTGGAGTGCCCGGGAAGAAGAAAGGATTTCTCGGAAGATGCTCTTCAGGGCATAGTCAGTCAAAGGCCCCTGATTCACCTTTTTTATTTGCTCGTAGACCCTGCTTTCTTGCGCCGGGTCGTACACCTCGCAACCTTCAGCACCCTTTACCCGTCCGACTTCAACGGAGATGCGCGCCCTCTCATTCAACAGCTCAACTATCTCGAGGTCTTTCCTGCGGAGCTCGTCCCTCAACTCTTCCAGAGTCTTTTTCCTCAACCCTTCATCTCCTCGATTACCTCTCGGACCAGTTTTTCTGGGACACCGCCGTTCATGAACGGCAGCCCCAGTTTTTTCAGAAGGACAAAATGGACCGTGTCGCCGTCCTTTTTCTTATCGTTCTTGATCCGCGATAGTATTCCTTCCGTGCTCATATCCTGCGGCAGCCGGTCCGGGAGGCCGATTGTCCTGATCAGCGCGGCGATTCGCCCCCGGTCCTCTGCGGGCAGGTACTTGAGTTTTTCCGAGATCGAAGCGGCGGCCGCCATCCCTACAGCGACACTCTCCCCATGGGACATCCTGTACCCGGACTCCGCTTCCACGGCGTGACCGACGGTGTGGCCGAAATTAAGGACGCGGCGGAGCCCTTTTTCGGTCTCGTCGATTTCCACGATCCCCTTCTTGATATGGCAGGACCTGGCGACGACTCGTTCGAGGAGCGTATCATCCGTGCGGAGGGCGTCTACTCCGCCTTCGAGTGCTTCCAGTAGCTCGGGGTCATCGATGACGCCGTATTTCATAATCTCCGCCAAGCCGTTTCCGAATTCCCTGGCCGGAAGGGTCTCCAAGAATGTCAGGTCGATGAAGACACCTTTGGGCTGGTAGAAGGTGCCGAGGAAATTCTTTCCCGCCGGCAGGTCAACACCCGTCTTGCCGCCTATACTGCTGTCTACCTGTGCCAGGAGCGTAGTCGGTATCTGTACATAGGGGATCCCCCTCATGTAGACGGAGGCCACGAATCCGGCGAGGTCTCCCACGACGCCCCCGCCCAGGGCGATGACCAGTGAGCCCCGGTCGACGCCGAGGTCCAGGAGCTTCTCCGCGATGCGCAATCCCGTTTCCAGCGTCTTGGCACTCTCGCCGGCCGGGAAGGAGATCATGTCCGCTTTGAGGTTCGCATCGTCGAAGATTTTCAGCACCCTCCGGCCGTGAAGTTCCTCCACGGTTGAATCGGTGATGATCACGTAACGGGATGCCCAGTTGTTCTTGGCGAGAATCAGGGCCGTCCTGTCCATGATGGCCCGCCCTATGCAAATATCGTAAGACTTCGAGACCTTCTTGTCGAGATTGACTCTTATCCGGTTCATGATTGCGCCCCCAACTCAGTTTTCATGACTCTTTCCAGTGTCCGCAGGTCGTCCATGAGCTGGTAGAATTTTTCCGGCTTCAGGGACTGCAACCCGTCGGAAAAGGCCTTCTCTGGTTCCGGATGGACTTCGATAAGAAGGCCGTCGGCGCCTGCCGCAACAGCAGCACGGGCGAGCGGTGCAACCAGTCGCCAATGGCCTGCGGCGTGACTCGGGTCGACGATCACGGGGAGATGGGTCGCTTCCTTTAGCACCGGGACGGCACTTAGGTCAAGGGTGTTGCGTGTAGCCGTCTCGAAGGTCCTGATTCCCCGCTCGCAGAGGATGACCTGGTGATTTCCCGCCGAGAGGATGTATTCCGCCGACATCAGAAGCTCTTCGATGGTGGTCATCATCCCGCGCTTTAGTAAGACGGGCTTTCGCGCCTGTCCAACTTTCTTCAGGAGAGCGAAATTCTGAACATTGCGGGCGCCGACCTGCAGGACGTCCGCATGGGCTTCGACGAGGTCGACGTCTGTTGTGTTCATCACTTCGGTGACTACCGGCATGCCGGTTCGCTCGCGGACCAGTTTCAGGAGTTTCAGGCCTTCTTCTTCCATCCCCTGGAAGCTGTACGGCGACGTCCGCGGTTTATAGGCCCCTCCTCTCAGTATCTGGGCGCCCCCTTTCTTGACTACGTAGGCGCTTTCCATCAACTGTTCCTCGCTTTCGATCGAACAGGGTCCCGCCATAACGACTAATTCCGGCCCGCCGACGGCGGCATCACCTACCCGGACTATCGTGTTTCCTTCCCGCGCCTCACGGCTGGCTAGCTTGTAAGGTTTCAGTATGGGCACGACCTTTTCGACACCGGGCAGGTGCTCGATGTGCTTGAGCTGAGCCTTGTCCCTGCTGTCTCCGACGGCGCCGATGATGGTCCGCTCAACACCCTGGGACGGATGGGCGGTATAACCTACGGATTCGATCCATGCGATCACTTGCTCTACTTGTTTTTCGGTCGCGTTTCTTTTCATTACGATAACCATTTCTCTCCTCCAAAAAGAAAGGCCATGGTGATGCTGCTCTCACCATGGCCCGAAATAAAAAAAGCCATGGGCAGCAACTTCGGTCTGTCCATGGCTTTTTTACTATTTTATCGAGGTTTAAGTCCTCCTGAGCGATGGGCAGACCGATGTGCCGAAATAATAATAGCCGAACCAGAAGCGCAACATGCCATCGACCTTCTTTTGTCTACCCATTCAGAAATATCCAACCTATAAACAATGTTGACGCCATATAAACACTAGACCCTGCGCTTGTCAAGGGGAAAATTTTTGCCTATCGTTCATTATTGCATTACCTCTAAAAACCGTGTATGTCTTACACAATCCATCATTTTGACCTGTGGGGCAGTAATATAATGGAAAAATTCGAGGT
>CAZRAC010000043.1:0-17800 GCA_964597995.1 uncultured Syntrophaceae bacterium | reverse complement strand
TGCTGGTGAAGACGACAAAGGGGATGCTCAGGCCGAGGCCGAAGAGCAGGAGGAAGAGATTGCCCGCCGAGGCACCGGCCACGGCGAGCACGTTGTCCGTCGACATCGTTATGTCCGCCACAACGATGACCCAGATGGCCTGCCAGAAGGTCTTCGCCTCTCTCGCACCTTCCTCTTCGGGGACCCCCTCGACGAAGAGCTTCACGGCAATCCACAAAATCAGAATGCCACCCGCAAGTTTGACGAACTCGACGAGCAGGAGACGGGCGGCAAAAAAAGTCAGGGCGACCCTGAGCAGCACAGCCGCCCCCGCGCCGAAGATAATCCCCTTCCGGCGCTGATCCCGGGGCAGGGAACGGACCGCCATGGCGATAACCACGCCGTTGTCGCCGGCGAGGATGAGGTCGATGATCACGATGCTGACAAGCCCGGCGAGGAAATCCCAAGTAAATTCGATGTGTCCCAGAACGCCTAAATCCACTTTACCCTCCCGGTTTCATGGTTTCCGCTGACTAAAAAACGGCGTATGTTAATTCGTTCCTTAGGATAACTTCAAGCCTTTTCTCTCTTTGACTTTCGGGGGAAAGGTCATCATAATGGAGCGCGTGTTTTTCGGAGGCGTCGTTGTCAAGAACATACATCCTCCTGAGTTTTATTACCTTTCTTGCCGGTTTTACACAGGGATTGTCCGGGTTCGGCTCCATCCTGCTCGCCCTGCCGTTGCTGGCGACCTTCATGGACATAAAAACCGTCATCCCCCTGAGCGCGCTCCATGCCGTTACCATGTCGGCTATCCTGCTCATCCAGCTCCGGCAACATCTCGACTGGGGGAAAATCGTCCCCCTTCTGCTCGGCGCCCTTCCGGGGATACCGTTGGGCGTCTTCTTTCTCAAGACCTTGGACACACGGGTCATCCAGTTTATCATGGGCTCGATCCTAGTGATCTATCCGCTCATGAGTATGAAGGCGCAGACGACAGGGACGATAGACCCCCGGTGGTCATACGGCTTCGGTTTCTTGGCCGGCTGTCTCGGGGGCACCCTGAGCGCCTCCGGTCCCCCGGTCATCGTCTGGACGTCCCTCCAGCCCTGGGGCAAAGACGTAGTAAAGGTCGTCCTCCAGGGTTTTTTCGTCGTGTCGGGGGTCCTCGTGGTTCTCGCGCAAGTATACAGCGGTCTGACGACCCCCGAAGTCTGGCGTCTCTTCTTCATCTCCCTTCCCGCGCTCCTTATCGGGACTTATTCGGGGTCGTTCTTCTACGGCAAGTTGAGCGATCAGACCTACCGGATGATCATGATGGTCTTGCTTGCCCTGCTCGGCCTTTTTACGATGTACGGCTCGCTCGCGGGATAGTCAGGAGTTTATGCGGGCACTGCTCGGTAAAATTATGTGGACAGCGCACAGGGTTTGTGGAAGTATGGCGCGAATTTCCGGCGGGAAGAGGGAGTCGGCATGACAGCGGGCGAATCGTTGTTTCTGGGATTTGTTCAGGGACTCACGGAGTTTCTCCCCGTCAGCAGCTCAGGCCATCTGGTCCTCTTCCAGAAAATCTTCGGCATCACGGAAGGGGCCCTGATTTTCGATGTTATCGTACACGTGGCGACGGCGGCGGTCCTGTTCGTTATCTTCCGGCGCGATATTTGGACAATGATCAGGCATCCTTTCAGCCGGCTTACCCTCCTCGTCGTCGTGGGGACGATACCTACCGGAATGATTGGATTTTATTTTGAAGATGCCTTCGAAGAGATGTTCGGCTCGGGAAAGACGCTCGGCGTCGAATTCTTCTTCACCGGCCTTGTGCTGTGGTGGGCCGAGACGGTCAAAGAGCACGACAAAGACGAATCGCACATGGGTTACCTTGACGCCCTTTTCATCGGCGTTCTGCAGGGGGTGGCCATCATCCCGGCGGTCTCCCGTTCCGGGATGACGATCGCCGGCGCTCTGATGCGGGGATTGAACCGCGACTTTGCGGCGCGCTTTTCCTTCCTCCTTTCCATACCGGCGATCCTGGGGGCGGCGGCCGTGAAAACAAGGCCGTTGATCGCCATGGTCAACTCGGGAACCGGGGTCGGCATCACAGAGTTGGCCTTGGGCGCCGTCGCGGCCGCCATGTCCGGCTACCTGGCCGTACGATTCATGTTATGGGTCATAAGAGAAAAAAGCCTGCGAGGCTTCGCCTGGTATGTCTGGGCCCTGGGGGTTTTGATCATCTCCGACCAGGTAGTCTTTCATCGTTTTTTTTGAGAAAACACAGGGCTTTCGGTCCTTTACAGGCTCGGCCCCTATATTATCACTGAATTTACATCATGCCTGCCAACGAGAACGATAAGAGTCGGGAACCTGAGAAACAGGGCAAAGAACGGGTTGGCACCGATGTCCACCCCTACCTGCGGGTCGCCCTCTTAGTCTCGATCCTTGTCCTGGCAACCTACCTTTTCTTCCACTTCGGCCTTCATGTATATTTCATCGACAGGATGAAAGGCCTTTCCTTTGTGAAGTCATTCGGCCCCTTATCGGTCCTGATTTTCATCCTCCTGCAGGTCCTCCAGGTCCTCATCGCACCGCTACCCGGCGAAGCGACGGGGATCATCGGAGGCTATCTGTACGGGCCCGTCATGGGGACCATCTATTCCACGATCGGCCTCACCATCGGCTCCTGGCTGGCCTTCGCCCTTTCCCGATGGCTCGGCCTGCCCTTCGTGGAAAAGGTGGTGGACCGGAAGATCCTCCAGAAATACGATCGGTTCATGGAACGCCAGGGGGCACTCGTCACCTTCGCCATGTTTTTGATCCCTGGTTTTCCGAAAGACGCCCTGTGTTATATCATGGGGCTGAGCCATATGAGGACAAGCCTCTTTCTGCTCGTATCGACCGCCGGGAGGCTCTTCGGAACCGTCCTCCTCTCGGTCGGGGGCAGTTGCATACGTAACGACCAGACAAAGACCCTGTACGCCATCCTTGCCTTTACCGCCGTCGTCCTTGTCTTCGCTTATCTTTACCGCGATAAGCTCTTGAAGCTCTTGGGAAAAAAACAACCGCCCCTGGATAGCGGTAAGGTAGGTCCCGACACCCTTCCAGACAAATCACCGGACAAATCTATGGACAAATGAATCGCCTTTCTTTATGATTAGTCGCACGTATGCGGAATTTTTTGCACTTTTGACCATAACCCTCAATCTTGCAAAATTTTTTCGGGAGAACCTGGAAAATGACGAATAAAAAAATTTATTTTGAGGAAGTACCGGTAGAAAAACTGCGATGGCGGTGCAACCCCGAATCACTGAAGTTCCAGACGACGGAAGAGTGCGAATACAAAGAGGGGATCATCGGTCAGGACCGGGCCGTCAGGGCTTTGAAGCTCGGACTGACCATCGAAAGCCCGGGGTACAACATCTATGTCTCCGGAAGGACGGGGACGGGCAGAACCTCGACCATCATGAGGATACTGAACAAACTCGACTCCGGCAAAGGGATACCGAAGGACATCTGCTATGTGAACAACTTCAAGAACCCCGACATGCCCAAGGTAATTTTTCTTCCTGCGGGCATGGGGCAGAAATTCGCCCGTGACATGGACGACCTCATCGACCATCTTATCAAACAGATCCCCCTGATCTTCGAAAGCGACGTCTTCAAGAAGGCCTCCGAAGAGATCATAGAAAGCTACCGGTCGAAGCAAAAAGAGATGATGAAGGAATTCAATGACCGCATCCTGAAAGACGGGTTCCAGCTCGTGGCCTTTCAGATCGGGCCTTTCACCCGGCAGGACATCGTCCCTGTCTATGAGGGTAAGCCGGTGCCTTTCGAGCAGCTCGAGGCCCTGGCGGAACAGGGCAACTTCAGCAAAGAGGAACTGGAAAGGATCAAGAAGAAACTCCTCGACTACCGGATAGAGCTCGATTCGTTGATGAGGGAAATGAGGGAGAACGAAAAGAAGATCCGCAAAGAGATCGACGGCCTGGAATACAGAAGCGGCCTGCCAGTGGTGAGCGAGCTGATTTCCGACATCCGGGTCAAATACAGCGACGACAACGCAAAAATAAACGAATACCTCGACGAGGTACAGGAGCACATCCTGTCGAACCTCAAGATGTTCAAGGAAAAAGAGGAGGAGCAACAACCGCACCCCCCCATCCCGCTGCCGTTCGTCGCGGTGCCGCAACCGCGGTTCACGGAGTTCAAGGTAAATGTCCTGGTCGACAACTCCCAGACGAAAAAAACACCGGTGATCCTGGAAACAGACCCGACTTACAAGAATCTCTTCGGCACCATCGAGCGCGAGGTTGACCGTGCTGGCTTCTGGAGGACGGACTTTACCAAGATCAAGGCGGGATCGCTCCTCCGGGCGAACGGCGGCTACCTGGTTTTCATGGCCCTGGACGCCCTGATCGAACCGGGCGTATGGTACACGCTGAAAAGGACCCTCAAGAACAGGTCGCTGAACATGCAACCCTTCGACCCTTACGGCATCATGCCAACGGCGCTCAAGCCGGAAGCCATTCCCCTGGACGTCAAGGTCGTGATGGTCGGCGATGACTATATCTACCGACTTCTTTACGTGTTCGAGGAGGACTTCAAAAAGATATTCAAGACGAAATCCGACTTCGACACGGAAATGCCTAACGAGGAAAAGCACGTCGACGATTATGTCTGCTTCATCAAGAGGATCATCGACGACGAGAAGCTCCTCCAGTTCGACAGGGCCGCTGTAGCCTCCATCATCGAACACGGTGTCAGGCTGACGGGACGGCAGAAGAAACTCTCCACGCGTTTCAGCGAAATCACCGACCTGATCCGCGAGTCCCATTACTGGGCCCGGCAGGAGGGAAGCGCGCTGGTCACCGACAAACATGTAGAAAAGGCCTACGAAGAGAAGGTAAGCCGCGTCAACCTCATCGAAGACAAGATACAGGAGATGATCGAGGACGGCGTCATCATGATCGACACGGAAGGCGCGGTCGTGGGCCAGATAAACGGTTTATCCGTCTACGACCTCGGCGACCACCTTTTCGGAAAACCGTCGAGGATCACGGCGAAAACGTCGATAGGGCGGGCGGGCGTCATCAATATCGAGAGGGAGGCCAAACTCTCGGGGAAGACCCACGACAAGGGGGTCCTGATCCTGGAGGGCTACTTCCGCGGCAAGTATGCCCAGGATAAACCGCTCACGATGAGTGCCAGCCTCTGCTTCGAGCAGTCATACTCCGGCGTCGACGGCGACAGCGCCTCTTCCACGGAGGTCTACGCGATCATGTCCAGCCTGGCGAACCTGCCGATCCGGCAGGATCTCGCCGTCACGGGGTCGGTGAACCAGAAGGGTGAAATACAGCCGATCGGCGGCGTAAACTACAAGGTCGAAGGTTTTTACGACGTTTGTCGAGCCAAAGGGTTGACCGGCACACAGGGGGTCCTCATTCCCGCCCTGAACGTCCCGGAGCTGATGCTGCGCAAGGACGTCGTCGAGGCCGTGAGGCAGGGAAGGTTCCACATCTACCCGGTCAGAACGATCGACGAAGGGATCGCGATCCTGACGGGGGTGGAGGCAGGCGAGAGGGACGAGACGGGTCAGTATCCCGAAAATACCGTCAACAGGATGGTGGACGAAAGGTTGAAATCCATCGCACTCAGCCTGAAAACCTTCGGCGAGGAAGAGAAGAAACCGGGGCAAGGACAGGCGCCCGAGCCGTCGGCCTGAGATTACGGTCGCCGATCTATCTGGGCAACTCGAAAAACTTGCAAAGACCCACGGGTTATGCTTAGTTTAAACAAATTTAATGATTGAGGGGGCTTCAACGATGGGAAACGGTATGCGCGGGTTGATGTTATCGGCCCTGAGTCTATTTTTGATAGCAACGGGCTGTGCCGCCGTCGTTGTCGGTGGAACCGCCGTCGGGTCGGCATCGGGAACCTACGTATGGGTCAACGGCGAGATGAAGACGGACTATTACTTCCCCTTCGACACCGTATGGGCCGCCGTAGAAAAGACCGTCGCCGACATGAAGGCCGTGGACGTCCTGCCGGAGAAGGAAATCGCCCAGGGCAAGATCACCGCTTCGATCAACGATGAAAAGGTAACCTTTTCCCTGAAGTACAAGTCGAAGGATCAGACGACGGTCTCCGTCCGCGTGGGCGTGCTCGGGAACAAACTCTCTTCGCAACTCCTCCATGACAAGATCGCCGACAACCTGAGGAAGAAATAAGAAAACCCGGCCGGCCGGACTGCCTTTTTCCCAGTTTATGCCGACCGGGCATTTTTTTGCGGGAAAAGGATGAGAAAGAACCTGATTGTGGGTCTCGTGGTCGGCGCCCTCCTGGTCTATTTTTCTTTCAAGGACATCGACATGGGTTCCGTCGCCGAGGGGTTTAAGTCCGTCCGGTGCGGTTACGCCTTCCTCGCCCTTTTCTGTCTCTTCCTGATGCAGGTCCTCCGGTCATACCGCTGGGGCCTGCTGCTGGCGCCGCTCGATAAAATCGGACAGTTCGACCTCTTTGCGGTGACCAGTGTGGGCTTTCTTGCCGTGGTAGCCGTCCCGGCAAGGCTCGGCGAATTGGCAAGGCCTTACCTGATCGCCGGAAAGAGCAACGTCAGCATGGCCGTCGCCCTGGGGACGGTGTTCGTCGAGCGCATCTTCGACATCCTCACCATTCTCGCCGTCTTTTTCCTGTTGCTCTTGTTCATACCCCTCCCCCCTTGGCTGGCGAAGGCCGGTATGGTGTCCCTGCTTGCGGCACTGGCGGCGCTGGCACTTCTGCTCTTCTTGATTTTCAAGAGAGAGGAAGCGGGCCGTCTGTTGACCCCGGTTTTTAAGCGGCTTCCCGAAAGCCTGAATCGGAAGGTCGAGGCCCTCCTGCGCCATTTCATCGACGGGCTTGCCGTGCTGTCTAAGGTGAAAACGACTTTCTCCGTGGCCGGCCTCTCGGTGCTGATCTGGGTAGTCGACGCGGCCGCCGTCTACCTGCTATTCCTTTCTTTCGGTTTCGACCTGCCCTTCGCGGCGGCCTTCGTCGTGATGGTAGTTCTGATCATCGGCATCGCGATCCCGACGGCACCGGGATTCATCGGTAACTGGCATTTCTTCTGCATTCTCGGGTTGTCCCTCTTTGGCGTTCCCAAGGCGGACGCCCTGAGTTACGCCCTTATTTTTCATGCACTGGGCGTGGGAGTCATCATATTCCTGGGACTGGCATTTCTGCCCTTCAACAGGTTTTCCCTGGCGGACATCCGCAGAAGGGCCGACATCAACGTAAATCTTTGAATCAAAAGAGGGGGTAACATGGATTATCTGGTAACGGGCGGGGCGGGGTTCATCGGGTCGAACGTGGCTGAGGCCTTGCTCAAACAAGGCTGCCGGGTAAGGGTGCTGGACAACTTCCTCACCGGGAAGCGGGATAATCTGACCTTCGCTAAGCCGGGAGATGTCGATCTGATCGAAGGGGACATCCGCGACCTCGCCACCTGCCGGCGGGCAGTGGAAAAGGTGGACTACGTCATCCATCTTGCCGCCCTCGGGTCCGTGCCCCGTTCCGTCGCCGACCCCCTTATGGCAAACGAAATCAACGTCACCGGGACGCTCAATGTGCTCGTCGCTTCCCGCGACGCCGGCGTCAAGCGTCTCGTGTATGCCTCCTCCTCCTCCGTCTACGGCGACCAGCCCACCGACGGACAACCGGACTCAGCGGACGGCCCAACGCCCAAGGTCGAAACGATGACGCCCAACCCCCTTTCCCCTTACGCCGTGAACAAGCTCGCCGGAGAGGCCTACTGCCGGGTATTCTACCGTCTCTACGGCATGGAAACCGTCGCCCTGCGGTACTTCAACGTCTTCGGGATGCGCCAGGACCCGGCGTCGGAGTACGCCGCCGTCATCCCCCGTTTCATCTCGGCGCTCCTCGAAGGCCGGCAACCCGTCGTCTACGGAGACGGGAAACAATCGCGAGACTTCACGTTCGTCGAGGATGTCGTTTCCGCGACACTGCTGGCTTGCACTGCGCCCGTGGAAGCCGCGGGGAGGGTGTTCAATATCGCCTGCAACAGGCGCTTCACTCTCCTCGAACTCCTTGCCGAACTGAAAGAAATCCTGGGTTCGGCCACGGAACCGGTCTTTGCTGAAGCAAGAAAGGGCGACATCCGCCACTCCATGGCGGACATCGCCCTCGCAAAGAAATACCTGCGGTTCGAGCCAAGGGTATCTTTCCGGAGGGGGCTGGAGCGGACCGTGGATTGGTTCCGGTCTCGACCGTACAACCCTATCCCTTCTTCGTCTCCAACCCGTAGCTCTTGATCTTACGGTGGAGGTTGCTCCGCTCAAGACCGATGAGGTCGGCTGTCCTCGATATGTTGCCTTCCGTCTCCTTGAGCTTCCTGGCGATGAACCTCTTCTCGAACTCGACCCTTGCCGCCCGGAAGGAGTCGAGGCTCAAAATTTCCTCCTCCAGGATGTCCTGAACCGTCGGCTTGATGAAGGGGGGGATGTCCTCCGACCGGATCACGCTGTCCGAAGTCATGATCACCAGCCGCTCAATGATATTTTTCAGTTCCCGCACATTCCCCGGCCAATCGTGCTGCATCAATCTGTTCAGGGCCTCTTCCGTTATCTCCTTGTCCTCCACCCCCTCCTTGAGCGAGAATTCTTTCAAGAAACGCCGCACAAGAAGCGGGATGTCATCCTTCCTTTCCCTCAGGGGCGGCACCGTCAAGGGGATGACGTGAAGCCGGTAGTAAAGATCCTGCCTAAACCGCCCTGCTTCCATCTCCCTTTCCAAGTCCTTGTTCGTTGCCGCGACGACCCGGACGTCGGTGTCGATGACCTTGGTGCCGCCGACGCGCTCGAATTTCTTCTCCTGGAGAATCCTGAGGATCTTTGCCTGGGCCTTGAGGCTCATGTCGGCCACTTCGTCGAGAAAGAGGGTCCCCTCGTTGGCGAGGTCGAATTTCCCCTTTTTCGCCGAGGTCGCTCCCGTAAAGGCGCCCTTTTCATGGCCGAAAAGTTCGCTTTCGATGAGGTCTTCGGGTATCGCCGCACAGTTGACCTCGACAAAGGGCTTCCTTGCCCGCTTGCTCTGCTTGTGGATAGAGCGGGCGACGAGTTCCTTCCCCGTTCCGTTCTCCCCCATGATCAGGATCCAGGCGTTCGTCGGGGCCACGATAGATATGGTTTCCTTCAGATCCATGATGGCCCTGCTTTCACCGGTCAGTTCGTAGTCTTGGGGGAACTTCTGCCTCAGCAGGCGATTTTCTTCCTCGAGGCGGACGAGGTCGAGGGCGTGGTTGATGATCAGGACCACCTTCTCCAGGGAGAGGGGTTTCTCGAGAAAGTCGAAGGCGCCGAGTTTGGTGGCCTTGACCGCCGTCTCGATGGTGCCATGGCCCGACATGATAACGACCTGTATCTGGGGGTAATCCCGTTTGATCACCTTGAGCGTTTCGATGCCGTCGATTCCGGGCAGCCAGATGTCGAGCAGGACCAGGTCGGGGAGCTCCTCTTCGATGACCTTGAGGGCTTCTTCGCCGCTGCCGACAGTGAGGACCCTGTAGCCCTCATCGGACAGGATTCCCGCCAGGCTCTGGCATATACTTTCTTCATCGTCAACAACGAGTATCGTTTTGTAGATCATAACGTCCTTCAAGAATCAGGAATTGGGCGCTAATCGTCAGGCGCAGGCGCAAGACAAACAAAGATGGCGATTGCACAATGTCGGTCACCTCGCGTCCGCCGCCCACCTCATACAGGCAGCTCAAAGGCCACTACGGTCCCCCGGGGGGCGTTGTCCCGGACGCTCACGCTTCCGGAATGGTCCGACAGGATCGAGCTGACGATCGCCAGCCCCAGACCGGAACCGTGTTTCTTCGTGGAAAAGTAAGGCTCGAACATCCTCGTCTTGACCGTTGCCGACACACCGGTTCCGTTATCTATGACTTCTACGCGGGCCTTGCTGTTTATCTTATCATAGATCGTCTTGATTTGAATCTGCCCGTCTCCCTTGGGAACAGCCGCGACCGCATTATCTATGAGGTTGATCATCACGCGTTTGATCTGGGCGGCGTCGATATTCACAACCGGCATCCCCGGGTCCTTCTCGACATGGAAGGTTATCTCCTTGTGGGCATCCTGAAACAGGGCGACGGCACCCGCCACCACTTCGTTCAGGTCGCCCGGTGCCGGCACCGTCTCCGGCATCCTGGCGAACTGGGAGAATTCGTCCACCATCTTCTTGAGCGTCTCGACCTGGTCGACTATCGTCCTGGTGCACTCCCGCAATACAGCGGCATCGTCGCCAAGCTTGTCTTCATACTTCCTCTGAAGCCTCTGGGCCGAAAGCTGGATCGGCGTCAGCGGGTTCTTTATCTCATGGGCGACCCTTCTCGCCACCTCTCGCCAGGCCGCCCTTCTCTCCGCCCTTTGCAGCTGCGTCAGGTCCTCGAAGACAACGACCAGGCCCATATCGTTGCCTTCATCGTCTTTCAAGACGGTCGCGGTCGCCCAGACCGTCAGCACCCTGTCCCTTACCGTCAGTTGAATCTGCTTTTCTATGAATCCCTTTTCATTCTGTTCTATCTCCTTCAGGAAGGCGTTCACCAGGTCCATGTGCTCCTGTCTCAGGACCTCCCGATAACGGCGATTCAAGACCTTTTCGGTCTTGATGTCCAACATCTTTTCCGCAGCGCGGTTGATCATGCTGATGACGCCGTCCCGGTCGACGGACACGACACCCGCCGAGACGTTCCGCAGGACCGTCTCCATGTACTTGCGCCGTTCGTCCAGGGCGGCATTGGCCTGCTCCAGGTCTTCATTGCTCTGCTTGAGCGCCCGGGTCATCTTATTGAAAGAGTCGACGAGCACCCCTATCTCGTCGTGGGCGACGATGTCGATCTGATGGTCGAGGTTACGCTGGGCGATTTTACGGGTTGCCTCAGCCAGGTCCTGGATCGGCACCGTAATTCCCTTGGCGAGAAAAAGTCCGAACCAGGTGGCCGAAAAGATGATCAGGAGGGTCACAATCGAAAGCATGATTATGTAACTTAATTTAATCGGGTTTTTCAGGAGGCGGAACTGCTTGTACTCTTCCGAGGTCCTGGCGATGTATTCCATGCGGTTCACGAGTCCGTTGGGTATGTAATAGTAAACAGCGACAACCCCGATCACCTCGCCGGGCACATGCCTGGAGTAGATGGGTGAAAGTCCGCTGATGACGTCACCCTCATTCACCGACTCGATGGTGGCCACTTCCTTCCCACTGAAGACGTCGTCCAGGACTTTGGGAGGGGGCTTTATCGGCACGATGTCCTTGTCGCCGTGGCCGCGAACGACCAGCCTTTCTTTGGGGTTGTCGAAATAAACCTCTATCAGCGACAGCTTCAGGCTTTCCTGACGCTGCTCGATGAGTGCCTTGAGATAGGCCGACCTTTCCTTCTCGTATAGCTGGTTCTCTGTTATGATCGAGCTGAGCTGCTTCGCATAGTGTTTCGAGCTCTCGGTAAACTGCTGGTAGTAGGCCTGGGCGACCTCGAGCGACATGTTCAACGCCCCGCCGACCTTTATGTCGAACCAGTGGTCGACGCTGTAGGAAAGAAAATTGACGGACACGAGAAAGAGGGCAACGGTCGGCACCAGAGACAGACTGACGAAGGCCGCCACCAGCTTCGTCCGGAGTTTAGAACCCAATACGCCGTGTCTGCGCTCGTAGATGAGCTTGACGACGTTCCGGACGATCAGGAAGATCAGGAAGATGAGCAGGATGATGTTGATGTTGATGAGGCCGAAGATTACGACATTGTGCGAGAACGGTATGAGGCTCTCTATGCTCGCGAAGCGGCTTTCGACATAGGTGACGGCAACGATAAGGATCAAAGTAATGACGATCAGGATCCGTTCCCTGCGCCGTCTTCTCTGCTCTTTAGTATCCACTCGTAAAACCCTGCTTCAGACTTCAAACGTCAGGCATAAGGCGATTGTCCGGATTGCCGGTTTTTCATTCACGTCCGACTTTCGCGATGCGCTGACACCCGACGCCTATCTGTAGATAAAATCCTGTCTGTACCAGTCAGTCTCGAAATCCCACAGTGAGACGAAGAAAAAGACGTATTCCATCCCCAGGGGCAAACGCACCTTGTCCAGTCTCGCCTTTACCCTGACGTAGTACCGCCTATTCCTCTCGAGCTTGTTAAGCGGCAAGAGGGCCGCGGCGTTCACCTCCTCCATGGCCTTTTTGGCGCTCTCGAAATCCGTGAACTCGAGAGTACCCCGTCCACCTTTGCTGAAAGTCACGTAGAATGTCTTCTTCACCGTATCGTATTTGACCGTATGCTTCGTCTCCCCTTCAACGAGCTTCTTGTCGAACCACAAGAATCTCACCCGGTACAATTCAAGCAAGAAAGTAAAAGTCGTCGGTATCCCCGCAAGTATTGCCTCTTCCATCTTCTGGGTAAAACAATCGTTGACCCTGAAGTACACCAGAAGGTCCCGCTTTCCCGCGCTGACCACAAGGTCGGATATCGTCGCCTCGCCCGAATAGGCCGGGACGGCCTGAACCACGAACAGGCAGAAGACGACAAGCCAAACGAATCTCTTTCGAAACCGGTACACCCTAGCCGCAACCTCCTCTGAAAAGACCTCCGAAACGTCAGGCACCCGTAACCAGGTGGAATCTCTGATTATCTTGCAGGGAGTATACTAATACTCGGAAAGAAATAGTAAAAGCAAGCGATATTTAAGCAAGATTAGAAATAGGTGGGATGTTGTGAAAGGAACCGTCTTCTACGTCGTTTATTCTGTTGTCTCTCTCAAAATGGCTGATGATCTTCCAGGCGTCTCTGCTTTCTATCAATTTACGCAGCAGTGCGTTGTTCAAACGGTGACCAGATTTATTGCCGATAAAATGACCGACAATCGGCATCCCCAGGAGGAAGAGGTCACCGATGGCGTCGAGGACTTTGTGCTTCACGAATTCGCCGGGAAAGCGCAACCCCTCCTTATTGATGATCTTTTCATCGTCGAGGACGACGGCGTTGTTAAGAGAGCCCCCCAACGCCAATCCCTTCGCCTGTAGATACTCGACGTCTCTCAGGAACCCGAAGGTCCTGGCGGCGCAGATATCTTCCTCATAGGCGACATGGGAAAAGACCATGTGGTAGGTCTGGTCGCTGATGAGAGGGTGGTCGTAGCCTATCCGGTAGGTGATCCGAAAGTCGGGAGACGGAACGAACCTTGCTTCTGCGTCTCCGTCGGAGACGGCTACCTCCTTCTTTATGACGAGGAACCTCCTCCCCCGGTTTTGGACCTTGGTTCCACAGGCCTTCATCAGATTAACAAAGGGGAGGGCGCTCCCGTCCATGATGGGAACCTCGAAGGAGTCGATTTCAACCGTAGCATTGTCGACCCCGACCCCTCTGAAGGCGGAAAGGAGATGTTCGACCGTCGCTACTCTGGCGCCGTTCAGGCCGAGCGTCGTGGCCAATGTCGTATCGGAAACATTCCGGATATCGGCCTTGACCCTGTTGTCCCCGGGCAGGTCCTTCCTCACAAAAACGATCCCTTCGTCCGCCTCCGCCGGTTTCAACGTCATGTTGACTTTCCGGCCCGAATGCAGCCCAACACTGTGACACCTGATTTCGCTCTTGATCGTCCTCTGGAGATACATGCCCTTTGGCCTTACTTTTTTCTGTTAATTACAGGCAAAATCCATACCACCCACGGTTCCCGCGGGGCCACAGAGACCTGCTTGTAACTATGGGATAATAAGCGCGTTTTTCAAATATCCCGTCCTGGTTGTTCAGCCGGAAGACCGCTGCCCGCCCGGCCTGTGTTCGTCACGACACATCCCGTAACATCTGTGCATCAAGGGGCGCCCGTCGGGGCTTTCGCCTTCATACCTTTCCAGTACCGCTCTTTCTCGCTGTAGATGCACCCGCAATAGGCCTGCCTATACAGGCCGATTTCTTTCGCCTTTTCAACTCCTTCTTTCCAACCGACGCGAAAGTCCCGGTAGAGGAAAGCTACTCCGTGCCTCTCCGCGAGGCTCTCACCGATTTCTCTCACCAGTTCATGGCGCTGGTACTTGCTGTAGAGGAGCGTCGTCGTAAAACCGTCGAACCCTTCATTCCGCGCCGTTTTCGCAGTGCGGCCAAGACGCATGTAGTAACAGCACCTACAACGCTCGTCTTCTCGGAAGGATACATTGCGAAGAAATTCCTCCATGGGATAGGCGTCGTCGAAAAAAAGCTGCAGACCAGCCATCGAAGCATATCCCTGAAGAGTCTCGAGCCTCTTGCGGTACTCGAGACAGGGATGGATGTTGGGGTTGAAAAAAAGGCCGGTGGCTTCCATCCCCTCTTCTCTCAAGACCCTGAGAGGATAGATGGTGCAAGGGGCACAGCAGATGTGGAGCAATATTTTCATAACGGGAACGGCTCAGAACAATTCTCCTTGGCTTCTCGCCCACGCCCTGCCGAAATGGTCGTAGGCGAGCTTGGTCGCTACGCGCCCCCTCGCGGTTCGGTGCAGGTAACCCTCCTGTATCAGATAGGGCTCATAGACGTCTTCGATGGTGTCCCTCTCTTCACCAACGGCGGAAGAGAGACTTTCTATGCCCACCGGTCCGCCGCCGAACTTGTCGATCAAGGTCAACAGTATCTTACGATCCATATGGTCGAAACCTTTGTCGTCGACGTCGAACATCTGGAGTGCCTTGCAGGCCACGGAACTGTCTATCAGGCCTTCGGCCCTGACCTGGGCATAGTCCCGCACCCGTTTCAGCAGACGATTCGCGATGCGCGGCGTACCCCGCGAACGGCTCGCTATTTCACCGGCCCCTCCGGAGTCGATGGGAACCGATAGGATCCGCGCCGACCGTTTGACGATGACGGCCAGTTCCTCCGGAGAGTAATACTCCAACCTGAAACTCATTCCGAACCGGTCCCGGAGCGGAGAGGTCAGGAGGCCCGCCCTCGTAGTCGCCCCGACGAGGGTGAATTTCGGAATCTCCAGTTTCATCGTCCTCGCCGACGGCCCCTGACCGATCATGATGTCGATATGATAATCCTCCATGGCCGGATACAGGATTTCCTCTACGACGTGGGGGAGACGGTGGATCTCGTCGATGAACAGCACGTCCCCCTCGTGGAGGTTCGTCAGGACGGCAACAAGGTCCCCCGGACGCTCGATGACCGGGCCGGAGGAAACCTTGATATCCACAGCCATCTCCCGGGCCGCTATGTAGGCAAGCGTCGTCTTACCCAGGCCCGGCGGGCCGTAGAGGAGCATATGGTCAAGGGCTTCGCCCCTGTTTCGTGCCGCTTCCACAAATATGGACAGGTTTTCTTTGACCTTTTCCTGCCCTATGTAGTCGTCCAGTCTCTTCGGCCTAAGGGTTGCCTCGTAGCTGTTCTCGTCTTCGATTTTCTTCGGGCTGATGGTAGGGTCTTTCATCTTCGGCATACGCTCATTGCTGTTTTGCCAGGATCTTCAGCGCCCTCTTCAGGGTGACTTCCAGGGTGAGGCCTTCGGGTGCCCCATCGACCACCCGGTCCACGGCTTCTTTCGCTACGTTCCCCCTGTACCCAAGGTTGACGAGCGCGGACAGGGCGTCCTCTTTCATCCATCCGTCGACGGCCTTACCTTCGCCTGCAACAGCGTCTTGCGGGGGAACCATCTTGGATAGCCTATCCTTCAACTCGAAGACCATGCGGTCCGCGGTCTTCCTGCCGACCCCCGGTATGCCGACGAGCCTTTTTACGTCGTCATTGCAGACGGCCCGGACAAATTCCAGGGCAGATATGCCCGAAAGGATGTTGGTCGCCAGTCTCGGTCCGATGCCCGTCACCGAGATCATCAGCTGAAAAACATCCTTCTCTTCCTCAGTCCGAAACCCGAAAAGCTGAAGAGCGTCTTCTTTCACGTATGTATGGATTTTCAGGGACACGGGCAACCCGACCTCGGGCAACTCGTAATAGGTGCTCAGAGGGACAAAGACCTGGTAACCGATGCCGTTGACCTCGACGATTATGCCCGAAAGCGATTTGTGGGTGAGCGTTCCCTGCAGGCTCGCGATCATCGTCTCAAATGTTTTTCGTCTTCCCGGTGTGCGAGTGGCAGACGGCAACTGCAAGGGCGTCCGCGGCGTCCTCCGGAGGAAGGGCCGACATCCCGAGAATCGCCTTGACCATCCGCTGAACCTGTATCTTTTCCGCTCGGCCGTAACCGACGACCGCTTTTTTTATCTCTAGGGGAGAGTACTCATACACGGGCAGGTTATACTGGGAAGCGGCCAGGAGGACAACGCCCCGTGCGTGTCCCTGCTTTATCAAGCTCTTCACGTTCTTCCCGTAGAAAATATCTTCCACGGCAACGATGTCGGGCTTCGCTTCCTCGATCAGGGCCGTCAAGTCTTCGTAGGTCTTCAGCAACCGCTTCGTCATCCTTTGGTTCCGGGAAAGCCTGATCTCGCCGTGCAATATCTCAGATAGCCCACTGCGGTTTTTTTCTATCATCCCATAACCGGTCACGTTCGTGCCGGGGTCGATGCCCAAGATTCTCATCACCATGCTCTCAGAGCTCGGGAGAAGATTCCCGCCGGCGGCCTAACCGAGCCTCTCCATGACCTCGTCAGGAATGTCGAAATTGGCATAAACATTCTGCACGTCGTCGTTATCCTCCAGCTTTTCCATCAATTTGAGCATCTGACCCGCCCTGTCATCATTCAGCTTAACCGTGTTCCGGGGAATCATGCTTATCTGCGCCTGGATACATTTAAAGCCGGCCGTATCGACAGCCTTTTTGACGGCATCGAAGGAGGCGGGTTCAGTGATGATCTCGTACTCGTTTTCTTCTTCCCGCACGTCCTGCGCCCCGGCTTCAAGGGCCACCTCGATCAGCTTGTCCTCATCTATCCCCTTCTTTTCGACCAGAATACTTCCTTTCTTCTCGAAAAGCCACGCGACAGCGCCGTTTTCCGCCAGGTTTCCGCCATACTTCGAGAAGATATGCCGGATTTCGGAGACGGTCCTTTTTTTATTATCGGTCATGACGTCCACAAGAACGGCAACTCCTCCCGGACCGTATCCTTCATATGTGAGTTCTTCGTAGGCCGACGCCCCGCCGAGTTCGCCGGCCCCTTTCTTTATGGCCCTGTCTATATTGTCTTTGGGCATGTTCTCGGCCTTAGCCGCCAGGATAGCCTGCCGCAGCCTTGCATTGCCTTCGGGGTCACCACCCCCCAAACGGGCGGCAAGGGTGATTTCCTTGATCAATTTTGTGAATATCTTTCCGCGCCTCGCATCGGCGACGCCTTTTTTCCGCTTTATCGTAGCCCATTTCGAATGACCTGACATACAAAGTAATACTCCTTATTGACTCTCGGCATTCAACTCGAAAATCCGGTTGACAGGTTTTTAACACAGTGTCTTTCCATTTGCATGCAAAAAAAAACCCCTCCGTCAACGAAGGGGTTCATTTTTTTATTTTCGGCGACGTCCTACTCTCCCACACAGTCACCCATGCAGTACCATCGGCGCTGGAGAGCTTAACTTCCGTGTTCGGGATGGGAACGGGTGGATCCTCTCCGCCATAGTCACCGAAAAAACTAAAGACTGAACTTCAAGACAACTGCATACCGTGAATACGATGAAAGCTTCATAAAGGTCATTATTAAATTATGGTCAAGCCGCACGACCGATTAGTATCAGTAAGCTGAGCACATTACTGTGCTTACACACCTGACCTATCAACCTCGTAGTCTCCGAGGGGTCTTCAGTCTTGATGTCTCCATCAAGAGGGATATCTTATCTTGAGGGGGGCTTCCCGCT
>CAZRAC010000042.1:0-18802 GCA_964597995.1 uncultured Syntrophaceae bacterium | reverse complement strand
CCGTGGGGGACCGAGGGGCGCCTCCGACGGCCGAGAGAAGCCTTAAAGGGGTCCTGATGAAGATCGCAGGAGACCTGAGGAACGCCGAGATGGGGACGGGAAGCCCGGCGCGGGATGAAGAGGGGTTGCGGGGATTCCTTGACTTTCTCGAGAGATCGGTCAAGACGGTCGAAGCCCTTCAGGTCATGAACATCCTCTGCCGGGAGAGGGAGGACGGCTTTATTTTTCAGATCCCCTTTCTCTTTCCGGGGGGTGTAAAGACGGGGGATGTCTTCGTCCGCCGCAACCGAAACCCGGGACCAGACGGCAACATCTATGACGTAGTCCTATTCCTCGACCTCGACGCCCTCGGCAAGATCGTCGTCGAGGCAGGCATGAGAGGTGAGCGTATCCGATGCAACATAAGGTGTGAAAACGAAGAGTTGAGCGACTTTTTGTCGAGCGCCCTTGACGAACTGCGCGAGTCCGTCCACAGGGCCGGCTGCACGATGGAATCGGTAGCCTGCATAGCGGAAGCCGACTTGGAGGAAAAAAGAGAGGCCTTTTATCGGGAACGCCTGTTCCCCGGAGACGCCGTGAATCTGTTCGTCTGATAAAGGTAGGGAGGAGCGTGGGGATGAAAGGGCAGGGCAGGACGAAGCCGCCTTTGGCCGCCGCCATAAGGTACAACCCGCTCAAGGATTCGGCTCCGCGGTTGACGGCCAAGGGGTCCGGCTTGATCGCGGAAAAGATCATCGACCTTGCAAAAAAACACGGCATTCCCGTCAGGGAGGACCCCGCCCTCGTCCAGGTCCTGTCGAGCCTCGAGATCGACCAGGAAATCCCCCCGGAGCTTTACAGGACCGTAGCCGAGATACTCGCCTTCATCTACAGGATGAACAACCGCTGGAGGGAAAGGAAAAATTGTCTATCGGGGGAAAAATATTCCCTACCCCCACCGGACGGTCGGCCTATTCGAGGGTTCGACTGAACGCATAAGAGCTGTCTATTCACGCGAATCCCCCCTGCCTTTATCGTGGTACGTTTATTGCTCTGAGATTTTATAAAACAAGAAAGGGGCGCGTTTCATGGCTGTCGGAGGAATAGGGGAACTGGTTGACGCCACCAACCGTGTCATGCCGAGACTCGACTCCATCGCGAACAACATCTCCAACATGGGCACCTCCGGCTTCAAGGCCGATAGGCTCTACTACCTGAAAGAAAAGGACCCTTCTTCGGGTGGCGCGGGAATGAAAACGACCCCGCTTTTGGTCGTCGATTTTTCTCAGGGGTCACTGGCGGCGACGGGAAACCCGCTGGACCTTGCCATCAAGGATGACGGTTTTTTTGTCGTCAAGACAAAAAACGGTGAGGCATACACGAGAAAGGGGAACTTCACCGTCAACAAGAACAATGAGCTCGTGACGCAGGACGGCGACCTCCTCGTCGGCGAATCGGGAAAGATCACGTTGAACGGTAACAACGTCGTTGTTTCTGAAAACGGGGAGGTCAGTGTCGACGGCAACCGGGTAGGAAAATTGAAGATCGTCAAATTCGCCAAGCCGTCTTTGCTGGTGAGGGACGGCAACGGCCTCTTCTCGGACCCCGGCGGCGCCGGCCTCGGGATGAACGATAAGCCTGAAGTACAGGCGGGCTTCTTGGAGATGTCGAACGTCCAGAGCATCAGGGAGATGGTGGAGATGATAAACGTCCAGCGCACCGTCGATATTTACCAGAAGGGCATCCAGACGATCAGTGAGCAGGATAAGTTGTCGACGAGCCGCGTCGGTCGGGTAGGGTGATCCGCGGTTCGCGAACACTTTGGAGTAGGAAAACAGGAGGGAAACGATGATTCGGGCACTTTGGACGGCGGCGACAGGGATGAGCGCGAAGCAGACCTGCCTGGACGTGGTGGCTAACAACCTTGCCAACCTCAGCACCGTCGGGTTCAAGAAATCAAGGGCGGAGTTCCAGGACCTCATGTACCAGATACAGAAAAGATCGGGGTTCGAGACGTCGAGCGGCATACAGAGCCCCATCGGCATCGAGATCGGGATGGGTTCGAAACTCACGGCAGTGCAGAAATTTTTCACCCAGGGCGATTATGTTCAAACGGGAAACGACTTCGACTGGTCGATCGAAGGGGACGGCTTTTTCCAGGTCGACGACAACGGCAGGACGCTCTACACCCGGGCGGGGAACTTCAAGAAGAGCAAGGACGGTTTCCTCGTCACCGCCGACGGCCTCAAGTTGATCCCCAACGTCACGGTACCCGAGGAAACGGTTACCTTTACGATCGACGCCGGCGGGATGTGGACGGCCCTGGACGGTAAAGGCGCTAAACTGGGGAGCGGCCAGCTTGAGATCGCCAAGTTCGTGAACCCCGCCGGGCTGACCAGCCTGGGTCATAACCTTTTCGAGGAGTCGGAGGGTTCCGGACCGGCGAAGACGGGAAAGCCCGCTCAAGACGGTTACGGCTCCATATCCCAGCATTTTCTGGAGATGTCCAACGTGAATTCGGTTGACGAGATGATATACATGATAGAGGCCCTAAGGGCCTATGAGATGAACAGCAAGGCCATCCAGACGGCCGACCAGATGCTTCAGACCGTAAGCAACCTTAAGCGGTAAAACGAAAGAGAGCGGGGCATGGCTATGACGGTCGAAAGAACGAAAAATAACTGCCGGCTGCTCGTCGCCGCCGCCGTTGCGGTAAGCCTTCTCATCGGCGGTCAACTCGAGGCGGCGACCGTCTCTGCGGTTGCGATCAAAGATGCCGTCAGGACCTACATCGAAAAGCATATGCCCTGGCCGAAAGGACACATGCGGGTCTTTTTCCCCTCCCAGGTCCGCGATCTCCAGCTTCCCGGCAGGAAGATCGACCTTGAGGTCCGCGGAAAAAGGAACGAAAACTTCGTCGGCGATTCTTTCTATACCGTGAGTTTTTACGAAGACGACGTGCTGTTGCGGCAGGAAACGGTGCGTGCGAAAATTGAAGTTTTCCATGACGTCGCTCTCAGCGTCAGGGCACTGGAGAAAGGCCGTGAGATAAGGAGCGAGGACGTCAAGTTCGAGGGTCGCTGGTTCAACGAGGTCCCGGCGAACGCGGTGACCAATTTCGACGATTTCGTAGGGAAACAACTTACGACGAGCGTCAGGCCGAATTGTGAGATCACCAGGAATATGTTGAGAAGCTATCCCCTCGTAAGAAGGGGAAAGGTGGTGAGGGTCGTCCTTGAGAGCGGCTCGATGACCATACTGACAGTGGGATTGCCCGAAGAGGACGGCAGCCGCAACGACGTCGTCAGGGTTAAGAACCTCTCTTCGAATAAGGTCATATATGCCCGGGTCGTCGAAGACAATACCGTGCGAGTCGATTTCTGATTTTCGGTAGAGACGGAGGGTCGGGAAAAGTGGGAAGGGACTTGACAATCGGAAAAGGGGCGGCAAGGCGGGCGATCTTCGTTGTCGTCCTCTGTATCATGGCCGGTTGTTCGCAGAATCTTTACAACCTTAACGACAAAACGCCCCTCGACGTGCCGCCGCCGCAAGTTCAGCGTCCGGTGGGAACCATCTGGCCGGGCGAGAACTCGGCCAACACCCTTTTTGCGGACAGAAAGGCCCGTCACGTAAACGACATCGTCACTATCATCATCGCGGAATCATCGACCGGCGCCAACAACGCAAAGACCACGACGAGCAGGGATGCGGACACGAAGGCCAATATCGGAGGCGCCTTTCAGACCGGCCCGGACCGCACGCTTCTATCTAAGTACGACGGAGGCGGCGGGTCGAAAAACTCCCTCAAGGGAGACGGCGCCACGAGCAGGAACAGCAATTTGACGGGCAGAATCTCCGCCAGGGTGGTTAAGATACTGAGCAACGGGAACCTCTATATCGAGGGTAAAAGACAGTTGACCATCAATGCTGAGGACCAATATCTCATAGTGTCCGGGGTTGTCCGTCCGGAAGACATCAGCATCGAAAACACCGTCGCTTCCTACAGCATATCTGATGCCAAGATACACTACGCGGGCAAGGGAGTTGTGGACGACAAGCTGAGGCCGGGGTGGCTGACCCGCCTGGTTGACTGGGTGTGGCCGTTCTGATGATGGGGCGGATAAAGAAAGACGGGAAAGAACGGCGGAAGAGGAGAAAAGCGAGATGAACGGCATTAAGTTGATATTCGTGACAATCCTTCTTTTCTTAATGACCGTTCCGGCCCAGGGAGCCAGGATAAAAGACATCGCCGGGATAGGCGGGGTCAGGGACAACCAGTTGGTCGGCTACGGACTGGTGGCAGGACTTGCCGGCACCGGCGACGACGTCAAGAATGGGTTTACAAAGGAAACCATCGTCAACATGCTGATCAGACAGGGTATTTCGATGACAGGTCGGGACCTCAAGGCGGACAACGTGGCTGCAGTCATGGTGACGGCCAAGCTTCCTCCCTTCGCCAAGGTCGGAACGAAGATCGACGTGAATGTCTCCTCCATCGGCGATGCGAAAAGCTTGCAAGGGGGGACTCTTCTGATGACTCACCTCAAGGGGAGTGACGGCGAGGTCTACGCAGTCGCCCAGGGACCAGTCACCCTCGGAGGCTTTGCGGCCAGCGGCGCATCCGGCAGCTCTGTGGGCAAGAACCACACGACCGCCGGCTTCATCGCCAATGGGGCCTTTGTGGAAAAGGAATTGAAGTATGACTTCGAGCAGAACAGGTCCCTGACCGTGAATCTATACCAGCCGGACTTTACAACGTCGATGAGGCTTGCCTCGTTGATCAATTCTCAGGTGGGCGACGTGGAAGCGAAGCTTGTCGACTCGAGCTCTGTCCTGGTGCGATTGAAGGATAGCTATCACGGCAGCGTCGTCGGTATCCTTTCGGTCATCGAAAACCTCGACGTCCCCGTGGATTCGGTGGCCGTTGTGGTGATGAACGAGAAGACCGGAACAGTGGTCATGGGTGAGAACGTGAGGATTTCGACCGTTGCCGTCGCCCATGGGAACCTGAGCGTTGAGATCAGGGAAGAGAAAAAGGTCTCCCAACCCCTCCCCTTCGCCCCAGCCTCCCCTGAGGGAGGTACGCCGTCGGCGGGGACGGGAGCGAACCGCAATGTCATCATGGGCCCTGGGGGTCAGACAGTGGTGACGCCGGAATCTCAGGTCACGGCGATGGAAGAGAAAAAGCGGATGATGCTTATTCCTCAGGGCGTGACGATCCAGGATGTGGTCAGGGGCCTAAATGCCATCGGCGCTTCTCCCAGAGACCTGATCACGATCCTGCAGACAATCAAGGCGGCCGGGGCTCTCCAGGCGGACCTGAAGATAATATAGGGGTGGATATGGACGGGACCGGACGGATAAACGAGGTGGTAGTGGGCCCCCAAGGTGCGACCGACGCCGCATCCAGGGTGAAAAAAGAGGAGGAGGAAAAGAAACTAAAGAAGGCCTGCACCGATTTCGAAGCCTTTTTCGTCTATTACGTGCTCAAGACTATGAGGCAGACCGTTCCTAAGGGCGGCCTCCTGGGGAATTCCCCCGGGATGGATACCTACTACATGATGATGGACCAGAAGATCGCCGAAAATGTTGCGAAGAAGGGCGACGGACTGGGGTTGCAGAAGCTGCTTTTTGACCAGTTGAGTAAAAAGGCGAGAACAAAATAGAAAGAGTAGTTTCGGCTAAAGTTTTATGTCCTTTTGCCGATAGATGATAGTAAAAGCACGAGGAGCAGAAATGAAGATTTCCAAAGTCGACGACGCGGCGACCCAGGCAATCCAGCAGTATCAGAGGAACGGAAAAGTGCAAGACGCCTCTGACAGGCAGGTTCTGGGGAATGCCGAGCCTCGGGAAAAGGTCGATCTCTCTGCTGCGGCGAAGGACATCGGACAGTTGAAGGGTGTGATCGCGGAGCTCCCCGATGTCCGGGAAGACAAGGTCAATGACCTGAAGTCCCGCATCGAA
Source organism: uncultured Syntrophaceae bacterium (assembly GCA_964597995.1). Lineage (GTDB taxonomy): Bacteria > Desulfobacterota > Syntrophia > Syntrophales > UBA4778 > UBA2207. The sequence goes on along the minus strand of CAZRAC010000042.1, from coordinate 12,859 downwards.
CAGGGGACGTACAACGTGAGCGGAGAGAAGATAGTAGATAAGATGCTTGGCGAGTCGATCATCGATATTTTCGGCTGACCGGCACCTTTTTCCTCTCCCTTCTTCCCACATCACACCTCTTGAGGTCCGCCTTGAGGTGGGTCACCGGTGAGGTGTTCCGATAGCTCTGTGTTTTTCCTCCGGGCGGAATGCATGTTGCAGCTACAGGCAGGGCAAGATGACTCAAGCCGTCGGAGAAAACATGGACGCACTCTATGATTCCCTGATCGATATCCTGAGAAGGGAAATCGAAGTATACCGCGAGATTATTGAGATAATTCAGGAAGAAAGGCGGATCCTCCTGAAGCCCTCGTTGGGTGGGCTCGATGAAAGCAACGCCAGGAAAGAGACGTGGGTCTTGAAGGCGAGGCTCCTCGAGGAGGTGCGGATGAACCTGGTCGAGAGAATAGCCGCGGGACTCGGCGTGCCTGTTGAAGAGGCGAACCTTTCGGTCTTGGCCTCCGCCGGGGGAGAAGATAAGGGTGAAATGTTGCGGGAATGTCAGTCCGTGCTGAAGGCGCTCTTCCAGGGACTTCGCGACCTGAATGAAAGGAACAGGGCCCTTATCGACACATCCCTTCAGTTTCTCCGGGATACCGCCGGATTTTTGAACGAGCTTTTGTCCCCGAGGACGGGTTACTCGGGTACGGGGGAGTTGAAGGCAGTGAACAGAAACGGAAAGATACTCTGCGTGGAGGGATAGGAAGATGTCGAACCTCGGCAGCGTCATGAATGTGGCAAAAGGCGCCCTTCTCAGTAATGCATCGGCTATCAACATCACGGGTTCCAACATTGCCAACGTGAACACGCCCGGATACAGCAGGCTCCGCCCCATTTTTTCTTCCGTGGGCGGGGCGGCGGAACTTCAATTCGGCGTTGAAGTCTCCGGAGCCGAAAGACTCTACGACAAATACCTGGAGGTTCAGCTCGTCCAGCAGAATCAGAAAATCGGATACTACGAGGCGCGTAAGGGCGTCCTCGACCGGGTCGAGGGTATCTTCAATGAATCGGAGGGCGGTGGCCTGAACGAGAGTCTGACCAAGTTCTGGAACGCCTGGGAGGACCTCTCGGCGAACCCCACCGGGACGGTTCAGCGTGATGCCTTGGTTTCGGCGGCAGAAAGCCTTGCTACGGTCTTTCGTCAGAAGGCGGAGGAACTCCAGGAGGTTCAGCAGGACATGAATGTTTCCGTGTCCGAGACCGTATCGGAGTTGAACAGCTATCTTGCCAGTATCGCGGAATTGAACGAAAAGATCGTCCAGACCGTCACCGGCGGGGGGAATGCCAGCGACCTTCTGGATAAACGACAGGATAACCTGCAGAAACTCGGCGCGATGATCGACTTCCAGTACATCGAAGACGCCTCGGGGGCCGTGAATGTCTTCACCTCCAACGGAAAACCCCTGGTGGAAGGGGGACGAACCTGGAAACTCGAAACGGCCGTCAATCCGGATAATCACGACTATTACAACGTCGTCTTTCAAGACGAACCCGACGAAGCCATCAACGGCTGTTTCTCGAAAGGAAAACTTGCTGCCTGCCTGGAGGCCCGGGACATTACGGTGGGTGGCTATCTTGACAAACTCGACAGCCTCGCGGCGAACCTGGTCGCGGCGGTGAACGACCAACACCGGTCGGGCTACGATATGTACGGAAACGGGGGCGGTAATTTCTTCGACCCGGTGACGGACGCCGCGCAAATGCGGGTCAGCACCGCCATCACGGAAGACCAAGGTAAGATAGCGGCCTCCACATCCGTCGACCGGGATGGCAACAACGCCTCCGCGATAGCCGCGATCAAGGACAGTCTCCTGATGGGGGGCGGTACCGCAACCCTGAGCGATTATTATTCGGCGTTGATGGCCCGGGTGGGCCAGGACGTCAAGGACACGAACTCGAGCCTGGACCACCAGACGGTCATAATGAACCAGTTGAAGAGTCAGCGAGAAACGGTGTCCGGGGTTTCTCTCGACGAGGAGATGATAAATCTGATGAAATACCAGCTTGGTTACAATGCGGCGGGGAGACTCGCTGCGACGGTGTCGGCGCTGATGGATACCTTGATGAGTATGACGGAGAGTTAATAAGGGGAGTTTGAGACATGGTTACCCGTGTGACAGAAAACATGAAGTATTTCTTGCTCACGAACAACCTTTCCAGCGTCCAGGATAGATGCGGTGAACTGATGCTGCAGCTTTCTACGCTAAAGCGGATCAACAAGCCCTCGGACGACCCCGCGGGGATGACCACCGTGATGAACTACCGGGATATGCTGGCTTCCATGGAGCAGTACGGGCGCAATATCGACGGCAGCGCCTCTTGGCTCAACATCACGGAATCCACACTGTCGAGCGTCAACGACATCCTCGTCAAGATTCAGGAGATGGCCCTGTCTCAGGCGAGCGCCACGGCCACCGCCGCCACTAGGGAGCAAGCGGCCGCCGCCCTGCAGCCCCTGATCGACCAGATCCTATCTTTAGCCAACACCAAGCTCGGCGACAGCTATATATTTTCAGGCACCAAGACGGGCACGAAACCCTTCGAGGCCGAGGCCGCGGTGTACGCCGGGGGGCCGGCGAATGCGGCGAAGGGCAATACATACAAAGGCACAGCATCTGTGAGCGGGACGTACACAGGAGGCACAAATATTACGTATGTACTGAAGATCGTTACCGGTGGGGACTTGGATAAGGCTACTTACCAGGTCTCTACTGACGGCGGAAAGACCTGGGGCGTGGAAAGCAAAGTGGGCGACCTGGGGGCAGGAACGGTCGACCTGGGCAACGGCCTCTCTATTACATTCCAAGCTGGGACCTTCGGTGAGGGTGATACCTTTACGGTGGACGCCTTCGCCCTTGGGTATTACCGGGGAAACGGCGAGGAGATGACCCTGAATATTGGCAAGGACCATACCATGCATTACAGTTTTTCCGGCGAGGCAGTGTTTACAGACAAAGGCGCCGGGACGGTGGATGTCTTCGGTACCTTGAACGACTTAAAGGCGGCGCTTGCCGGAAACGACGCCGAGGGAATCAGGGCGACATTGGACGGCCTGAAGGAGGCGCAGCAGCAGGTTACCCGCTATCAGGCCATCTGTGGCACCCGGACGAACGACCTGGAAGTCACGAAGAGCAACTACGAGGCGCTCAAGGAAAACATAACCGGCCTGATGTCGAACGTCGAAGACGCCGATGTCACCAAATTGATCACTGATTTCCAGATGAAACAGATCGCCCTGCAGGCATCTTATTACATGGCGGGGGAAATCGGAAAGATATCTATACTTAACTTCATCAAATGATGCCCTGCGGGAGGGGATATGCTCATCCTGACAAGGAAGTTGGGAGAAGCGATCGCTATCGGCGACGATGTCAAGGTTCACCTGCTGGAGATAAAGGGTAAGCAGGTCAGGATCGGCGTGGAGGCACCTCCACGCATCACCGTTCATCGGGAAGAAATCTACCGGCAGATCCGCGAGCAGAATCAAAAGTCGGCGACTCCGACGGGACCGGCAGCCGACCTCCAGGAGGTCTGGGAAAAATTGAAGGGATAGTCAGGGACTGTATGGAACTACAGACTAAGTTATTCGGACCGATAGAGGTAGACACGGCAAGGGTCATCGAGATGCGACGGCCGATCCTTGGGTTCGAACGTCTTAGGCGTTATGTCCTGCTGATTCGGGAGGAAAAGACACCCTTCGGCTGGTTGCAGTCCGTAGAAGAGGCCGCCGTTGCCTTCGTAGTGGTAAACCCATTCGTCGTGAAGGGAGACTATGAGCCGGTACTGAGCGATGAGGTGCAGGGAATCTTGGGTATCGAGAGGGCGGAGGATGTCGCGCTGCTCTCCATCGTCACGATCAGGTCCGAACCCTTGGAGGTCTCAGTCAACCTGCGGGCGCCGTTGGTGATAAACGTACGAAACATGACAGCGTTGCAGGCGGTCCTGGAGGACGAGACCTATCCTGTTCGGTACGTCATTAAGACGATCAAGGAAAGGCCCGCCGAAATCCCTCAAGCCGTGTCGTTGAAGATAAGTCCGACCAGTTCGGATAACTTTGCGTAAAGCTTCTGGATCTCCTCGGGCGGGATTTCCCGGATTACCTCGCCTGTCTCCTTGTTCGAGAGGACGATCGCTATCCTGTCCTTGTTTTTCCCGTAAGTAGAAAAGGTCAGGCTTATGTTCATCTGGTCGATCCGGGCCTGCATCTCGGCAACCATTTTTTTGGTGTCTGCGTTGCCTGGTTGAGTCTGAGCCTGCTTGGCCTCGGGGTTGTTCTTCCTACCCGGATCATCGACACCGCCGGATTCCACCGGCACTGCATAATTGGGGGAAACAGCCCCCCCCGTATTGACGGCGTTGACATTCATTCTTTCACCCCCTTTTTCTTCGTCCTCCTCAGGTTTGGATGTCCAGAAACCTCGGGTTTTGTTCCCCGCGGTGGACATAACCCTTCAAACCTCTCTCTTCCGAACTCAGAGCCGCGAGCTCTTTTTTCAATCTTTCGATTCTGCCGGCGGCGAGAGCATCGCATTCATCGTTTACGACAGAGGCGCGTCTCAATCTGTCGCTTATATCTTCCGAAATTTTTTTCAGTACCCGCATGTCTTCAGGGTTCCTTTCTCCCGGAGAAGGCGCCAGACGGGCTATTTGCCTTTCCGTCGCATCGATTACCGCGATCAACTCCGCACGCTCCTCGAGCAGAGTGGCGGTCGCCTTCGAGTCTTCTTTCTCGAGTGCATCCTTGAGCTTCAGTGTGCACGCCAAAAAATCTTCGCTGGCCTTCAATTTTTTCCTTAGGGCGGTTATCATCTCGAACCTCACGCTATTGCCGAAGCGGCACTTCTGCCGGGTTTTCCGACCTGCATCTGCCTCATCTGGGGATTCATCCCCGACGGCTCATGTTTTACTTCTTCTTTGGGTTTCGCTATCTCCCTCCAGGAGGAGGCGAGTTCTTCGAGTATCTTGATAGTCCGGTCGAAGGCGTCGAGGTCCGCCTTCAGGTCGGCCTCGATCAACGACCGTACAAGATAGCTGTAGATGGCCCTGAGGTTCGCGGCGATAATGCCGCCTCTTTGCATGTCGAGAGAGGCATTCAGTTCGTGGATGATATCGAAGGTCTTCTGGAGCGCCTTAGCCTTGGAATAGAAGTCTTTCTCGGCGTAGAAGGCCTTTGCCGCCCTGAGGTTTCCGATTGCGCCGTCGTAGCAAATCAGTACTAGCTCGGCCGGGTTTGCCGTGAAAAATTTCGACTCCTGGTATGTCTCCTTCGGACTGCGATACATAGAATCATCTCCTCTTTTTTATTATACGCTCCACCAACCGCTCAAGGCTGCGGTGAGCTGGCCGGACAGCCAGTTGCCCTGGTTCTGGATCTTAAGCAAAGCCGCCTCCATCCGGGCGTAATTGTTGAGCAGTTGCTCTCTCTTAAGCTCCAGCCTTGCCTCCATCTCGTCGATCTGCGTTTGGTAGTTTTTGATGCTCTCCTGCATGGACTTTTGCTTGAACGTCAGGTAGCCGTCTATCGAATCGGTCATGTTGAAGAGCGCCCGATCGTAGAGCTCGGCTACGCCGAAGGTCAGTTTTACTGTTCCTATGTCGACGCCCTGCGCCGTCCCCGTGTACTTTATCACCAAACCATCTACGTTAGGCTGCCCGGATTTCCCCGTCAAGACCTGCCCGACACCGGTCGCCTCTTCGCCGTTTATCGTCCCCGCCACGTCGACGCCCGCTGTGACGGCCACAACCCCGTCGGTCCAGAGCTTGTCGTTTTTTTGTGTAACCTGAAAGTCGTGGCCCGAGCCGTAGGCATTGTGGGTCAGGACAAGATGTCCCCCGGAGTCGGTCGCTGCCGTGACCGATATCCCGCTGCTCTGGAGCTCGCTGTTGATGGCGTTGACGACCTGGGCCATCGTCATGCCGGCGGTAAGGGCCACGACGGCGGTCTTTTCTCCTTCGGTAATCGTCAGCTCTTCGTCTCCGGTTAAACTAGTGCTGTCGGAGGGCTCTGTAGCGGTCCTCGTCGCCGCAGTTGTGATGTGTACAGTGTATTCACCCTGTTTGGTGGCACTGGTATGAGAGATGTACGACAGCGTTCCGACACTGGTCTCGGCGTCGGCGATGAAGAGCCTTTTCACGTCGTCGAAGTTCGTCGTCAGGTATCCGCGGAGCGTGCCCTCGTCGACGGAAAGCTTTCCCTCGTTATCCAGGTTTACGCCTATCTGCCCCAAGATTGAGAATTGCGGAGAAACACCCCATATCCCCTCGACAAGAATCGAGGAGAGGGTCGATTTGACGGAAGCAAGCGTCCCGTCACCGAAGAGAACCCCGCCGGTCTGCTGCTTGTCCGTATCGTAAGAACTCTGTGCCTGGATGTAGGAGGCGACGCTGTTGTAACTGTTCACGAAGGCCTTTATCTTTTCGATGACGGCGTCCGTGTCGCGGGCGACGTTGAGCGTGATAGTGGTCGTCGGGTCGGCTTTGAGTAGGTCGAGCGTCACACCGGGCAAGACGTCGTCTATCGTGTTGGAGCTACTGGTAACTGTCACACCGTTTATGTCGAGCGATGCGTCGGCGCCGGCCGCGACCTGACGTTGCCGTACCGTCGCGGCGCTACCCAGGTCGTCATCCGTATCGAAGCGCAGCGTCAAGTCGGGTGTGTTATCGCTGTTTTTGACGGAGACCTTCACGCTCAGCAGACTCGTTCCGGGATTGTTATCCACAACCATCAGTTTTCCCGTCCCGGTCACGGTTGCGGTCACGTTGCCGAAGACGGACTCGACCTTCGCGAGGAGGTCCCCGACGGTCGTCGTATCGGAAAGCTCAAATATAGTACCAAGCACGGGGTGCCCATCCGTGTCGGTTCCTTCGAGGTAGATATAATCGGAACTCGTGTATCCGGTGTAGCCGTCGATATCCTTAATCAACGTGCCGGCGGTGATGGGGGTGCCCCCTGAGGTGTTGGCCACGTCGCCCGTCACGCCGTAGACATCCGAAACGCCTCCTTGAAGGAAGCCCAGCGTCTCGAGGATGTTGTTCTTGTCCGTGTAGGTGTTCGAGGAGCCTTCGATCATCAGCCGGTAATAGGTCTTACCCCCCTCGGTCTCGGTCGTGATCGACGCGGAAAGCCCCGCGGCTGACAATTTACCCTGCAAGGTGCTCAGCGTATCTGTGCTGAGGTCGATGGCCGCGACATCATTCCCGTTGATCACTATCTCGTTGTCGGCCGAAGTCTGTGCCGTCGTCAGGCCGAGGAGCGTCATTATCGGCTCATTAATGCTAGTAAACCGGTCGGACAGGTCCGCCCCGGCGAGGTGATTTTTCGCGCTGCGACTGGCATCCGTAAAACCGAGGCGGTTCAAGACGTCGACAGCCCCGCCGTTTAGGATGCTGAACCCGGCCTTACCGGTGGCAGTGCCCGTCAGGATCAGGCGGTAATCGCCCTCACCGTATTTTACGATGCTCGCGGTGACGCCGCTGGGATTGGCACCGGAATTGGCGTTATTGATCTTGTCCCTCACGGTCGTAAGCGTGTCCGTGTCGTTGATGCTGACGCGGACTTGATTGATCAAGATGTCACCCGCGTATGCCGTGCCGAGGGCCGTGGTGGCGCTCGAAAAGGAGGCGGAAGAGAGCTTCTCGGCGGTTGCGATGCTGTTGATTTTGACGGAATAGGAACCGGGCGATGCGTCCTGCGGGGTCGTCACGGAAAGGAGGTCCGAGGCCTTCACCGTGGCGCTGTTCGTTGTCGTCGTCGCTTTGAAAAGGCTGAAACCCTCAGCGCTGACCAGGTTCTTGGCCGCCGTCTTCAAGGCGAGGAGTTTGGTGTTGAAAGACTGCCATTCTTTGAGCTTGTTTTCGGTCTCCGTCTTTTTCTGGGATACAAGGTCGACCCGTTTATGGTCGATGGCGATAAGCTGGGTGACAATGCTGTTCCAATCGAGGCCGCTCGTAAGCCCGGTGATCAGACTGGTGCTCGTGGCCATGGAAAATACCTCCGCTGCGACATAAGACACTTAACGAACTCGCAAAAGACCCCAGAAATGTCATGCCGGACTCGATCCGGCATCCAGAACTGATTGAATATACTGGATCCCACCCCGATTATAATCGGGGTGACACATCGGAATGACGTTAAAGAACCGTTTTCCAGAGGTCTCGCGTTGTCGTTTCGAATGAGGCTAAGAAATCTTAATAAGCTCAAAAGAGTGCCGGGATGCCCCGGCATCCGACGATGGACGGGGGCATCCGGGCAATGGGTTTATAAGAGTGTTTACTTGAATAACGAAAGTATCTGCTGCGGCGCCATGTTCGCCTGGGCAAGCATCGCCGTGCCCGCCTGCAGCAGAATCTGGTTCTTCGTGAACGACGTCATTTCATCCGCCATGTCCACGTCACGGATCACCGATTCGGCCGCCTGGACGTTTTCGATGATGGTTGCAAGGTTCGCCCCTGCATAACTGAGTCGGTTCTGTGCGGCGCCTATCTCACCTCTCATTGTGTTGAGTTTGCCGATTGCGGTGTCCACCGTCGTAAGGAATGACTGCGCCTCAGCTGCGGTATCCAGCTTGTCTTTGGAAAGACCAAGCTCGCTTGTTGTCGTCGAACCGAGCAAAATGCCGATCTGATCGTTTGCCGTGTTTTTGGCGCCCACCTGGAAGACGGAGGCGGTCGCTGTGCTTGCGACTATCGTTCCGTCAGAGCTACCATTAAAGTGTTCGTTAATTTTCAAAGTCAGCCCGAGGCCGTTGAATGCTACCTCGCCCGTCTGCCCGGTGCCGGGGGCGGTTACTCCATAGACGGTCTCTGAAACCCGACCGCTCGCCAGCGTGGCGCTGATGGTAATGCTGCCAGTTCCAGCCGTCGACGATACAACAGTATAAGTAATCCCAGACTGCAATCCCGTAACACCGGCAAGTCCTTTTGAAGCGGTGAGAGTACCGCCGTCGACTGTGACACCGAACGTCCCGTTCAGCAGTTTTGTGCCGGCGTACTCGGTCGACTGGGCGATACGGTTGATTTCGTCGAGGAGTTTGTTCCCTTCGGCGTTGATCTTATCCAGGTTCGAGCCTGCATTCGCAGAGGCCGCCTGGGTCGCAAGCTCTTTGAGCCTGGTGAGCATGTTTCCGATCTGGTCAACCGCCCCTTCGGCGACCTGCAGGAGCGAATTGGCCTCTGACGTGTTTCTGCTCGCGACCTTGTAACTTGCGATATCCGCCCTGAAGGACTGAGAGATGGAAAGCCCTGCCGCGTCGTCGGCGGCCCTGTTGATCCTGTAGCCGGAAGAGAGCCTCTCCTGAGACTTGGCGAGTGCTGCGTCGGTGATAGTCAACTGCCTATGCGCGTTCATCGCCGCGATGTTGTTCTGAATCCTTAGTCCCATGGTATTTATCCTCCTTGATTTTTATTGTTGAAGCGCGAATCCTCTCGACTCGTTGCTTCGCCGGCGTCCTTGCCGGTTTGGTTTGAACAGTTTTATTTTGCTCTACCATCGTCTGACCGGGCGATGGCTACCGGGCCTGTGTGTTCACCTCCTTCCTTTTTTTTCATCGGATTCTTTTTGACACTTGTATCGGAAGGACGGCACGAAAACTTTAGGTTCTTTTTCCCCCAGCGGGGAGCGACGGTTTTTTCGGTACACATCGTCAGTGTAAAGGTGCCGATAGGTAGGATTCGAGGAGAGCAACAAGGTTGTCTGCTTGGGGTTGGAGAGAGGGTTGGTCCTCGAGGGCGGCCCCGATGTCTTGCAGGACGACGAGCATATCTTCTAACTTGTCGATCATTCTCCGGCGGTTCAGGTTGAGCTCGGCGAGTATCTCGTCGCAACTCTCGACGAATTCGACGAAGCGCTGTTGTCTTAGCTCGATCTCGGTAAGATACATGAGTGCCGTGACATCGTGGGGGTTTATTTCAAGAACTCTTTCCATAAAAACCCAAGCTTCCTCGAGCCGCCCCAGTTTGAGGCTTATTTTGCCCAGGTGGAGCCAACTGTCGGGTTTATCGGGGTCAAGCTCTATCGCCTGCTTGAAGCGCTCGACCGCCTGTTCTAACCGGTCGGCCCTTTCGTGGATGACACCCAACGTGCAGATGGTCTCATAATTGTAGGGTTCCCGCTGGAGGCTTTTTTGCAGCGCCTCGAGGGCACGGTCGTGTTCACCCTTTTTCACGCAGAGTGCGGCGAGGCGGTTCAAGACCACGACGTCGTCGCTGCCGAGGTTCCACAGTCTTTCCAGGCAACTTTTCTCATCGTCTTCTCGCCCCCTTTTGTTGTTGAGCTTGGCGAGCATATACCAGACTTCCTGCTGCTCCGGCGCCTGGCGCCGCGCGGCCTCGAGGAACCTTTCGGCCTGCCCCAGGTCACCCGAGCGGTCGAGGTGAAAACACCCGGCATTCCACCATACCTCCCATGGTTTTTCAGCAACGGAAGCGGCTGCCTGATATTCTTCCTCCATCTTTTCGGCCTCGCCGAGGTCGTGGTATGCGTGGCCGACCAATAGGTGGACCGCCGGGGCTTCGTTGGTGGTCGAGTTGATCACTAACCCCGCCCTTTCCGGGTTGTTCTCGAAAATCTCGCGCAGTTCGAGGAAGCGATTCCCGTAATGGATGACATCGTTCCATTCGGACCTTTCGGCGGCGACCATCGCCAGCGTATAGTGCGAGTCGAGGTGGTCGGGATAGATTTTGAGGGCGTCGAGGGAATACTCCCGGGCCTTATCCAGATTCCCCAGGCCGAAGAAGGCCATCGCCGCATTGTGGCGCGACCAGAGGTAGAGGGGGTCGTCGTCGTTTTGTCGGTTTGCCAGGTCGATCGCCTTCACCGACTCTTCTATGGCCTCCCTCATCATCCCCCGTGAAAGGTACGACGTGCCCAGATAGTGATGGGGCATCGGGTTTCCCGGGTCTTCCTCTATCTGCCTTTTGAGAAGGCCGGCCGTCCGCAGGAATTTCTCATGCGCCTTTTTTTCGTCGACATTGTAGCCGTAGTGCATCAACTCAATGTGCGAGGCCTTAACAGAGCGCATACCGACGACGCGGTTGTGTACGATCCCTTCGTAGTGGATGACGCCGTTATTCCTGAAGAGCCTCTCGAAGTTGTGCCTGGCCGTCTTACGACCGCCGCTGTAACTGCTGATGATGTTGACGTGGATCGCGTCGGCATCGCCCGCCTCGCGGACGGCCTGCCGCAATTTCTCTCCGCCACCCTGAAGCAGCTCCTCGTCGGCGTCTATCTGGAATATCCAGTCGCCGGTTGCGTAGGTGAGCGCCTGGTTCCTTGCCTTGCTGAAACTCCCCTCCCAGGGGTGGAAGTAGACCTTGTCGGTGTATCTTCTCGCGATGTCGACCGTTTGGTCTGTAGAGCCGGTGTCGACGATGATGATCTCGTCGACATAGTCCTTGACGCTCTCGAGGCATTGCTCCAGGAAAGCCTCTTCGTCTTTCACGATCATGCAGCAGCTGATCGTAGGCTCTTTACCCCGATATTCGATCCTTTGGGCTATTTCATCGAGGATCTGGTGAACAGTTGGGTCCGACCCATTCAACTTACCCGCCTTGAGCAGGTAGTGCTGCGCCTCGGGCAAAAGTCCCTTGTTGTAGTAGAATATCCCCGCCGCACGGGCGACGAGGAAGGGCTCCGGGGCCCAATCCATGGCCTCATTTAATGCTGCTTGCGCCTTCTTTTGGTCGCCCAGCTCGGCGTAAGCCATGCCGACGAGGGCGCCGATGTTCCACCTCTCCTTCAACGTGCTCGTCACGAGACTGCCGAACTCTTCCGGCGACTTCTGCTGGAGTGCGGAAAGCCTCAAGTACTCGCGGCCGTAAAAGATTACCTTTCCCCACTGTTTTTGGTCGAAGTAGACAAGGCTCAGGATAAAATGAGAATCCACATGCTCCGGATAACAACTCAATGCGGAAAGAGAGATCTCCTCAGCCTCCTCGAGGCGCTTCAGTTTGTAACAGGACGCCGCCGCGTTGTACCGACTCCAGAGATAGATGGGGTTGGAATCCCCTCGCGCATCGGCAAGCTCGATCGCCTTCTTGCTTGTCGCGAGGCTCTCTTCGAACATCCCCTGCATAAGGTACGAACAGCCGAGGTAATGGTAAGTAATCGGATTGTCGGGGTCGTCTTCGAGGTCTTTCTGTAGGAGGGACACGGTCCGTTCGAATTTTTTCCGGGAAGACTCAGCGTCGAGGTCGTAGCCGTGGTGGATTAGCCTGATGGGGAATACCTTTGCGTTTTTGATTCCGACGAGCCCTTCGTGCACTCTTCCTTCGTAATGGATCGCACCGTTATTTCTGAAGATCCTCTCGACGCAGTGGACGCTCTCGCTTTTTCCGCTCTTTAATCTGCTGAAGATCTCGACCATGACGGCGTCGATGGTCCTATCCTGAAGTGCCTCACGCAGGCGGGGAATATCCTCCTTCACCAATTCCTCGTCGGCGTCGATCTGGAATATCCAGTCCCCCTTTGCGTATTTCAAATAATGGTTTCGGGCCTCACTGAAGCTGTCGTTCCACGGGTGGAAATAGATCTTATCCGTGTACCTTCCGGCGATATCCACCGTCCGGTCCTTCGAGCCGGTGTCGACGACGATGATCTCGTCGGCAATCCCTTTGACGCTTCTCAAGCACCGTTCGATATTTTCTTCTTCATCTTTGGTGATCAGGCAGACCGAGATTTTAGGTTGCGGTGTTTCTTGGACAAAAACCTTCTTACTTCTCTTCGTTTTTTTATGTTTCATGACATTCTCCGCCGATATTTTTGATGCATTTCTCCCATTACAGGATTTGGTTCCTGCCGACTACCCTAACATATTTTGTCCAA
>CAZRAC010000041.1:0-19397 GCA_964597995.1 uncultured Syntrophaceae bacterium | reverse complement strand
CCCGTATCCGCGCCATGCGCTGCCCCTCCTCCGGCGTCAAAAAATGGTCCCCGTAGGAATAAAACCGGCCACGGCCATCAGCATCGATCTCGGCCTTCCCGGTTACATCGAGAGACGGCTTTATATCGTTGTAATCACTGACGATGACGGTGGAAGGTGTCAGGCTGTATCGGCACGTAAAACGGCTTATGATTTCCTGCAGGTGCAGGGCCTCCAGGCCTGAAGGCGGTGAATAACGCACAGACTTCCCCTGGGGCATGGACGTGTGCGTCATCCGGCTATCTGTAAAGATGACCTTTTCGCCGCTTTGGGTCTGCTCGAAAAAGTAATAGATCCCTTCCCGCTCCAGCCATCGGGAAACGAAGTTGAGGTGACTCTCACCGTACTGGCAGACAAAATCGACGGGCAGATATGTTTCCTGGAGACGGAATTCAAAGTCGAGGGAAGTCAAACCGCCGTCCTTGAGAACATCCATTAAAAAGTTCGGGAGAGACTTGTCCAGGATGACCTGATTGTGATGTGTGAGCGACAGCCAATAAAGCATAGGAACGAGGTGCGCCCGGTAAAAGACCACGCCACCGAAATTGTGGAGCTGCTCGAAGCTCAGGAGTATCCCCTGATAGAGGACATCATCCCCATCATCGCGGTGGATGATCAGTCGGGCGGGATTCTGAATGACGGTCTCATGGTCGATCGTCAGCTCGACGGAGACCAGCAAAATCTCAAATCCATAGGGCTGCGATATCGCCTCGCTCCCCTTGAAACTAATCACCCCGAATGTATCGGCCGAGAACGCGACGGATACGAAAGAAAATTTCTTTGAAGTCAAGTATTCCATGGTCAATCCACGTTTAATGTGCAAAAGGGACTTTTAGCTGCAACGTTGCTACCATAAAAAAGTAAATTCCAGCCTCCGTGAGAGGGGTAATCAGAAAGCGGATGAGGCCTCCCGTACATAAGGATGCCCTCCACGCCCCGCCACGCGGCCTCGAAGCCACGGAAAACGTCACTGTCGAATATGTTTTTCAGGAGGCGGGCAAGCATATCGTTGATTTGCTTTTTCCACGTCTTCGGGCCGGCCGGCTCGGCCGCCGGCTGCCCTTGTACGGCCATCATGGAGAGAATGTTGTCCACGGCGTTCCGCGGGCGTGCCCGGGTTTCCCGTGCCGGCAGGGACAGGTCAAGTGGCGGCACGGGCCATGCCGTCTTCAGGTATCTCGCAGCTTCTTCCGGGGTCTTCCCGCTTGCAGTCGACTGTTCGATGAACTCATCCGCATCATGGAGGTCTTTCAAATACGGCGTTATCCGGATCAAGCCGTCAGGGGTCATGTTCTTCATCCGGGTGGGACACACGGTGACGCCGCCGGCGGGGCAGATATCCGCGGGCTGCGGTATACATAATTGCGGGCGGCAAGCTGCTACGGCGTCATAAAGCGTTTCCATCGCCACGGAGATCATTTCAGGAGAGGAGGTGTCCGGTGTCGGGCGGAAAGGTGCCCGGGCTAAGATGGTAAAAGAAACTTTCAGTATTTTCATGATACGCCCTGAGATACTCCCTTCCAATTATGAAAATGCGAATGTAAACGCCCCCGTTTCATCCACATCGAGATGCACACTCATCGGCAGGCCTCCTTCGGTGATGTGCGAAAGTATCGTCCGGGACAACCGGGGAAGGACATTCCCGTTCAGTATGTACTCGATGTTTCGGGCGCCCGTTTCCACTTCCGTGCATCTTTCGTTGATCCGATCCACCACCGCCGGTGCGTAGGTCATGGCCATGCGGTTGTTTTCCATGAGCATTTTCTGGATTTTTTTTAGCTTGAGTTCGACGATAAGTCTCATGGCTTCGGTATTGAGACTGTAAAACGGGATGACGGTCATGCGAGCCAAGAGGGCAGGTTTGAAATGTTTCGACAAAATGGGCCGCACGGCCCCGAGAACGGCTTCCAACGGAGGCGCTTCCCCCATGGCCGTCATCTCCTGGATGATGTCGGAGGCGAGGTTGCTCGTCAAAATCAGGATCGTGTTCTTGAAATTGATTTCCTTTCCTTCCCCGTCCGTGAGCATGCCCTTGTCAAAGACCTGGTAGAAGAGGTTCATGACGTCGATATTGGCCTTCTCCACTTCATCCAGGAGAACCACCGAATAAGGTTTCTGGCGCACCGCCTCCGTGAGCATGCCGCCCTCGCCGTAGCCTACATATCCGGGAGGGGAGCCGATGAGACGGCTCAGCGTGTGGGCTTCTTGAAATTCACTCATGTTGATTGTGACCACGTGACGTTCGCTGCCGAAAAGCAAATCGGCCAGCACCAGGCCCGATTCGGTCTTGCCCGTGCCGCTCGGGCCGACGAGGAGAAATACGCCGATTGGCTGGTTGGGATTTTTGATCCCCGATTTTGCCGCCCTGATTACTTCCGCCATGCTCGAAAGAGCGTGATCCTGTCCTTTGATCCGTTCCTTCATGCGCTCGTCCAGGTTGATGATCGTCTGCGCCTCGTCCTTGAGGACCTTTCCCAGCGGTATGCCTGTCCAGTCGGAAACGACTTGGGCAACCACATCAGGATTGACCTCTGTCTGGATCAGGGGAGAGGTTCCCTGGATGTCCGCCAGCGTTCGCTCCGCCTCCGCCAACCGCGCTTCCAGTCCTTCCCTATCGTCCGAGGCACTCTCCGTGACTCGGTATCGCTCTTCCCGTATCTCGATAACTTTCTGTGCCGCCTCCTTCTCCTTCAGCCAGCGTTCCCTTATCTCATCTGCTTCCGCCGACGTTTTCTCCTTCTTCTCCACGACCGACAGGTATTTCTCCTTGTCGATCCTCACGCCGCCGACGCGGTCCCGGTCGAGCGCCTTGATTTCCCGTTCAAGAGCCTGAAAGGTCCTTTCCTTGTCCTCAAGCGCCGTCGGCTTTGCGGTAAGATTGATCTTGACGCGGGCGCAGCTCGTATCCAGTAGGTCAATGGCCTTGTCGGGGAGAAACCGGCCGGTAATGTACCGATCGGAGAGGTTTACTGCAGACTCCACGGCATCGTCCCGGACGATGACCTTGTGCGCCCCTTCGTAACTCGCCTTCAATCCGCGGAGCATGACCTTCGTCGTGTCGACACTCGGCTCGTCGAGCTTGACCAGCTGGAAACGCCGGGCCATAGCGGGGTCTTTCTCGAAGTACTTTTTGTATTCCGTCCAGGTGGTCGCCGCCACCGTCCGCAGCTCACCCCGCGCCAGGGCCGGCTTCAGGAGGTTTGCAGCGTCGCTTCCCCCTGCGGTCCCGCCGGCGCCGATCAGCGTGTGCGCTTCGTCAATAAAAAGAATGATCGGTTTTTCCGACGCCTTTATTTCATTGATGACCCCCTTCAGGCGTGTCTCGAACTCTCCCTTTACGCCGGCGCCCGCTTCCAGAAGACCCATATCGAGTCCTAGGAGCGTCACGTCCCTGAGCAAGTCCGGCACATCACCCTCCACGATGCGCAGGGCCATACCCTCCACCACGGCGGTCTTTCCCACGCCGGGTTCGCCGACGCAAATGGGGTTGTTCTTCCTTCGCCTCGCAAGAATGTCGATCATCTGGCGTATCTCATTGTCTCTGCCGAAGACAGGGTCGATCCCACCGGCCCGCGCCCTTTCTGTGAAATCCGTGCAAAAGCGGGCGAGAAAACCCCCATCTGCCTTTCCCGGAACCGGTTCTGCCGCCCCCGGCTCCCGGACGGCAGCGGTTTTTTCCACGGACGATTTCGTCATGGCCCAGAACTCGTTCACCAGGGTCTCCCGACCGATCTTTTTGATCAGATCCACATAGCGCCCCATGGCGAAAAACGCAGGCTTCCCCAAGAATGACAGGAGAATGGCCCCTGAACGGATATTCTTTTCCCCCAGGTCGATGGAGGCAATAAGCCACGCGTCCTGGAGAAGTTCCATGAGAAGAGGGGAAAATACCGGCCTGGCCGCATTGCCCGTCTTGAATTCTTCCAATGTTTCATCCAGCGCCTTCTGCACCCTTCCCGGGTCGAGGTCGAACTGACGGAAGATAAGCGGCAGGTCCGAATCGGGGTCTTCGAGGAGTTTGGTGAACAGGTGCTCCACCGTTATCTCGTAATGGGTCCGAGATACGCACAGGCCTGCGGCGTTCTGCAGGGCGTTGGTGCAAAAGCTGTTCAGATGTAAAAGCAGGGACTTTATGTCGACGGTAACCATACGTACCCCCTTGTTCAAATTCTAAATAAGTTCAAATCTCGAAATCTTAAGCGTTTCGGCAATTCTCGATTCGGATGCTGTTCGTAAATCAGGATTCAGCTTTTCGTATTTTTCAATGCAGCCCCTGATCCGTGAAGCGTACGGCGGTGTCTGCGGGCTGAAAACCATCTGAGAAAAGCCACGTATTCCAGCCGAGCCGACACCGTTTTTCATCTCCAAACTTCGTTGTCGCTGCTTCACCCGGGATTAAAACCGCTTCCACATCCCAGGCCAGAGGCTGGTCCAGATAAAATCCGATGAAAGACTTCAATCTATGAAATATGGGTTTATCGGGGAGATACCGGTTGAAATCTTCTCCGGTCAAGGGGCCGATGCAAACCCTGAATTTCCCCAGACGTTCATAGGTGTCACTCCCCACGTAGGCATCTTCTCCCAGAAGATTCCCCGACACTCCCAGGATGAATCGCTGCTCCTCGGGAATTTCAACGGTTCTTTCCACGCACTGGATGATTTGGATAGCCGGGTCATGAAGGACGTCGGCCAAAAGCGACTTCAATCCCTCGGCACATCGGGGCAACTGTGTCATCAGGCCCGCATACCGAATCTTTTCATGCGGATTCTCAACGCTCTCCCGCAGTTTTTTCCCGCCGAGGCCGATGAGACAGTACAGCCTCTCAAGAACCTCCTGATCGATTTCTTCAACCAGATTGAAAAATAACCGATACTTGCTCCAGCATCTGAAGTAGAGGGAGTAGAGGCGGGCGTTGAAGATGTCGATGAAATCCCTGCTGACGGACTGGTCCCTTGCCCGTTCCAGCAGCAAGTCCTCGGTATAAAACGTAGGAAGGGGCGAAGACGTTCCGTATAGTCCTAAAAATGTCGCAGTGACTAAAAAACGGCCCGGACGATCCGGGAATTCTTCGATGGAGGCGACATCGGTTTCAGGAAAGGCTAAAGAAAGCTCGGGCCGCACCCTGATACGTTTCTCCACGCCTTGTTCATGCACACCCGGCCCCGCCTTTTTGTGGAGCACATAATGGAGAAGCCTGAGTGCCTGGGTGAAGGAATAACGCCGTCCCTCTTTTAGCAGGCTGCTTTTCAGATCAGAGGCCTGTCCCCCATCCTCACTGGCCATACAAACCTTTCTCCCGTCAGACTGTCTTTCAGATGGAACTGCGTGAAGGTGTTCATGCTGCTGTAAACCCCGAAAAACAAATCCATCACCGCCCCGAAAAGAAAGAGGTCTCCCAACCCGGCAAAATGATCATGCCGCGAGGTCATTTCCAGATTTTGCCCCCTCATCATCATTCCCCGCAGCAAGCGATCCGTAGGCGATACCTGAAAATTAGCGATGCCGTCGATCCTCTTGAGATTGGCGGTCACGGCCGCCCTGTCCCTTCCTTCAGGATATGCGTATAATTTTAACAGTTCCTTTATATTCTCCGCATCGGCCAGGCTGAAATAGTTCAGTGACAGATGGGAAAGAAATCTCCACGATGCGTTGCTGCCCAGAGGGGGATCGACCGTCGAAGTTGGGGGAATTACATTCCGGAACGATAAAAGTTCCGGTGAGTCGGAGGTGGGCATGCAGATATCACCGAGTCTCAGCCGCTCGGCAAGCTCGCCGTTGGTACAGGTCATGGATACGGATATGGTTTCCCTTTCCGGCTCGCCACCTGTAGGCGGATACGTCAAAGAAAGATACACTTCCGGGCTGTTGTCGATGGGCGATCGTGTGTAATTGGCCTGGTAGATCGGATGATCGTCTCCACCATGCTGAAAACGTTCCAGTGGTACGTACTCTTTTCTTGCCAGGCTCCCCTGGGTATGGCCGATCACACTGTCGATACTGTATACGCGGTAATGTCGTTTATCCAAGCCGGCAGGGCGGATGCGAATTTTTTCCAGGCGGTGGTCGAACAGAAAAGGGTCGGCCTCGTGAGGAAACAGGTTAACAACGGGCGTACCGAAGAGGATAAAATTATCCGATTTGACCTTCGGCGGCGCGATCGGCGACGGCATCAGCTCGAAAAGGATTTCAAACCTCTTTCCCTTTCCCCTTTCCTGCCAAGTTTCCCATCCATGCAACTCGAAAAAGAGGAATTTGCGGGGAAGGAGGAAATACTCCTGGAGGAGGCGGTAGCCGGAAAAAGACAAAGAGGGAAAAGGCAGCATGCAGTTTTCCGTATCGAATCCGACCGGTTTTAATGCATCTTTCGGGAAAACACAGGGACTCCCTTTTTCCGACGGCCTGACGACGATCTGTCGAACGTACCGCGTGAGAATCATAAAAAGATCGGTGGATTCACTATAGCTGCCACCAAGGAAAAAAGAGAGCTTTTTCGGCTGCCACTGGGAAAGGTCGGGACCGGTTGTCTCCAGGACGATGCGGATCACGTCGGGCTTGCCGGTTTGCCGTGCTATGTCGGCAGAAATCAGTCGCAGCGGATGGACATCGAGGTCGAAACACGTCCTGAAGGTGCACGATGTACCTTCTATTGGAACAGCACCGAGGGACACGCCCTTTTGAACGTTGATCGTTTCCATCATACCGGGTTTCGGTGAAAAAACGACGATGGAACAGGATGGGATCGGCCTGATGTAATGTGGGAAGATGATATTCATTAAGCCGTGGATAATTTCTGGAAAATCATCATGCAGCTTGCGGCGCAGGAGGCCTGTGAGAAATGCTACGCCCTCCAGCAGCCTCTCCACGTCGGGGTCGGAAGTGGGACCGCTGAGCAGCGGTGCGATAGACGGGTGAACTTTGGAAAATTCAACGGCCAGTTCCCGGAGATTCTGTAGTTCCTGTTGATAGTATTTGTTGAACATGGGAGCAATCTCCAATCAACTTTCAACGTGAACCTTGCCTTCGGACGTCACAATCGTCTCGAACACAACGGGAATTGATTTGCCTTGCTCCGAAGGACTGATCATATCCGCTTCGAGCTTGAAACGCAGGTCGAACATATCGCCCGACTTCGATTCGAAATGCACGCGAACTTTTTGAAGACGGGGCTCGTACTTTTCAATCATTTGACCGATGACCCGCTCCACATCCCCGGCCGTAGCCTTTAGGTCATCCTCGGGGAAATTCGTGAAATCCGGCATACCGTAATCGTCGGCGATGAGCACGCTGCCTTGTCGCGTATTTAACATGCGCTGCAGGTGGTCTATAACTGAACGGATCCCCCGAGAGACATCCCTCGGGCTTCCCGTTTCGGTCTCCTTCTCCAGGCGCCTGATCCTCTCCAGCAAGCTCTCTTCATGCATGATGAAACTCAAAGGGGACAGCAGCCGGTACGGGCATCCCTTTTCTTCATCGTAACCCGGTTCCTGTCCCCGATTTTACCGGAAATCAGATGGCCGGTTTTTTCCAGGAATCCTGAGCCTCAACTCCGTCGGGCACATAGGTCCAGATGATGGTCTCATAGGTGAATGAAAAATCGTTCATGTGCTTGTAAGGTTTGTTCTCCTCCAGGAACGTGGGAGGAAACCATTCCCTTGCATCCACAACGATTGCTTCCTGCAGTTTTATCGTGAAATACTTCTCTTCCTGCCCTTTCTCATTGATCCAGAACATGTCGATTTCCACATCCATTCGTTCGCCCGTTGTGCATGCCTGGAAGAGCTTGGGCGTGTGTTTGCCCATATGGGTGCTTACGGTAAGCGGCTTGTGTATCCGCTGCCCAGTCGGCAGTCCCGTGTGCGTGTCCCTGGGAATCTCCACATAATGGTCCATGCTGTAACACAAAATCATCTTTTCACGTCCCTGCTGGGTGCAATCGCCATCTATATCCCCCTGTTTCTTCGCTTTGATCTTCATGTAAATCGTCATTGCCATGGCTCAACTCCTCCTCTCACAAAGATGATTTTGATTTAGCGCAACACCCTCATAACCGGTCCTCGTTGTTGCAAAGAATGGAATATGGGGCTGTCATCCGATTAATAACCCTCTCTGCCTGTTACTGCTTATCCAGTTTACCCGTGAGCGACAGAGTAAAAGATGCACCCATGTACTTGAAATGGGGTTGCACTTTCAATGAAACACGGTACCAGCCCGGGTCGCCTTCTACGTCTGAAACCTCTATTTCCGCCTTTCTCAATGGACGACGGCTCCTTACTGCAGGTGATGGGTTATCCATGTCCGCGATATACTGGCGTATCCAGTTGTTGAGTTCCGTTTCCAGGTCTCCCCGCTCTTTCCACGTCCCGATATTTTCCCGCTGGATCACCTTGATGTAATGGGCAAGACGGCTGATGATGAAATTGTACGGAAGCTGAGTGCCGAGTTTGTAGTTCGTTTCCGCCTGTTTACCCTCCGGTGTGTTGGCGAACACCTTCGGCTTCTGTACGGAGTTCGCTGAAAAGAAAGCTGCGTTGTCACTCCCTTTCCTCATTGTCAGGGCGATAAAGCCTTCTTCCGCCAGCTCAAACTCCCGACGTTCGGAAATGAGGATTTCCGTCGGAATCTTGGTCTGGAGATCACCCATAGCTTCGTACTGGTACACCGGCATACCTTCCACGGCGCCGCCTCCCTGGGGTCCTATGATATTGGCGCACCAGCGGTACTTGGCAAAGCTGTCGCTGACCCGGGAAGCAAAGGCGAACGCGGCGTTCCCCCAAAGAAAATTCTTATTCCCTTCCGACAATTTTTCCTTGTAGACAAAACTCTTCACCGGCTGGGAATCGGGCCCGTAAGGCAGGCGCAGCAGAAAATGGGGGAGGACCAAACCGATATTCCGGGCATCCTCCGATTCCCGGAAAGACTGCCACTTGGTATACTGAGGCATCTCAAAAATAGCCTTCAGGTCTTTCAGGTTGGGAAGTCCCGAAAAGTCTTCCAACCCGAAGAAGGATGAACCGGCGGCGGCTACAAAGGGTGCATGGGACATATTCGCCACGCTTGCAACGTACTTCAGGAGCCGGATATCCTGGGCTCCCGGGCCGAACTCATAATTGCCGACCATTAAACCATATGGTTTTCCTCCGAACTGCCCGTACTCGCTCGTGTACGCGATTTTATAGAGTCCTGATTTGGTAACTTCCGGCGCATCCGAGAAATCGTCCAGTAGGTCTTCCTTGCTCACATTCATGAACTCTATCCTGATGTTTTCCCTGAAGTCCGTCTTGTCGACGAGATATTTCATGGACCGCCAGGCCGATTCTATTTTCTGAAAAGTCTCGTTGTGAAGGATCATATCCATCTGTTCGCTCAATTTCTGATCAATGCCGGCGATCATCTCATCAACGACGTCCTGGGTTACTCGGACTTCCTTTCCGGGCTTGAGTATCTCATCAATAAAGGCCTGAACTCCCTGCCTGGTTATTGCATATCCCTCGTCGGTGGGTTTCATCCTGGTAGCCTGGACAATCTCATCCAGGAGGGATACGCCTTCGGCGGCAGTTTCCGCTGCCTTGGTTTCTTGAACCTTTTTTTCTTCTTCTGCCATCTTCCCCCCCTTACGATTCAATGCCGAGTTCTCTCAATAATCGGGCTCTCGTCCCCTCATCCTTGACAAGTTCCTGAACCTTCTTGCGAAATTCAGGAACATTCTTTAAGGGTCCCTTAAGTGCCTTCAGGGCCTCCCGTAGTTCCATAAGTTTTTTCAGCTCAGGTACCTTTTCTACAATGGCATCGGGATCAAAGTCCTTCATCCGCTTGAAATCCAGATTGACACTGAGCTGTGCATCGGGATCATCCGAGAGCTTGTTCGGAACCACGGCCTGAAGTTTTGCATTGGAAGCGGCCAGCACTTCATCGAAGTTGTCCTTGTCGATATTGACGGGGGCGCGGTCTTCAACCGGCCTGCCGTCGTTGCTCATCGTAAAATCCCCCATGACGAGGATCTTCAAAGGCAGCTCTACCTCTTCCTTGGCATCGCCCGTTGCCGGTCGATATACGATATTCACCCGTTCCTTCGGGGCAACCGAAGCTTCCTTTGCCATTTTCCACCTCCTTTTTGTATTGCATAAACGTCAGTTTCAAAAACAAATCCGCACTTTTCACGCATATTTTGTGGTTATTCCCCTGTTTCATGCCATTTTCACCAATCGAGAACGGATGTTATCACAAGAGAATGCTTTTTCTTATAAAAAAACTTAAAAATCTGTGGTCCCCTTCGATAAATCCTTGCTCTCACTCTTTCCCCGTCAGAGCAGATTGAGTGCTCTTGCCGGATCGATGGCAGCAATTCGGTCAAATATGCTTTTTGCCGACCCCTCGGCCTTTTCGCCCTTCCGGAGGTGGAAACTGGACAGCACAGTTGCAAGGGCTTCGACGGCCAAAGAGGGTTCCCATTGTTCCAGTTTGTAGACGTCGATATGTTCGAGCAGTTCCTGCAGGTAAGGATCGGAAATGCCCGCCTGCTTTGTTTGAGCGAGCAGGCGGCAGAAACCGACCTCCCGGATAAAACGCTCCCGGGCCGATGACGCCCGATTCAACTTTTCCCTGAGAGTGTTCAGGGCCTCGGGTAATTTATTTGCGTTCAGCAACTCCAGGGCTAAGGCGGCGTCTTTCGCTATTTCTTCATTCAGTTCATCCGTGTCGTAACCGACCGGTATGTCCTGTCGCACCTGTGCCTGACCGCCTATGTCTTTCAGCCATTCCCGCGTGTTTTCGTCCGCAAAAGGAGTGCCGTCCGAAAATGCAAGTCTCTCAACTCCCGGAAGCCTCCCCACATATGATGATGTTTCCATCGAAACCGCTTCGGAAAGGTCTTTACGGCCGATCTTTTCGAGAGCTTCCGCCGAGTAACGGCTCAGGTCGATCCAGAAGAGAAATTCCGGAACCCTCGATTCCGCGGACTGGAGAAGCTCTTTCCAGCTTCCCGATCGGTGTAGGTTACGCAATGCGACAACAACCTCGCCATCCGGTGGGGGGATAAACGTCTTACCTTCCGAGTTGGGTGGAAGCGATGTCACGGGAATCCAGGCAACGACCCGATTGAGTCTGAAATACAGCGGATTAAGGGGGTCCCGCCGCGCATACATCGCCGCCGCCCTGCCCAGCGTATCCAAGCCCTGCTTGATGAGTTTTTCCGCATCCGTTTCCGGAAAAACCTCCCGTGGTTTTTCCGTTTCTGCATCGGACAACGGCGTGTGTCGATCACTCGCCTTCTCGGATGGGCTAGGCGGCTCCTCTACAGGGGGCGGCTCCTGATCTTGCGGTTTCTCCTCCGCACTTGCTTCTATGGCGATCACCGCCGAAATATTTGTTATCAGGGGGATCATCATTGGGGCATCGTCCATGTTTTTCCCAACGAAGGAATCAATGGCTTTCAAGTCATCGATGAACGCGGCCTTTTTTTCTGCGGGCCAGATTTCCGTCTTCACACCGGCTATGCCGGACCTCACCTTTTCCAGCCACCATTCAACTGCGTTCCTCCGAGCCTTCATTCTTTTCAGCGGTGGGAAAAAACTTTCCCAGAATGTTTCCAGGAGGTCGCGAAGTATGCGTACTCCGCTTGCGAGACCATTCAGACCTTCCGTGCGGAACAATCCGACGGACAAATAACATGCGACGAGGATATCTTTGGACTTGTAGGCCAAAATATCGGACGAGAGAGCAACGACTTTTTTCCAGTCCAGATCCCCTATCACGGAAGGGGATGACATCTTTTCCATCTCTCCCGACAGCACTTCGAAATCCGGGTCGAGACGAATGTCTTCGCCGGAAGGATTGCGTTCCGAAATCGGAGTGTTGCCGAGTCCCAAAAGTGACATACTCTTCTTCTGGCGGAATCCCGCTCAGTCTCCTTTTTTCAAATTTTCTCCATCTATCTTGACCAGCAGGGTACGATCTCCCCGGGGGTCTGCAACGATGATTTTTCCAGCAACTGGACGACTGCCTTTTTACCGGAAATCCAGTAAGACAGGCGTATCCAAGAAATTCCCATATCGGTCAAACGTTTCTGTTCGTCCGGGAATTCCTCGGCTTTGAATGTCCTGGTTCCGTACCTGAAGTCCGATAGGCACTTGGCAAATCCCATCTGCCCTTCATACGTTTTCGTAAGTGCTATGTCGGGCAGCAAAATCTTCAACGTCACGTCCCCGCATTTATCGGGACTCCAGTGGAATGTTTTGCTCTGGGGATAGTTATAGTTTTCCAAGGAAGCCTTGCCGTCTTGGCAATCGACGGAGATGATGCTCCCGTACGGTTCGGAACGCGCGCCCTTGTTCACCTGTAGAGGTAGCGTTTTCATCGAAACCTCGTAATCGGTACGGGAAACGGTAATATTTTCCGCACCGGCATTGAGGAAATCAAAGAACTCCGGGTTGAAAGGAATCGATCTGCCGGACTTTTTTCTGGCACTGTAGCCGTTTTTACTTTTCACAACAAAAGGCTGGGCGGGACCGGCAAGGAATTTCCACACCACCCCGTCGGATTTATTGAAGAGAATCTGTGACGCCTTATCTCGTCCGACTCCCTCCAGGGTCCCCAAAATCTGCTCTTCCCACATACCCTGCAAAGCGCAGCCGGCTTCCATGATGCTGAAATCGACGAGGAAGTTGTAAGGACCGAACACAACATCCCATACGAAAGAGGCGTCGGCCTCATCCCGCACCATGCTTTTAAACTTAAATCCCTCATTGCCGGCGGAGAGAAACAGGGGCTGTTTTTCACCCTTACCAGGATTAAAGTAATCCGAAACCATACCGAAACAGGTATCGAGAGATGTGGCTACCGGAGAAAGTTGCTCGATCGTCTTTCTATACTCTTCCCATACTTTGGCAATCTTGAGTTTCTCTTCGTGCTTCTTTGCCTCATTCTTATCGGCGATGTCCTTCGTCCTCTCGACCAGTCTCTCCTTGAGGCTCTCAATTCTGCCCGTCAGAGTCCCTTTGGTCTTTTCCGTCTTTGCCTTCGACATCTGTCTGATATCGTTTAGATACAACACCAATGACGCCCACTTCGGCATCAGTTGGCCCTTTTCTCCCTGGGCGAATTCGTCGGCCATTCTGTCGAGGAGGAGGAAATACGGATTCTGGTCCGTTGTCATCAACGCGACCATATATTTCCATGCGGAAACGGTAACCAGACCGTCCATCCCTTCACTGAACTGACCCGTAAATCCGGCCCATGACTCGTAGAAGTGCTGCCAATACCAGTTCCAGAATTTATTTTTGCTCTCCTCGCTTACTTTTTCATCCGTAAGGGCCTCATCCATGAAAACTATAAAATCCTGAATGTCTTTTCTCCCTTTTCCGGTATAAGCCCTCGATACGAGAATTTGTTCATTGTACCTTCCTTCCTCGGTTGCGCCCCAGAAATCACGCAAACGCACATCCGGAACGTTTGGAATGTATATTTTTACGAGCCACTCCAAGTTTCCGCCCCTTTTCTCTAGAAGCCTTTTCAAGGTCACCCTGAGTTCCTTTATTTTTCCCTGGAATTCTCCTTTGTGTTCATTCCAGGTCAGGTACTCATAGTAGATATCATCAAATTTTGACGCAATCTCCGGAACGATTTGAGGATATTCTCCTGTAATCAGGGCAATGCAATCATTGTCGAACCGTGCGATAAAAGAGGGTTTCTCTCCTCTTAAGACCTCATGGTACATATTAATCCGGTTTACTATATAGCTCACATACAATGCCACTTCGTCGTCAGGGGTATGCCGTGAGACATTTTCGATGTGTTTATCGAACCGAGTATCGAAGGGTCTCAGGAAGCCGTCATCGAATATACTGATAAAATTCCTCTTTAGAATCTGTTCGATTTTCAAACTTTCATCAAGGCCAAAACGAGGGACCCACCAGTTCCTGTTTTTCAGTTCCATTCCCATTAGTTCCATCCGGAGTTTATCCAACATCAACAGATCCGAACTCATATCGCCTGTCAGGACAGGGGATGTGTAGAAGCTTTTTGTGAATTCCCCGATGGTCACAGAATTCTTGAAAAAAGAATAAGTCAAAAAACAGCATAGAGAGAACCATACCATAATCCAGGCCAGCAATCCCTGATTGCTTGTCAGGGTACGCCAGCGGAGAAACTCCTGCAGGGGACGGTAGAGATACCGGTCATTGGGCAGGATTCTTTTGAATATATCTCTCAGAAAGAGTCCGTTTTCCCCGGTGCTTCCTGAATTGGCAGAAGGAACAATTCCTGTAAGACTGAGAAATTCCGACTGAGGCCGACCCTCCTGACGGGCGCTGGAGAAATAGAGCCCCCGGAACAGTGGAGTTTCCTGATAGGGATTTTCTTCGAATACCGCCTTCACAAATACCTGTATTCCAGGCTTCAAGCATTCAAACTCATTCGGGAAAAACAGAGATCCGGGGTCAGCTGGCTTTTTCCTGTGAACCATGATGAGACGCAATTCTCCGAGCCGGTTCGAAATCACATCAAGGGAGTGTTCCAGGAACTCATTCCAGTAGGGGTTTAGGTTTTCATTAAGAGAACCCATGGCCTGGGAAACATCTTTCCCCGAAAGGTGATTGCAGAAGCCGACGAAGCCGTGAATCAGATCCATCTTCGTTACGAGGAGATATACGGGGAACTTCGCCCCCGTCGTGCGCATGAGCTGGTCGATTCGCTGACGGACGTTTTGGCCGTCCTCCCTCAGTTCACTTTCATCCGGGCTGAGCAGCTTGTCGGCGGGAATGGTAACAATGACGCCGTTCAATGGTTCTTTGCGCCGGTACCTCGCCAGGAGAGCTAAAAAGTTCTTCCATTCCTCTTTGTCAGGTCCTTCGTCGATGGGGATGGTGTACCGGCCCGCCGTGTCGAGGATAACCGCCTCGTCAAAGAACCACCAGTCGCAGTTACGGGTCGCTGAGATGCCCGTCGTTGGGCCGATTTCCGTGATGGGTGAACTTAGGCCGGCGTTCCTGATAGCCGAGGTTTTTCCCGACCCGGATTCGCCGATGACAAGATACCATGGCAACACATAAAGGGGGTTTCCTCTCTTGCGGAGATATGAGCTTCGCAAGCGTTCTACTGACTCCTTCCAACGGTCCTGCAGCTCCTGTAACCTCTGTCTCTCATGAATCGGTGCTGTTTTGATGGCCGCCTCGTCCTGAGCGATCACCCGGGAGACGAATACCATTTCCCGCCTCCGCTGAAGGTACTTCCTTAGAAAGAGCACACCCACACAAACGCCGATGAGGCCGACCATAAGAGCGACGCCCACCCACCACGGCCATCTTTTCGAGAAGACAAGCCAGGTTGTGAGGCCGGCGAGAATCCCGAGGAGGAGAGCGATGAATAAGATTTTAATAACTTTTTTCCACATGCAACAATTCCCTATTATGCACGGGCGGTTTCAGGAACCGGTGCTGAAAAAACCGGATACCATTCGGTCGAGCATGTATCTGTAGAACAAAAAAAGCGCTATAAAAGCTATAACCGATATGACTATGAGGGCGATTTTCGAAGGTGAGATGAGACGAAGCCATTTCTTGCCTCTCCCGGTTTTGATCGGAGCGCCATAGGCCCCCGGAAACAGTTTTTCCGGGACTTCAGGGTCCGCCGATCCCGTAAGAAGGCTTAGGTTGCCACTACTGATTTCTTTCAGGTAATGTTCGTCTGCCGTTAGGAAATAACGTCCCCTGAACCCCAGAACGATGCAATACTCAAAGACCTCTCTGACATTTCTCTCGTCTTGTCCCAGGCTTCCAAGCCGTCGAAAGAACTCCTCGCCTGCGTTAGTCGTGTTATAACGGAGAAGCTGAAGGGGTGAGAGCGCCCATTTTCCCCTTTCGGACCAGTCCGAGCAGAGAATGCTTTCGTCGATCCATGCGCAAACCGCAAAAAGGGCGGACTCTCCTTCCCCGGCAGAAAAACCGCCTTTTCTCGCGTACTCCTCGGCCCGGGAAAACAACTGCTGATAGTGGTTCAGGGTGTCATCGTAAGAAGGCTGGTTCGCCTTCGGCATCGTAAGAAAATAGTTCGTATACGTGATGAGTTCCATGAAACAATCGACAAGCCGCGTATTCATTTCTCCGTATATTCCCGTATATTAATGAGACAGGGTTTATCACTTTCTTACGATT
Organism: uncultured Syntrophaceae bacterium; assembly: GCA_964597995.1. Lineage (GTDB taxonomy): Bacteria > Desulfobacterota > Syntrophia > Syntrophales > UBA4778 > UBA2207. The sequence goes on along the minus strand of CAZRAC010000041.1, from coordinate 3,212 downwards.
ATCAATTCAACCGTGGCGTCTTCCGGTGCTTCATTCCAATTCATGCAGATATTCTGGCGCTTCTGAATCTCCAACCAGTGGTCACTGGAACGGTCGATTCTGAAAAACAAAGAACCTGAACGTTGTGGCAATCCCGGCATCGGCGTTACGCTGTGTTCCAGCGGAATCCCGGGAAGGGCTCTCTTGATCAGCGTCGGCATGTATTCCTCGCTGCTGACTTTCGCTACGTTCTGCAACATAGGGAGCACTTCTTCCCTATCCTGGGAAGTTCCGACCACAAGGTAGAACACGTTGCGACTATCGAAAGTGTCCAGAGGTATCGATGCCTTGAAATTTCCGTCTTCGCGAACGAGACGAATAACGTTTTCCGCACCTAAGGTAATCTCGTTGAGCAACTCCCCGATAAGTATCTGCGCCTCATCAAAACAGCCGCCGATATCGAAATGATTGTAATCTGGCATCAGGGGCGATCCGTCCCGTAATCTGCCGAGGGCGTCGACCCTGTCGGTAAATGTGCTGAGTTCGCCCACGAGTTGCCTGAGTAATCCATAAGCGTACCAGGGATGGACGGCGGGCGCCTCCGTGACGTGGTGGAGCAGCGGGACATACCGGTTCAAAGAACGGAGGGCCAGAAGATATATCGTGAAGCTGAATCCCATATCCGATGATTGGGCCTCCCGTGGAACTTTATACTCCTCGAGCATACGGCAGCGTGCCGTGACCTTTTCGCGGATGTTTTTCATGGTCTGAGCGAGGATGCCGGAAGAGGAAACCGATACTGACGGAGGAACAAACCTCCGGGAAAGCTTGATGTCATCCATCTCCCGCTCCAAGCAGGCAATCGGGATCAGTTCATAATCACCGGCGCCTTCGATTTCGTTTTCCCAGAATACTTTCAAAAGATAATTAAGAAATTTAATATGTGCAGGTGGCCCTCCGTGATGGATATCCTTGAGTTCCCGTGGATTGACGTCGGAGATGAAGCGGGTGGCGGCGGCAGAAACGGCATCCGGTGTGTTCAAGACACTGACATTTTCCCCTCTGGCGTTCCACTTGCGTAATCCCAAGTAGATATTGAACGGCTTTTCCTCGGCCCACAGACCTTTGAACGAGCGGGGTTGAACCACTGCGTTATCGGGAAACGACACCAGTGTCCCGTCCTGAAAAATGAATTCGCCGGCGGATATTTCAAACATCCTGTTATTCAGGGCGGGCTCAAAGATGTCCATCTTGCAGACGCCCCAGAAATACGGCTGTCGGTGTGCTTGAAGATTATGGAGAAGGGATTGAAAATAGAGATCGTTCTGCTGAAAATGCTGGGGTTGTAAAAAAAGCCCTTGATACCAGAAAATCGGTTGTCTCTGTTCCATTATTTCACTACCACCTCTCGTTCATGCAGGGCGCTCGGTCCCAAAAACAACTTAATGGTCATTTGTCCGGCACGGGATTCCGTCTTTCGGAACCCATAGATGCCTTTCTTTTCTGTAATCAGCGGTATGTTGAATGACCGGCTCACCTTGCCGGGATCGAGGGCATAGTACCCGGCGACAATCCCGACCCATCTGGCGCCTTCGGCGCGATTCAGAACTATAATCTTTTCTTCGGCTGGCTGGACGATGAAGTTCTTCACGCCGACCACGCTGGGATCGAAACTCTGACCCTGGAGAAGCTTCTTCAGCCCATCGACATCTTGAGTCAGATTATTGAAGGTATTGATATTACTCGTCTGGTAAACCGATAGAATGAGTGTGTGGGGTTCGTTTTCAAAGACATTCAACATACTGTCGGCGGTATATTGAATCTTAATTCCCCCGTGCGCAAAAGACCAGACGGACTTTCCCAACGACATCTCAGCCGTGTCCGTTGCGGTTTTTGTTCCGCAAGAAGTGAAAAGAAAAAATGAAATGATCGCAAAGAGGGCAAAAAGCGTGACGACGCTCGAGGAACCGGGCTTTCCGGCAAGTGGTATATCCCCGTACCGCACCTTTCCACGCTCAGCGGGAGAGATGGATCGACCGTTCATGTTTTTAGGAGAGGTCACGTAATCAGTTCATCCTGGAAAATACCGTTTGTAAGCCTGAGACAAATATTACTACGGTTTTTTGAAAGCTGAATAGATTTGTGGAGTTGTAGTTGTCTTTGCCCGGAGAGGCGTTGTAATTCCGTATTCTGAAGCACCGTTGGATTGTTCAGGTGGACGAGGTGACGAGGTACTCCAATGATGAAGTTGTCTGGCGGTGTTTCTGCGAATCCAACACCTTTCAGGAAGGTCAAATTACGGAAGTGACATCTCTATCGAGGTTATAAAGGCGGATCGGTGCAAAGGGCGTGAAACAAAAAGCAGATAGAAGCGGTGTGCGGGCTCAATCAGTTGGTTTTTTTCGGCGAGAGAATCGCTGATCAGTCAGATGAAACAGATCCTCTGCGGGCAATCATCCCGGAAGTGGTTCTATTTTTGGCAAGAGTCATCCCGATTTCAAAAAGGGCAGGAACTTCATCCCGAGAGCTATGAGTCCTGGTTCCGAAAGGCCTAAGACAATAGGCCAAGATCAAGCCTGCAATCAGCCACATCGGTGAGCGATTATCGGATGAATCGATGCCGATACAAGGGCACCATAAATGACACGATCAATGTTGTGTTGTATGATCCACTTTGGCCTGGAACATGAAAAAGATCCTTCAGTTCCATAGGCCTGAAGGAAGAAAAATAAACCTTGAGGCAAATAACACAATATGCATAGGGGAAAGCAACCCACGATACCGATCCTTATCCACATCTATCTTCAGTTTTCAAAGAACGCTGCGACCTAAAACTTTTTTAAAGTATCCTATTTTTCAAAGCGGACTGATGAGACCTTAGCGCGAAGTCTCTCTTTGAGAGGACGTCCCGCAGACTCCCCGTCGAACCTCTTTACGAATACTTATAAAATTCATATGCGACCGTTTTTGAAGCTTTAACATAGTTAAAGCAAGAGCTTCTGTACGAGACATCCGGGAAAGGCCTTTTCCTTGAGGGGAAAATCCTATAAATTCCTGAACAGGAAGCAACTTCCAAAACACTTTTTTTAACACATATCACACTAGTTACAGAGTTCACAAGAAAGAATTGATGAGACCTCAGGGACTCGTCAAAGTGGTGAGGGGGCTTTGTATGGAGTACGGTTCAGGGTTGGTAGACGAGGGTTGAGGAGGTTGTGTGCAGGGCAGATGGG
>CAZRAC010000040.1:9669-20537 GCA_964597995.1 uncultured Syntrophaceae bacterium | reverse complement strand
GGCGCCGACGGTGGAAGCCGATATGCAGACTGTCATCGCCGAGTGCTCGCTTTCCACGCGGACGTATTCCGCCCTCAGCTTCCCTCCTTCTATCTGCTGGGACATGATCTCTGCAAGCTGCGACTGAGGGGTTATCGGATAGGCGGCGACGACCTGGACGCCGCTGAGCGTCGCCCCGACGGCCGCCGCCTGATTGCCCGTCATGATCTGGACCTTACTCATCGGCCGTTCCCTCCCTTACCATCGTGATCGCCTTGGGCGGACATTCCTCCGCGCAGACCCCGCATCCCTTGCAATATTCGAGGTCGATCTCCACGGGTATATTCGCCTTCACCACCCCTTCCGGGCAGTAGAGCCAGCAGAGAAAACAGGCCGCCTTTTTCTTCAAAGACGGGATACACTTGCTGTGGTCGATGACCGGTCTTGAACTCCGCCAGTCCCCCGTCTTCCCGGCCTCGCCTATCGCCGGGGTGCACATGGCGGATATGCTGTCGTCTCTTTTACTCATCTCGAATTCCTCGCGTTTTCTTATGCCCAGTATCGATGTCCGATGCCTTTTGCTTTCAGCTTTGCGCCTTCTGCCTTATAGCCGTTTGCTCGTATGCATCCTTGACGGTCAAAAAATTCCTCGCCACCGCGTCCCGGGAGATCTTGCCCTGGAGCGCCCGTTCGATGTGCTCGAGCGAAACCAAGCCTGTCGCCCGGGCGAAAGCCCCGAGAATCGTCGTGTTGAAAACGGGCGCCCCTTCTCTTACGAGGTGGTGTTTTAGGGCGATCCCGACGGCGTCGACAGTGGCGACTTCGAAACATCCTTCGATGCCGACCTGATCCGGCTTAGCGGCAGTGTTGATGATGATGAGCCCTTCTCTTTTGAGCCTGTTCAAAATATCCACGACCTTGAACAGAGAGTCGTCGAGGACGATGGCGACATCGGCCTGTTCTATCTGGGAGAAGGTTCGGATAGGTTCACCGGCAATCCGGGATGACGCCGTCACGGGCGACCCACGCCTCTCCGGTCCGAAGGCGGGAGCGGACGTGACGCCTCTGAACCCTGCAAGATAGGCGGCTTCCGCCAGTATCTGCGCTGCCACCACGACTCCCTGGCCGCCCCTTCCGTGCCATAAGATCTCCTTCATTTGCAACCCCCCGAAAATAAGAGCTGTTTATTTTCTTGTCCAGCGCCGTGCTTTTCGCTTAGGCGCCCGAATAACAAAAAGGCCATGGATTCTCACCCATGGCCTTCAGGAAATTTGTTCTTAAAGCGCTATTTCCCAAAAACGACGGGCGGCGGGCACACGCCCAGGAGAAGAGCCAGGCTCAAAAGGCACAAGAGGAGGAGGTGCAAGTTCTGTGAGGTTCTTCTCGGGTCCGTCATTTTCGGTCTTCTTGAATACAAGATTTTGTCTTTATAGGCGATGTTCCGGTATTTGTCAACAAGATTTTTTCTCCAAACGACTTGAAAAGCCCAGCACATTTTTGTTAAAAGAGGGCGCTTTTGTTAAGCGAAAGAATGGAAAGAGAGGTGTTTGACCTTGGACCCTGGACGATTATTGAATGAACGGGTGGAAGAACATCCACATAAGGTCGCCTTGGTCGCCAAGAATGAAAGGGTGGACTTCCTGACCCTTAGCCGTAGGGTAAACCGCCTGGCCCATGTCCTCTGCGAGGCCGGGATAAAGCGCAACGACAAAGTGGGAATCCTTCTTCCCAACGCCCCTGAATTTGTGGTCGCCTACCTTGCCGTTCAAAGAGTGGGAGGGGTGGCCATGCCTCTCGACATGAAGTTCTTGCAACGGGATTGCGATGAGATGCTCGATTTCGCTGACTCACCCCTTCTTATCACCTCTCCGTCGGCAGAGGTGTCTGCATCCGTAAGGCGACCGGTCGTCACAGTGGAAAAGGAGCAGGTTCGGTTTAAGGGGGAGATTCTCGACCCACCGGACTCCGACCTGGGGTTGGAACGCTCCCCCGAGGATGAAGCGGCCTGTCTCTACACTTCGGGGAGTACCGGTCAGCCGAAGCTCGCCGTCCTTACCTTTGAGAATCTGAGTTGCTTCCCGCGGGTGTTGCGTGACATCTACGCGACCCCCCCGGGGGAGGTGTGCGGGATGCTGCTGCCGATGTCCCATGTGTCGGGGCCGATCGCCATCCAAGAATTGGTTGAGAACGGGACGACACTAGTCATCTTCGACCTGATGACGGAGAGGAGGGGCATCCTGCGGTCCTTACAGGAAAACAAGGTCTCCCTCGTCTGGGGGGTGATGCCCATCTACCAGCTTCTCATCCATGAGGCAAAGCTAAGGGAGTTCGACACCCGCGGCTTGAGACTCCTCGCCGTCATGGGGATGGAGACCCCGGTGAGCTTTTTACGCGAGCTATCAAAGGTCTTTCCCCACACGGCCGTCGTCCAGGGTTATGGGTTGACGGAAACCACCGGGGCAGTGATAGGGACGCCTCCTGCGGAGTTTCGCCGGAAGATGGAGAGTATCGGCCGCCCCGCGAGCTTCATGGAGGTCCGGGTCGTAGACCCGGAGGGGAGGCCTCTCCCGCCGAAGCAGTACGGAGAGATCGTCATGAGGGGGCCAGCCGTCATGAAGGGTTACTACCGAGACGAGGCGGCCACAAGGGAACGGATAAGAGACGGTTGGCTCTACACGGGAGACCTCGGTTACCTCGACGAAGAAGGTTATCTCTACCTGCTGGGGCGGACGGACGATATGATCATCACGGGCGGACTGAATGTCTTTCCCGGCGAAGTGGAGGACGTGATCCGGAGGCATCCGAAGGTGAAGGACGTGGCCGTGGTCGGGATACCCGACCCCAGGCGTGGGGCGATCGTAAAGGCCTTCGTCGTCCCTTCTTCCGAAACCACGAAAGAAGAAATTCTGAAACATTGTCGGGCCAACCTGCCGGGATTCAAGTGCCCCCGGATAATCGAATTAAGGGAGGAACTGCCGATGACGTCGTCAGGTAAGATATCCCGTAGTGCCTTGCGCCGGGCAGGGAGGTCATGAAGGGTCAAATCGTTTTCAGGGCCGTCAGGTCGTTTTTTAGGCTGATACCCTTTCCCGTGATTTGGCGGGTTGGGGACGGGGTCGGCCTTCTCCTTTATCGCCTCTTGAAGAAGAGAAGCGCCATCGGCCTCGCCAACCTGTCGCGGGCATTCCCGGACATGCCCGAGAGGGAGAGGGTCGAGATATTGAAGACGTTCTGGCGGAACTTCTGCAAGGACATGCTGGAGGCAATCAGGTATTACGCCTACCCGGCGGCGGTCAAAGGTAAGCGGGTCACCCTTGTCGGCAGGGAACGTCTCGACGCCCTCCTGGCCCAAGACACGGGGATCGTCGTTCTCAGCGCCCATCTCGGGAATTTTCCGCTCCTTTGCATGAAGCTGGGCATGGAGGGGTACCCGATAGCGGTCGTCTACGGCGAAATGCACAATCGGTTCTTCAATCCCGTTCTCCCCCACATGATGAGAAGCACGGGCATCGAGCCGATCTTCGACAGGCCACGTCACGCCTGTGTCGGCAAATCCATATCCTGGTTGAGGAACAAGGGGATGTTGTTCATCCAGGTCGACCAAAACCCCCTGGTAGAGGCGGGCGTCCCGGTCGACTTTTTCGGGTTCAAGGTGCCGACATCCCGTGGGCCTGTCAGCCTGGCGATGAGGACGGCCGCAAAGATCGTCCCCGTTTTCATCGTGCGGGATAAAAACAACCATCACCGGGTAATCGTAGAGGAGCCCGTCGCCTTGCGGCTTGAGGGCAACGGTAACCACCATATGAGAGAGAACCTCGAGGCCTTGAGCAAGGTCACGGAGGATTACATAAGGAGGTACCCGACCCTCTGGTGGTGGGTCCATCAGAGGTTTAAGATGGCCGTCAAGGAGTAAGTAAGGCGGAGGGGCAGGGCCGTTGACGGTGGCGGCCTCGATCTGGTATGGAGAACGAAAAGAGTCGAGGAGGGGACCATGGACCTGAAATTGAAGGACCGAGTGGCGCTCGTAGCCGGCGGAAGTCAGGGGCTCGGTAGGGCGGCGGCGCTGCAACTGGCGAAAGAGGGTGCGAAGATAGCCATCTGCTCCCGTGGCGGTCCGAACCTGTCCGAGGCCGCGGAGCTCATCAAGAAAGAGACAGGGCAGGAGGTATTCGCTGTCCCGGCCGACCTGACGGACGCCGCCCAGGCGAGGGGCTTCGTCAGGAAATCAGTCGAGCATTACGGGACGGTCGATATCCTGGTCAACAACGCCGGTGGGCCCCCGTCGGTCAGCTTCGAAGAGATCGACGACGACCTGTGGCACCTGGGTTTCCGCCTCAACCTGATGAGCACGATCGTTATGACCCGGGAGGCCGTCCCCACCATGAAGGCGAAGCGCTGGGGGCGCATAATCAATATGACCTCTATCGCCGTGAAGCAGCCGATCGACGGCCTGATCCTTTCCAATACGGTTCGTTCGGGGGTGATCGGTTTCGCCAAGTCCCTGTCCAACGAACTGGCGCCCTTCAACATCACCGTCAACAGTGTCTGTCCCGGGTATACCCTCACGGACCGCGTCCGGAACCTCTCGAAGGTGCTGGCGGAAAAACAGAAGACGACGCCCGAGGCGGTGATCAAGAAGTGGGAGTCGGAAATCCCCATGGGCCGCCTGGGGAGGGCGGAGGAATTCGCCACCCTCGTTGCCTACCTGGCCTCGGAGGGAGCGGGCTACATAACAGGGGCCGCCATCCAGATCGACGGCGGATGGTATAAGGGGGTTATGTAAAGATTAGGCGCCGGGCATCAGGAATACGGGAATCTCGCCTCATCTCAGTATGATGAGCGTGATGAGGCCTTTTGGGCCGTGGCGACCTTCAAGTTATACCTGGCTTCTTCGAAATCGGGTTTGGCCCGGAGGGCTTCCCTGAAGTGGGTGATGGCCTCGTCCAGTCTCCCCGTTCGCGCCAGGATGACGCCCATGTCGTTATGGGCCCGAAAGTGGTCGGGCCTGATTCTCAGGACCTCGGAAAAACAGGAAAGGGCCTCTTTGAGATTACCTTTCTGCGCATTCTCGACCGCCAACCGGTAGTAGGATTCAGCATCTCCGGGACCGGACGGGGGGTGTTCGAAGGCGGGGAGTTTCTCGCCTTTCTTTGCCATTTGGGAAAGGGCGACGGCGAGGTTCTTCCGGGCGACTTCATTGGCAGGGTCCTTCCTCAAGGCCTCGGAGAAATTATCGACGGCTTCTTTCAGTTGTCCCTTTTTCGCGAGGATGATCCCGATGTTGTTGTAGGCGTCGGGTTCGTCCGGCTTTACCCGAACGGTTTCCTTGAAGTGGTCTAAGGCGCGGTCGAGTTCCCCCCGTTTGGCGAGGGTCAGACCCAGGTTGTAGTGCGCCCAGTAGTTGTCTGTCGTGACCTCCACGGCATGTCGGAAGAGGGTCGTGTCGTCTTTCCAATGCGCCGTCTGGATGTAGGTCAGGGTACTAAGCACCGCAACAACCGCCACCCCCGCAGCCGCCATGACCTTCTCCCGGTGAGCCACTCTTTGCAGCAACTCCGGTATCCCCCAGGCAACCATCACGAATATTCCGGTCAAGGGGACGTACGTGTAGCGGTCGGCCATCGCCTGTAGTCCGACCTGGACGAGTCCGATGACCGGGACGAGCGTACCCAGGTACCAGAGCCATCCCATGATTAAATAGGGCCGCCGCCATACCCAGATCACGAAAACTGTGACCAGGACGAGGAGTAAGGCCGCCCCACCTACCTGCCAGAAGGCGAGTTTGTAGCCGGTGTAAGGGTAAAAGACGGCAAGCCCGGCCGGGTAGAAGGCCTTCAGGAGATAGCCGGCATAGGACACGAGGGCGTTTGCCACGCGGGTTGGGAAGGGATAGTACTCCAGAGTCTTCACTATCTGCTGTTGTGCCTGCACCGTTATGATGCATGAAATGGCGGACAAGAGGAAGAAAGGGGCCTTTTCCCATAACAACTTACGGAGCGTCGGCAGGAAAGGGTGTTCGCCCGCCGGCTTTTCCGTCTGCGGCGCCTGGTCGTGGCGGACCTTCCGGGACTTGCCTTTTTGCTTCTTAGAAACCCCCATGCTCGGGGCGGCCGGTTTTTTCCCTGTTTCGGTCGGGAGCGTGAACCTTTTGAGCGGCCAGTAGTCCAGGAGCAGCAACACGAAGGGCAGGGTGACCAGCATCGGTTTGGCCATGAGTCCCAGGGCGTACAAACCCAGGGTGAGGAGGTATCTTTTCGTCTCCGGCCTTTCCACGTAAGAGGCGTAGGCCCCCATGGTGAGCAGCCAGAAAAGGGTGCTCAGGACGTCCTTGCGCTCCGACGCCCAGGCCACGGATTCCACGTGGAGGGGATGGAGGGCGAAGAGGGCGGCCACGAAGGCGCTCCGCCAGAGGGCCTTCGTCATCCGGTTGAGAATCAGGAAGAGCAGGACGGAGTTCAGGATGTGGATGAAGACGTTCATCAGGTGATGAGCGCCGGCGTTCAGGCCAAAGAGCTGGCAGTCCAGCATGTGGGAAACCCAGGTCAGGGGATGCCAGTTGTGGGCATGAAAGGACGTGAAGGCCCAGCGCAGGTTCTCGAGCGTAAGCCCGGTGTTCACGTGGGGATTCTCTGTTATGTAGGAGGGGTCGTCGAAGATGATGAAATCGTGTCCCTGGACCTGCCAGTAGACCGCTGCCGTCGAGACGATCAAAAAGAGGCAGACGATCAGCTTGACGTGAAAGGCGCTTAACCTCCTGTCGTTAGATGAAAACGCCGGAATAGAAGGTGGCGATGACAAAGGGGGTCCTTTCATAGTGCCGTCGGGAATAACCGCGACTTAACAACCTTCGCTTTCGCCAGGCGGAAGGTAAGCGCCGTCGAAAGGCACCCGAAGCCGTATCTGACGCTCCGGGCGAAATCGATCGATGAAGACTGCGCGGTGTAGGCCGTGGGGCAACTGACCTCCGCGATCGTGTACCCGTACCAGAGGATCTGGGCCAGCATCTGGTTGTCGAAGACGAAGTCGTCGGAGTTATTCTCCAGGGGCAGTCGTTCCAGGAGCTGCCGGGAGAAGGCCCTGTAACCCGTGTGGTACTCGGACAGCTTGGCCCCCATGAGTAAGTTTTCCGCGAACGTGAGGAATCGATTGGCGGCGTATTTCCACAGGGGCATCCCGCCCTTCAGGGCGTATCCGCCCAGTATCCGCGAGCCCAGGACGCAGTGGTAGAGTTCGTTGCCGATCAGGGAGGCCATTGCCGGGATCAGTTTCGGTGTGTACTGGTAGTCGGGGTGGACCATGATGACGATGTTGCCGCCTTCTTCGAGCGCCAACCGGTAACAGGTCTTTTGATTGGCCCCGTAGCCCCGGTTGCGCGGGTGGACATAGACCCTCGTATTAGGCAACGTCCGCGCGATAGCCGTCGTTTCGTCGCGGCTCGCGTCGTCCACGACGATGACGGAATCGACGACCTCCTGCTCCATCACCTCGTCGTAGGTCCTCTGCAGTGTCCTCGCCGCGTTATAAGCAGGCATGACTACGACAACCTTCTTGTTCTTGTACATCAGTCGTCTGTACCTGGGATGAGTTTCTTCCCCGCTGTAAGTTATCTCGTCCCCGTTAGAGGCCGGGAACGTCGCCCACCTTATCCAAAGAACTGGGGTGAGTCAAGGAATCAAAAAAGGGTAAGGTCCGTAGATTTTCGGCGGGGCGCATCAGGAAGAAACGCGGGGATCGGCGTGGAAGGGCTGCGGCCCTGAGCGCCGGTCCCACTGCCGCCTCTCGGAGATGAGGGCCTCCATCTTCTCCAGCAGCGGAAACAGTGTTTCGGGCCGCAAGGCGGAAAGGGCGACCGCCTGGAACCGGGCGCAGAGCCTCGCGAGCAAATCCTTGTCGGCGAAGAGGTCCTCCTTGTTGAAGACGCGCAGTGTGGGTTTATCGTGGATCTGCAGTTCCGCGAGTATCTTTTCGACGGCGGCGATGTGATTCTCGAAGTCCGGGTTGCCGACGTCGATGACGTGGAGGAGCATGTCGGCCTCGTGGAGCTCCTCGAGGGTCGCGCGGAAGGCGGCGAAGAGGTCGCGGGGGAGGTCGCGGATGAACCCGACGGTGTCGGTGATGACGGCCTCCCTGTCCCTGGGAAACCTCAGCCGGGAGCTCTTGGGGTCGAGCGTGGCGAAAAGCCTGTCCTCCGTGAAGACGTTGCTTTTCGTGAGGGCGTTCAGGAGCGTGGACTTGCCGGCGTTGGTGTAACCCACGATGGATATGACGGGGAGGCCCGTCCTTTCCCTGCCGACGCGGCGCTGATTCCTGCCTTTCTGGATACCCTCCGACTGCCTTTCCAGGTGCAGGATGCGGTCCCTCACCCGCCGTCGGTTTATCTCCAACTTGGTCTCGCCAGGGCCACGCCCCCCTATCCCCCCTGTCAGTCTCGACATGGCGGTGTTCTTCGTCGTGAGCCGTGGCAGCAGGTATTTCAACTGGGCAAGCTCCACCTGGATCTTTCCCTCCCGGCTGTGAGCCCTCTGGGCGAAGATGTCCAGGATGAGCTGGGTCCGGTCGATGACCCTCATTTCCGTGAAATCGGTGATGGACCTGACCTGGGCGGCGGAGAGCTCGTGGTCGAATACGAGGAGGTTCGCTCCCATCTGTAATGCCTTGATGACGAGGTCGGAGAGCCTTCCGCGACCCATGAGGAATCTCGGGTCTTCCCTATCCCTGCGCTGAATGACCCTGTCGAAGACCTGGACACCGGCCGATGCGGCCAGTTCCTCCAGCTCGTCCAGGGATGCCCGGCTGTCGTGAACCGGGCTCGTCTCCACTCTGACGAGGATCGCCCGTTCCGTCGCATCTACTTTCCTCGTCTTCTGTTTTCCCGCAAGCTCCTCCTCGAGGGCCTGGATGAAATCGAGAAAATTGAGGTCCATTTCCGCTGTGGACCGCGGTTCAAGGAGCTGCCAGTACCGACCCTCTGGGTTTTCCGGGATCAGGTGTGCCGCGTGGACCTTTCCCGGCAGTCCCTTCGCGTCGGTTTCCACCGCGCACACGAAATCGAGGCGGAGCAGGGCGAGGTCCGTCAGGTCGTCCCGGCTGAGGGGCTCACTGTTCAGGTGGGTGTGGATGAGGCGGAGTCCCTTGAGGCGCGTAGACGCGGAGCGGTACCGCGCCAGGTCGGGAATGACGATCCCCCTGTGGTCGCCGACGATGACGAAGAGGACGTCCCCCCTCCGGCTGACCAGCAGGCCGACCTGCCGATTGACCTCCCGGGAGATCTCGGTCAGGCTTCTTGCCACTTCATGGGTAAGGACCCTGGCGGGCGGTATCTTTCGGCGGTAAAGCTGTTCGATTCTCTTGACCTGAGCCGGTTTCAGGCCGGTCAGGTTTCCGTAAGCCTTTTCGATGGACGAGGCTCCTCGGCTTTCTTACTTAAACTTCTGGGGATTGACCCTCTTCTCCATCTTGTCCAGAAACTGAGACCATGCGTCGGTCTTGAACCCCGAAACCAACCTTTTGGGTTTGTCCGCTTGGCACTCTGGGCAGGTGAGGGTGTCGTCTTCATCGCTCGTCTTGAGGAAGACTTCAAAAACATGGGAGCACTTACGGCATTCGTAATCATACAGCGGCATAGGATGATACTCCGTGAAGAATACTTTTAACTTGTGAATTTTTTACCATGCATGACCATTCTGGTCAATAGGGAATCGGGTCCGCGGCGCACTCATGCGTCACGTTGGGTCATTTTAGGCGGATATAAAAAAACAACCCCGGGGATTGGTTCCCCCGGGGTTGCGGTAAATCAGACGTTGAAAATCGACCTTAGAAGGTCAGGGTCAACTTGTGCATGAGCAGCCAGTCATCCCCGACCTGCGCGTTCGCGTTCGTGCCCTTCCAGTAATCGCCCGCCCAGAGATAGCCGAAGGCGACCGTGTAGGAGAGGTTGTCATAGAACTTGTACGTCGCGTACAGGTCGAGCTCGGTTCCGTAGCTCTTGTCGACATAGCCTGTTGGAGCCTGATCGGCCTCCATGACCGTTATAGCGGCCTGGAGTTCGAGTTTCTCGATCGGCTTGTAACCGCCAAAGAACTGATACAGGAACACGTTCTGGGGGATGCCGCCGTTTCCGATGGAGCCGTTTCCGCTGAAGATATCACGGGCGCCCGTGTAGGCAAGGCCGCCCCAGCCCTGGCCGGTGTAACGGCTTGTCCAGTCGTTCCACAGGATCAGGACCGGCTGCCAGGGGCTGTAGCCGGTAGCGGCCGTACTCTGGAGGGCCGCCTCGTTCTTGTCCGCCGTGGTGGGGTCGTCGCCAGCCACGGTGGCGAGCTGAACTCCGACGTGGGCCGGGCCGAAGGTGTACTTGCCCTTCAGGTACCAGCTGAAGCTGTCATGGTCGATGTCCTGGAGCCCCGGGACGGCGCGCGTTCTATTATCGCCGTAATCAGCAAACTTTCCCCAGGTGTAGTCGATTTCACCTTCCAGGTAGAAGGGGCCGTAGCTGACCATGAAGTAGGGGACGCCCAGCCAGGAGGTCCTCTTGTAATCCGCAGCAGTCTGCTCATTAGTGTAGTTGGGCAGGTAGTACTGGAGGTAACCGAACTGACCGCTCAACTTGCCGGAGAACTTGTAGATGAACGCGAGGGCGTACTTGTCGTATTCCGAGTCGTTGTACCCCGGATTGCCCAAGCTGTTCTCACCTGCCTTCTCCCAGAGGGCGATGAAGGTGAAGGGCCCGACAAAGTAGTGTGCCTTCACTCGGAGGACGTCTTCATAGTAATCCATGAAGTCCGTCCCGAAGTTACCACCTTGCTGGTAACCGACCCACCACCGGCCGCCGAGGATGTTGGCGTCGATGTAGGCACGCTTCATGGCAAAGTTCTGCTCGTTCTCGGAGT
>CAZRAC010000040.1:0-9569 GCA_964597995.1 uncultured Syntrophaceae bacterium | reverse complement strand
TATGCCATTGCTCATAGCCAATCCTATCCAGACCGGCGACCCTCTCCAAGCCCTCGAACCGGGTCACCAGCTGGAGACCTTCGGCAACCTTGAATATAGGCTCGATCCGGATGAAGGTGGTGAAGTACCTCTGGGACGCCTCATTGTTGTCGACCATCGCTCTGTTGCTCTCCCAGTATCCCGTCATTTCCGCCCGACCCGTGACTTTCACGTCCAGGGCGAAAACAGGCACGCTGAGAGCAGCCACAAGGCCGACGGCGAGCAAGATAATCGATATTCTCTTCATGTCTTCCTCCTGTTTTAGTTGTGGTTTTGGTCCGCCTCCCTTGCACGTTTCGGAGGTCTCTGACCATCTCTACTTTCCTAAAACGCCTCCATACATCTCAACCGAATGATCGCTCTGTCCGGCACCACCTCCTCCCTCGACCCCCGTTACATAGGGATAATACCCCGAATGTCCATTCGGGTTCGGCAAAACCTAACACCAAGGAAAAAAGGTGTCAAGTAATTTTTCATCTAAATTTTCCTTGACAGGGAAGGGAACGCTAAATTATATTTCGCGGGATTTGGAAGGGGATTATTACGGGTTAAAGGTATTCTTGGCTTTCGTCAGGTTGAGACGGGAATGCCCTCCCCTAAAATATCAAAAGTACTATGGAGGAGGTCAAGAAGTATGGCAGAAGAAAAGAAGGTATATCCGGTACCGGAGAGGGTCGCGAAGACGGCTTACATCAACAGCATGGAGATGTACAACAAGATCTACAAGAGGTCGATCGAAGACCCCCAGAATTTTTGGTCCGAAATCGCGGGAGAGTACGTAGAATGGTTCAAGAAGTGGGACAAGGCCGAAGAGTACAACTTCGACATCCGCAAGGGTCCCATCTACCTGAAGTATTTCGAGGGCGGCAAGCTGAACGTCTCTTACAACTGTGTAGACAGACACCTGAAGACGAGGCCCGACAAGGTCGCCATCCAGTGGGAGGGCAACGAACCGGGCGAAGAGCGGGCGCTCACCTACAGGCAGCTCCACGAGGAAGTATGCAAATTCGCCAACGTCCTGAAGGCCCACGGCATCAAGAAGGGTGACCGTGTCCAGATCTATCTTCCCATGATCCCTGAACTGGCCATCGCGATGCTCGCCTGTACGCGCATCGGCGCGGTACACAGCATCGTGTTCGGGGGGTTCAGCGCCGAGTCCCTGCGCGACCGCATCGAGGACTGCAGGTCCAAACTCCTGGTCACCTGTGACGGGACCTTCCGCGGCGCCAAGGCCGTTCCCCAGAAAGACAACGCCGACAAGGCTATCGAGGGTTTCGACTTCGTGGAAAAGATGATCGTCGTCCGGCGAGTGGGCGACAAGATCAAATGTAAATGGGATCCCAAGAAAGACCTCTGGTGGCACGAGGAAATGGCGAAGGTAAACGCCGATTGCCCCCCCGAGTGGATGGACGCCGAAGACCCGCTCTTCATCCTTTACACATCAGGCTCTACGGGTAAACCCAAGGGCGTTCTGCACACCACGGGCGGTTACCTCGTTTTTGTCGCTTACACCCACAAGATCATCTTCGATTACCATGAAGAAGACATCTACTGGTGCACGGCGGATATCGGCTGGGTCACGGGCCACAGCTACATCGTCTACGGCCCCCTCTGCAACGGCGCCACTTCGGTGATGTTCGAGGGTGTCCCCAACTACCCCGACATAAGCCGGTTCTGGAAGATCGTCGAGAAGTACAAGGTCACCATTTTCTACACCGCGCCCACGGCCATCCGAGCTATCGCCAAGGAAGGCGACGAGTGGGTCAAAAAGGCGGACATCTCCACTCTGCGTATCCTCGGAACCGTTGGTGAACCCATCAACCCCGAGGCCTGGAACTGGTATTACAACGTCATCGGTCGTGGCCAGTGTCCGATAGTCGATACATGGTGGCAGACGGAGACGGGCGGAATCCTGATCACGCCCCTGCCCGGCGCGACGCCCCTGAAACCCGGGATGGCGACGCTCCCGTTCTTCGGCGTCTGGCCTGTCCTCCTCGACGACGAGGGCAAGGAGATCACCGAGACCGTGGCCTCGGGCGCCCTCTGCATGAAAAAACCCTGGCCTGGCCTCATGAGGGGTGTTTACGGAGACCCGATGCGGTTCCAGGAGACCTACTTCGAGCAGTTCCCCGGTTATTACTTCGCCGGTGACGGCGCCCGCAGGGATGAAGACGGCTACTACCAGATCACAGGCCGAATAGACGATGTCATCAACGTTTCCGGACATAGAATGGGCACGGCAGAGGTCGAAAGCGCCCTGGTCGCCCATCCTGCCGTCGCCGAGGCGGCGGTCGTCGGTTATCCCCATGAGCTCAAGGGCCAGTCGATCTACGCTTATGTAACCCTGAAGGCGGGTGTCGAGAAGAGCGAGGAGTTGAAGAAAGAGCTCATCGCCCACGTCAGGAAACTGATCGGACCCATCGCCACGCCCGAGAAAATCCAGTGGGCTGACGCCCTTCCCAAGACGCGGAGCGGCAAGATCATGAGGAGGATCCTGAAGAAGGTGGCCGCGGGCGACATTACCGACCTCGGCGACACGACTACCCTGGCCGACCCGTCCGTCGTGGAAGACATCGTCAAGAACAGAGTGTAGCCTTGAACCTTTAACTCAATCGAATAGAAGAAAGGAGGCAAATCGTGAATATAGTCGCATGTGTGAAACAGGTTCCGGATACGGAGACCTTGATCAAGGTGAAGCCCGACGGTTCCGGCATCGTAGAAGACGGAATCAAATGGGTCATGAACCCTTACGATGAGTTCGGCGTGGAAGAGGCCCTTAGGTGGAAAGAAAAATTCGGCGGCGACGTGACCATCGTATCCGTCGGTCCGGCAAGGGCGATGGAGACCGTCCGGACCGCCCTCGCGATGGGCGCCGACAAGGGCATCCTGATTGACGACCCATCGCTTTACGGCGCCGACGCCCTGGCGACGGCCACTGCCCTGGCGGCCGCCATCAAGACGATCCCCTACGACGTGATTTTCTGCGGTCAGAGGGCGATCGACGACGACTCCGGCCAGGTGGGAGCCGTCCTCGCCGAGCTTCTGGGGATTCCTCAGGTGACCTTGGTCACGAAGCTCGAGGTTGCGGACAAGACCGTGAAGGCCGTAAGGCCCATCGAGGGCGCCCAGCTCACCATCGAGGCCCCCCTACCCTGCGTAATCACCTGTCAGAAGGGCCTGAACGAACCCCGTTACGCCTCGCTTCCCGGTATCATGAAGGCGAAGAAGAAACCCGTGGACATCAAGAAAGCCGCGGACCTGGGTGTAACAGCGGATGTGAAGGCAAAGGTCATAAAGGTCGTACCGCCTCCGGCCAGGCCTCCCGGAAAGATCATCGAGGGAGAGGAGCCGGCTCAGAAAGCCGCTACGCTGGTCAAACTGTTGAGGGAAGAGGCCAAGGTCATTTAATGAGGAAAAAGATCGGAGGTGAGTGAGATGGCAAAAGGTGTTTGGATTGTAGCAGAGCAGAGAGACGGGGCCCTTCGCAAGGTCAGCTATGAGCTTGCCAGTACGGCCCGGAAGCTTGCAGACCAGTTGGGAGACGAAGTGGGAGCCGTTCTTGTCGGAGGACCCGGTACGGAGGCGCTTGCCGCCCAGCTCGGAAAATACGGTGTCGACAAAGTTTATGTGGCGGAGGACCCCGCCTTGGAACCATACACGACGGATGCCCATTCCCAGGCGGTCGCCGCTGCCGTCAAGGCCTATGACCCGGCGATCCTTCTCTTCGCGGCGTCGGTACAGGGAAAGGACCTTTCGGCCCGGTTAGTCGGCAAACTCGCCACGGGTATGGCGACGGACTGCACCGACATCAAGATTGTTGACGGTAAGATGGTTGCCGTCAGGCCGATGTACGCCGGTAAATGCTACGGCGAGGTCGTCGTTGAGGGGACACCGCAGATGGCGTCACTACGGCCCAACGTGTTTCCCGTCGTGGAAAACCCCAGGACTGTAGAAATAGTGAAGTTCGACCCCGGCCTGGACCCGGCATCGCTCAAGACCAAAGTTCTCGAGGTCGCGAAGGATACGGGCGGGACGATCGACGTATCCGAGGCAAACATCATCGTCTCGGGCGGCCGTGGGATGAAGGGTCCCGAGAACTACGTCATCCTGGAGGAGCTGGCCGGTCTGCTGAAGGGCGCCGTCGGCGCCTCGAGGGCGGCCGTCGATGCCGGCTGGAGGCCGCTCAAAGACCAGGTAGGACAGACGGGCAAGACAGTGTCACCTAACCTTTATATCGCCTGCGGTATTTCCGGTGCGATTCAGCATCTTGCGGGGATGAGCTCGTCGAAGTACATCGTGGCGATCAACAAGGACCCGGAGGCGCCTATCTTCCAAAAAGCCGACTACGGCATCGTGGATGACCTGTTCAAGGTAGTTCCCGAGGTCACCAAAGAAGTGAAAAAATTGCTTGCAGAGTAAGATACGGGAGGGGGGCGGAGGTTTCGCCCCCCTTTTTCGGGATAATTAGGAAGGAATAAGCTATGGAAAATTTGGTTTTTGGCCCGGGAAACGAAGGGAGGGAAGTCTTCTGGAATACCCAAAGCTTCCAGATCCCTCTTGACTTGTTCGCTTTGGTAGCCATTGCGATCATGGCATACGGTCTCTACAAGCGCTGGCAGATGTGGACGGCGATGGGAAAGCCGGAACAGAGGACGGACAACAGGGGAGAGAGGATCAAGATCCTGCTTAAAAACAGCGTCCTTCAGGCGTCGGTGTGGCGGGATTTTTATCCGGGACTTATTCATGGACTGATTTTCTTCGCCTTTTTCGTCCTCATCTGGGGCGCCGCCTTCGACGCCTTCCAGTTCTATTCGGGCGTCCACTTCAACGGCATACCGTATCTCATCTTGTCGTTCATTTTCGACCTCTTCGGCCTCTTTGCGATCATCGGCGTCCTCATGGCGATCGACAGGAGGTACATAAAAAAGCCCGAAAGGCTCGGCTACAAGGGTAAGATAGACAACCGTCCGGAGGATGCGATCGTCCTCTTGCTGATCCTGGGCATCATGATAACGGGTTTCTTGATCGAGGGTATGAGGATTGCCTACTTCGAGTACCCGACCTTCGAGATGTGGTCTTTCGTGGGATACATGACGGCGCAGCTTTTCCAGGGGGTGCACCCGGATACATTGAGGGGGGCCCATAAGGCGATGTGGTGGATCCACACGTTCTTCGCCCTCGGTTTCATCGCCTACATCCCTTACTCCCGCCTGCTCCACATCGTGACCGCGCCGGCCAACCAGTTCATGAAGAACCTGAAGCCGGCAGGCTCGATAGAGCCGATCAGGGACTTCGAGACGGCAGAGAGCTTTGGCGTCGGGAAGCTCGAGGAGTTCACCTGGAAACATATCTTCGATTCCGATGCCTGCACGCGGTGCGGGCGTTGCCAGGACGGCTGCCCCGCCTACAACACGGGGAAGCATCTTTCCCCGAAGAAGCTCATCCAAGACCTGAAGGACCATTGGCTCGAAAGGGCACAGCTCTATGTCGAGGCTAAGAAGGCCGCCGGCCAGGGCGGAGAGGCGCCCGCCGTTCCCGAGTCCGAAAAGAACCTCATCAACGATTGCGTCGGTGTGGCCGAGATATGGGATTGCACCAACTGCATGCACTGCATGGAGCACTGCCCTGTCTTCATCGAGCACGTCCCGAAGATCATCGACATGAGGCGTTACAAGGTCCTGATGGAGGCGGATTTTGCGCCGGAGTTACAACTTTCGTACAGGAACATGGAAAACAATTCCAACCCCTGGGGTATAGGCGCTCACCTGAGGGCCGACTGGGCCAAAGACCTGGACATCAAGACCATGGCGGAAGACCCGAATGCAGAGTACCTGTTTTACGTGGGATGCGCCGGTTCATTCGATGACCGGGGCAAGAAGATAACAGTGGCCTTCGCGAAGATACTGAAAGAAGCCGGCGTGAGCTTTGCCATCCTGGGGACGGAGGAGGGTTGCTGCGGAGATTCGGCGATGAGGGGTGGGAACGAATACCTCTACCAGGCGCTCGCCCAGTACAACATCGAGATCATGAACGGCTACGGAGTCAAGAAGATAATCTGTACTTGCCCGCACGGTTACAACGCCCTGAAGAAGGACTACCCCCTGCTAGGCGGTAACTACGAGGTCTATCATCATACGGAGATCCTGGCGGACCTGTTGGCGAAGGGCAAGATAAAACTGAATAAATCCCTGGAGGGGGTGTTCACGCTTCACGATTCCTGCTTCCTCGGCCGTTACAACAACATCTACCAGCAGCCGCGCAACATCCTCGGCGCCGTTCCCGGTATGAAGCTCGTCGAGATGGAAAAGAATCTCGACAGGAGCTTCTGCTGCGGTGCGGGTGGTGCGAGGATGTGGATGGAAGAGCACGGCGAGAAAATCGCCTACGCCCGGACGGACATGGCCATAGCCGTGAAGGCCGACAAGATAGCCACGTGCTGTCCCTTCTGTATGACCATGGTCACCGACGGCCTGAAAGACAAAGGAAAGGAAGAGACGATGGCCGCCCTGGATGTCGCAGAAGTCGTGTGGCAGGCCATGGGTGTGGAAGAGAAGAAATAGCCGGAGGAAAACCGGTCGCACAAGCCCCCTGTCCCACAGGACCGGGGGCTTTTTTTGTGGCAATTGTGCCGTCATTTTGCTATTAAATTGCGGACGACTTCCGTTATTTGTCCTTCACATTTAACCCGCAACAAAAAAAGGGGGGGATAGAGACATGGCCGAGGAATCCGTTTACCTGCAGAAACCCTGGTTGAGGTCCTACGAAGAAGGTGTGCCCGAATTCATCGACTATGAAGAGGTCACTATGCCCGAGATCCTGGACAGGACAGCATCCCGCTTTCCCGACCGCAAGGCACTCATTTTCGAGGGATTTTCACTGACTTTCAGGGAACTGAAAGAAATGGTGGACCGCTTCGCCGCCTGCCTTTCCGACTTCGGCGTCCGTCAGGGTGACGCCGTCGCGATCCTCCTGCCGAACCTCATCCCCTGCGTGGCCGCTTACTACGCGGCGATGAAGGTCGGCGCCGTAACGGTCATGAACAACCCGCTTTATTCCGACCGGGAACTGGAACATCAGTTCAACGATTCCGGCTCGAAGGTTCTGATTACGCTGGACCTTCTCGGGAACCGCATGATAGACCTACGGCCTAAGACGAAGATCAAGCAGATCGTCTGTACGTCCATCGGCGATTATCTCCCCTTCCCGAAGAATATCCTCTTCCCGCTGGTGGCAAAGAAGAAAAAGATGGCGGCCGACGTGAAGACGGCCCCCGATGTCTACCGATGGAAAGAGTGCTTGGCAAAGTACGCGCCGAATCCGCCGAAGGTAAAAATCGACTTCGAGGATGTAGCCATGTACCAGTACACGGGCGGGACCACAGGCGTTTCTAAAGGGGTGATGCTGACGCACGCGAACCTCAGCAAACAGGTCCAACAGATCGATGCCTGGTTCCCCAAACTGAAAAAAGGGGAGGAATTGATGCTGGGAGCGCTCCCCTTCTTCCACGTTTTCGGTCTCTCCACGGCGATGAACCTTTCGATCCACATGGGTTGGGGGGACGTCCTGGTGCCCCGTCCTCAGCCGGGGCCGCTTCTGGAGGCTATACGAAAATACAGGCCCACCTTCGCCCCGCTTGTACCGACGATGTACATCGGGATGCTCAACCACCCTGACGTCAAGAAGACGGACATGACGTGCCTCAAGGGGTGTTTTTCCGGCAGCGCCCCCCTGCCGGTCGAGGTCATCCGAGACTTTGAGGCCGCAACCGGTGCCGTCATCGTCGAGGGGTTCGGCCTCACAGAGACGACGCCGGTCACCCACGTTAACCCCTTTGCGGGCGGAGCCCGGAAGGTGGGCAGTATCGGTGTGCCGATTTCCGACACCCTGGCCCGTATCGTGGACCTGGAAACTGGCCTCGAGGATATGCCCGTCGGTGAAGCGGGCGAGCTCATAATCAAGGGCCCCCAGGTGATGAAGGGCTACCTGAACATGCCGGAAGAGACGGCGCATGTGCTGAGGGACGGCTGGTGTTACACGGGCGACATCGGCAAGATGGACGAGGACGGCTATTTCTACATAGTCGACCGTAAGAAAGATATGATAATCTCCGGGGGATACAACGTATACCCGAGGGACATAGACGAGGTTTTCTACGAGAACCCGAAGGTCCAAGAGGCCTGCACGATCGGCATTCCCGACCCGAAACGGGGGGAGAACATCAAGGTCTTCGTCGTCCTGAAGGAAGGTGAAACGGCTACGGCGGAGGAGATGATTGCATACTGCAAGAAATACCTTGCCGTCTATAAGCTCCCGACGGAGGTCGAGTTCCGCAAGGAATTGCCGAAGTCCACGGTGGGGAAGGTCATGAGAAAACAGTTACGCGAGGAAGAACTGGCGAAGAGAAAAGAGAAATCTCAAGGGTAGGAGATTCGAGATAGAAAGGATAGGACGGTATTGCCATGATTAAAGCACAGACGGTCGACGGGCTGAAGATCGCCTACTGGATGAACGACGACGGCTGGGTTGAAGGACGAAAGATACTCTTTTTCGTCCACGGCTCCGGCGGAGACCACACTAACTGGGAATATCAATACAGGGACCTTCACGCGGATTTCAACATCCTCGCCGTTGACCTTCCGGGCCACGGGCAGTCGGAAGGGAAAGGGGAGCAGGAAGTTGCCCGCTACGTCGAGTGGGTAAGGAAACTCATAGAAGCCCTCAGTTTGCCTAAGCCTGTGCTGATCGGCCATTCTCTCGGCGCGGCGATCAGTCTTACCTTCGCCGTTCGTTACGGTTCTCTGGTTTCGGGGATCATACCGGTGGGCGGCGGCGTGAAGATGCCCGTCAACTCGCTCATCCTCGACGGAATAAGGAAGGACACGGCCTCCGTCATTTCTCTGATAGTCAAGTTCGCCGTGGCGAAGGAAAACCGCGAGCGCCTGGCCGAGCGGCTGACGAAGGGCCTCACCGCCGCGAACCCGGAAGTCATGTACGGCGACTTCCTGTCCTGCGATCGGCTGGACATCACGGAAGAGATTTCCCGTATCCAGGTACCCACGCTTCTTGTATGCGGCGAGGACGACAAGATGACGCCGCCGGCACTCTCTCAGTTCATGGAAGGCCGTATTCCCGGGGCAAAGCTCGTGCTCATCCCCAGGGCGGGTCACTTCGTGATGATGGAAAACCCGGAGGCCTTCAACGAGGCCGTGAGAGGGTTCGTGGAAAAAGACCTGACCTCTTGAGATGTACGATGGCGAAGATACTGATTGTTTACCATACTCAGACGGGTAACACGGATAAGATGGCGCAGGCCGTAGCTGAGGGTGCCCGCAGCATCGAGGATACGGAGGTCGTCGTCAAGCGGGCGTCTGACGCGACCCTGGAGGACCTCCTGGCTGCCGACGGCCTTGCCGTCGGGACGCCGGAAAATTTCGGCTACATGTCCGGCATGGTGAAGGATTTTTTTGACCGCACCTTTTATCCCGCACAGCGACAGGCCGAACGTATCTTTCGCAAGCCTTACGTCGTCT
>CAZRAC010000039.1:0-21212 GCA_964597995.1 uncultured Syntrophaceae bacterium | reverse complement strand
ACTATCGACATCCTCGGTATGCTTCAAGAAAAGACCGCCGGCAATCTCACGGCGGACGAGAAGAACATCCTGGATGCCGTGCTTTTCGAACTGAGAATGCGGTATGTCAGGGAAAAAATCTAAGACCAAACTATACTCTCCTGCGAAAGTTAATCTATTTCTCCAAGTGCTTGGGAAAAGAAGGGATGGGTATCATGACCTCGCGACCCTGATGCAGCGCATCAGCCTCTTCGATGAGATGGAATTTTCTCTGCGGGAAGAGGGGATCGTCGTCAGATGCCCGGGAAGCGGGTTGCCGGAAGATGAACGGAATATCGCCTACCGTGCCGCAAAGGTTCTCCTTGAGAGGGCCGGGTGTCGTGGCGGGGTAGAAATCACCATCCATAAAAGGATACCCATGGCGGCCGGGCTCGGAGGCGGGAGTTCTAACGCAGCCTCCACGCTCGTTGTTTTGAATGACCTCATGGAGCTCGCCTTCAGCCGGGACGAACTGATAGAAATAGGGGCAACGATAGGGGCGGATGTCCCTTTTTTTATTTTCGAAAAGACGGCATGGGCCTTCGGAATCGGCGATCGTCTCCAGGAAGCCGATGACATCCCCGTAGTCTGGTTTGTCCTGCTGAACCCGGGGATCGAGATCTCGACGAAGACTGTCTATCAAGGACTCGATTTAGGATTGACAAAGGAGGGAATAGAGTTTAGCATACACAACTTTCATACGCATACGGCAGAGGAAATTGCCAGAGGACTCTGGAACGATTTGGAAAATGTTGCCTTTCGCCTCTTTCCGGAACTGGCGAACTTGAAAAGAGTATTACTCAACCATGGCGCCCGGGGTTCTCTCATGTCCGGTAGCGGGTCAACGGTTTTCGGCATCTTCGAAGGCGAAAAAGAAGCCCTGAAGGCTGCCGAGTCGTTGGGTCGGATGGGAATGTGGTCCGTATACACCGCCCATTCCCTGTAAGGAGTGGCAGCGGTTGAACATTTTTGGGGCGTCGTCAAGTGGTAAGACACAAGATTTTGGTTCTTGCATCCGGAGGTTCGAATCCTCCCGCCCCAGCCAGAACAATACATCATCGATGTTAGATAATCGTTTCTTCAAGGTGGTCATGGATTAAGCCAGGATGACGGGGGCAGAGGGATGCTTGAACGAATAAGGATCTTTTCCGGTAACTCTAATCTGGACCTAGCCAGAAAAATCTGTAAGAATCTCGGAGTTCCCCTGGGGAAAGCCAATGTCGCTACTTTCAGCGACGGTGAGACCAGGGTTGAAATAAACGAAAACGTGCGGGGCATGGATGTATTCATCATCCAGTCGACCTGTCCGCCGGTCAACAACAACTGCATGGAACTCTTGATCATGATGGATGCCATGAAGAGGGCGTCGGCCGACCGGATCACAGCGGTCATTCCTTACTACGGTTACGCCCGGCAGGACCGGAAGGTTGCACCGAGGGCCCCAATCACGTCGAAACTCGTGGCGGATTTGATCACAACGGCTGGAGCTAATCGGGTACTCTCGATCGACCTCCATGCCGGACAGATCCAGGGTTTTTTTAACATCCCGGTGGACAACCTTTTCGCCACTCCGGTCCTCCTCGAGTACATCCGGACGAAGCCCCTGGAGAACCTTGTTATCGTTTCTCCCGACACGGGGGGTGTCGAAAGGGCAAGGGCCTTTGGAAGGAGGCTCGGAGCCAACCTGGCGATCATCGACAAACGCCGCGAAGGCCCTAATGAATCGGAGGTAATGAACATCATCGGAGACGTCAGGGGCAGGCGGGTGATCATCTTGGACGATATGATCGACACGGCGGGTACCGTGGCGAATGCCGCCGTGGCGCTCCAGGAGGCGGGTGCTCTCGACATCTCGGTATGTGCTACCCACGGGGTTCTTTCCGGCCCCGCGATAGACAGGATCGAGAATTCCGACATAAAAGAGCTGATCATCACAGACACTATACCTCTCCACGACGGCGCGGCGGGTTGCAAGAAAATTGTCGTCCTTTCCGTTGCCGGCCTTTTGAGTGAGGCGGTCAGAAGGATCTACTATAACGATTCGATAAGTTCACTATTTGTTTAGGAGGCATTGATGGAAACGATGGAACTCAGCGCCCAGCTGCGCCGGGAGTCTGGGAAAGGACCTGCCAGGAGGTTGCGGGCGGCGGGGATGACCCCGGCCGTTTTTTACGGTTCAGGGACGGGAGCACGCCATCTGGCGGTAAACAACCGGGAGCTTATGAAAATGCTCAAAGAACGTCATGAGAGCCTTTTCATCAAACTGAAGATCAAGGACGACGGCAAGGAAGAGGAGCATATCTCAATGATCAAAGAGATCCAGGTGAGCCCTACCGGTAAGGGCGTTATCCACGTGGATTTCTACGAGATCAGGATGGACCACAAACTCGAAGTAGATGTCCCGATCCATTTTACGGGAGAGCCGGTCGGGGTAGTCAACGGGGGGGAGTTGCTCTATTTGAAGAGGGATTTAAAGATTTCGGGACTCCCCTCCATGCTGCCTGAATATGTCCAGGTAGACATGAGTGGGCTGGACATCGGAGATTCGTTGAACGTGGGTGACATTCCCCTGCCGGCGGGGGTGGAGTCCGTTGATGCTCCCGATATCGCCATCGTTTCCGTCGCAGCGCCGAGAGTGGCGGAGGCGGCTGAGGCTGCCGCTGAGGAAGAGGCGGCCGCTGAACCTGAAGTCATCGGAAAGAAGGCGGAGGATAAGGAAGAGTCATAAGGCCTTTTTCATGGGTGTGTTTGAAGGCCGGAAAGGGATTTGCGCCGAATGGATGAACCCCGTTGCTCGTATGAGAACGGGGTTTTTGATGACCGACAGGTTTCAGGGTTTGTGTGACTCATGAAGCTCATCGTAGGACTCGGGAATCCGGGAGACAGGTACAAGTTCACCAGGCACAACATGGGGTTTCTCGTCCTTGATGAGTTGGCCGAGGAACACGGAATTTCCCTGGGGCGCAAGAAGTTTGACGCCTATACCGGGGAAGGCGAAATCGCCGGGACGGCGGTCATGCTGGCGAAGCCGTGGACGTTCATGAACCTGAGCGGCACCGCGGTCGGCCGGTTCGTTTCCTTTTTCAAGTGCGACCTCAACGACATCGTCGTCATCCACGATGACCTCGACCTCCCGTACGGCACCGTCCGGGTGAAGCAGGGAGGGGGGCATGGAGGGCACAAGGGCCTGATGTCCGTTATCGACCATCTGGGAGGACGGGAATTCATCAGGGTAAGGGTCGGCATCGGCAAGCCCCTTTTGAAGGAGATGACGGAAGAGTATGTCCTCCAGCCTTTCAGTCGTGAGGAAATGGAAGCCCTTCCCGGTATTCTGGTGAAAGGGGCGGGGGCCGTCGTCGAGATTTTGAGAGCCGGTCTCCAGGCTGCCATGAACCGGTATAATGTAAGGCGTGTCAGGGAGAAAGAGGAGGATAAAGACGGACCTTGTTTGTCTTAGACATCTCCCGCTATGCGATGCTTGAAGGTTTCCTGGCTCTTCTTCTCGCCTGCCTTTTTTTCTGGTGTCTTCTTTCCTTCTCTAAAAAACAGGTAAAAAGATCACTCGACGGCTGCTCGCCGCAGGCCTATGACACGGGGTTTTCCCCCGGCACTATGGCTCCGGCAGCGCTGTGCCTCTTCGTCCTCCTGCTGGCTTTCCTGGAAACAAAAATGTCTGCCCCGGCATTTCTCCTGGGGTTACTTTCTTCGGCAGGGTTTATCCTGCTTTCGACACGTACCGTTTTACCCGCCGCTTTGGCAGGCTTTTCCGCCTATCACAGGGGATTGATCGCGGGATTGACTCGCACCGGGATCGGGCTTGCGGGCATAGGGTTCTTCTATCATGTCATGAACGGCGGGGAGGAGGCGCCGGTCGTAGGCGCCTACGCCCTGGGGGCGGGATTCGTCCTTTTTTTTGCGTCCCGGAACGGGAAAAGGGAAGGCGAAGCGGCTTCGAAGACCCTGTATGTCAACCTCGACGCGTATGTATCCTGCGTAACCGTTCTCGTTTCGGCGATGATTGTCGGCGAGAACCTTCCCCATAACGATCGGGTCTGGATAGGACTTGCCGTTCTTATTGCCATGGCCGGTCTTGCAGCGACGGCCGTAGCCGGGCTGATTTTCCTCGCGGTGAACGAAGATAAGGGCGGGAAAGCCTTGCGCTACATCACCGGTGCCGTGGTGTTGACCTTCCTTGCCTGTGTGTATTATCTGGACAGGAAGCTGACGGCAACGATGGCCTCGGATGCAGTCTTCGGCTCGGGAATGGTGGACAGGCTCGGCCCGTTCTGGTCTGCCGTGACCGGGTGTGTCTCCGCCATCATCATGAGGGTTTTATGCCGCCGTCTTCCTTCTTCCGTACTCTTCGTCTATTTTGTCGGCATTGGCCTGTGGATTGCCTATCTGTTCTCCGGGCTTTACGGGATAGCGGTCGCCGGGGTCGGCATTATGGGGACGTTTTATCTCGACGTAGCTGTATCGGATGCCGGAGGAGACAGGCCTTCCGAGGCCGGGAAGTTCATCCTCGTCGTTTCCTCGATTTCCACCTTTGCCATCCTTGCCGCTTTCTCTGCCGTAGTAAGGAGCTATGCCGGCGAGGATGACCTCCTCATCGACTTCACTCGAATCCTTACGGTTGCGGGCCTGGTGTTAGGAGGATTGACGGCTCGACTTATGCCTATGCTGGGAGAACGGTTCAATAGGCCGGGACACGAGGTACTCCGGCTCGCCCTTGCTGTCGCCGTCCCCTGCGCCGTGGGCGTGGCGCTCGGCCCGGAACCCCTTGTGGCGTTCACCGCCGGCCTGGCGGTGGTAGGGACATTTAACGGCCTGACGGGCAGAATAGAGGAAGATCAGGCGATTTCTGACATGGGCATCATCCGGTTGACAGCCCTCTTCGCGCTCGCCTTTGCGCCTGTTATCAACAGTCTCTACGAATCCCTCCGTTAAGATTTTCGCTACCTTGTAAATGCCACCTCTTTCCTCTTCAATTTTATCATCTCTCCCACCGTGCCGTATCAAGATGCAACCCACCTCTTCAATCTCCCGAACGAGGTCGACGCGTTTCATGCGACGCGCCGATCACCAACACGGCGAACACATGGGATGGCATCGCTACTCAAGTCGGTATATATATCCCTGAGATTTTTCTCGAGTTCTTCCAGAGTTTCTATCGTGTTGCGATTCACATCCGTTGTTCTGCTCGGTATTCAACCCCTTCTTTTTGAATTGCCGGACTTCGTTCCCTTAGGCTTGGTTTTTTTATCAGTCGGTTTGGCCTGAGCGGTCTTCGCTCCCGCATCCTTTTTTTTCAGAGGCTTTTGCTGCTTGGCCTCTGCTGCCTTCCGTGATTTCGGCCCGGCGACGACTGGCTCAGCGGGAGCTGCTTTAGGCCGTTTAGATGTCGTCTTCTTCTCCGACTCTTTCTGACCTCCCAGCATCTCGATGAGCCTGTCTAAGGCCTTTTCGAGGTTTTCCGGCCTCGTTCCTCCGGCCTGGGCCATGTCAGGACGGCCGCCGCCGCTTCCACCGACGATCGGCGCGATCTCCTTTACGATCCTGCCGGCGTCGTACCGGGCCGTCAGGTCTTTTGTGACCATACAAAGGAGCATCGCCTTGTCCCCCACCTTGCTGCCTAAAAGGATGATGCCCGACTGCATCTTGTCCCTCAGCTTGTCGCCGAAGTCACGCAGGGCCTTGACGTCGGAGACCTCCACGGTCGTCGCCAAAACGTTGAGCCCGTCGAGCGATCTTACTTTCTTGACGATGTCGCCCGACTCCTTGGCGGCGAGTTTTCCTTTCAGGGCTTCGATTTCCCGCTCGAGTTCCTTCTGATGCTGGATCATCTTCTCGACCCGGTCGACTACCTCGGCTGTACTAGCCCTCAGGAGGTTTGCTACGCTGTGGAGCTCGCGGTCGAGTTTCTTGACGTACTTGACCGCGGCGAGCCCCGTGACCGCCTCGATCCGTCGCACCCCCGCCGCGACGGCCGACTCGGAGACGATCTTGAAGAGGCCGATATTTCCCGTCCGCGTGACGTGAGTGCCGCCGCAGAGCTCAGCGCTGATGTCGCCCATCCTGACCAGTCGGACCTTGTCGGCGTATTTTTCGTCGAAGACGGCCTGGGCGCCGGTCTTGAAGGCCTCTTCTTTGGCCAGGATGCTCGTTTTCACGGGAACGTTGGCCTGGATGTATTCATTCACGAGCATCTCGATCCTGTCGAGCTCGGCCTCTTCTATCTTGGAAAAATGGGTGAAATCGAAACGAAGACGGTCGGGCGTCACGAGCGAACCGGCCTGTTTGACGTGATCGCCCAGGACGTTGCGCAACGCGGCGTTGAGAAGGTGCGTGCCCGAATGGTTGGCCTCGATGGCCCGTCGCGTTTTCACCTCCACCTTAAGACGCACCGTGTCGTTTCTGCGGATCCTGCCCTTCCTGACCTTACCGATGTGGGTGATGAGGTGCTCGTCGGGCCGCTGAGTATCCCAGACCTCGAACAGAAAATCGTCGCCTTCGATGACCCCCGTGTCCCCGACCTGGCCGCCCGTCTCCCCGTAGAAGGGGGTCTGGTCGGTGAATATCTCGGCGTTTTCGCCTTCCCCGACCTCCTCCACCTCCTCGTCCTTCTTGAGGATGGCCGTAACG
The DNA here is from genome assembly GCA_964597995.1 of uncultured Syntrophaceae bacterium. GTDB lineage: Bacteria > Desulfobacterota > Syntrophia > Syntrophales > UBA4778 > UBA2207. The sequence goes on along the minus strand of CAZRAC010000039.1, from coordinate 14,552 downwards.
AACGAGGTGGCCTCCGTCACCTCCTCGTAGCCCACCATCTCGGAACGGACACCCTTGAGGGCGAGTTTCTTGTAACTGTCGGCGACCGCCGTCTCGCCGCTCCCCTTCCAGGATTCACGGGCCCTTTCCCTCTGTTCTTCCATCAGCTTTTCGAAGCCTTCCATGTCGACCGTAAAGTTGTCTTTCCTGACGATGTCCGCCGTGAGGTCGACGGGGAAGCCGTAGGTGTCGTAGAGCTTGAATACGACGTCCCCGGGGATGACGGTCTTTCCGGCCTTCTTGAGGTCGTCGACCTCATCCTTGAGGATGCGCAGTCCTGTGTCGAGGGTCTCGAGGAAACGCTGTTCCTCGTTGAAGATGACCTTCTGGATGAAGGACTGTTTTTCCGCGATGTCGGGATAGGCGTCCTTCATCACGTCGACGACGGCAATCACGACGTCGTGCAGGAATGGTTTATCGAAGCCCAGGAGCTTTCCGTGGCGGCAGGCGCGCCTCAATATTCGGCGCAGGACGTAACCGCGCCCTTCGTTGCTGGGAAGCACCCCGTCACCGATGAGAAAGGTCACGGCCCGGCTGTGGTCGGCGATGACCCTCATGGACACGTTGTCGTTTTCGCTCTCCCCGTACCGCTTGCCGCTCATCTTTTCGACGAACCGGATGATCGGGAAAAGCAGGTCACATTCGTAATTGCTCTTGACGCCTTGGATGACGGCGGCGAGGCGCTCGAGGCCCATACCCGTGTCGATGTTCGGCCTAGGGAGGGGGTTGAGGTTTCCCTTTTCGTCGCGGTCGAACTGGGTGAAGACGTGATTCCAGAGCTCGAGGTGGCGGTCGCATTCGCAAAACACGCTGCATTCCGGCCGGCCGCAACCGACCTCTGGCCCCTGGTCGTATATGATTTCCGAGCACGGCCCGCAGGGTCCGGTTTCCCCCATCATCCAGAAATTGCTGTCCATTCCCATGCGCACGATCCGCTCGGCGGGAACACCCACCTGCTTGTTCCAGATCTCGAAGGCCTCGTCGTCATCCTCGTATATAGTGACCCACATCCTGTCCTTGGGCAGCCCCATGGTTACGGTCAGGAACTCCCATCCCCAGGCGATGGATTCCTTCTTGAAGTAATCTCCGAAAGAGAAGTTTCCCAGCATCTCGAAAAAGGTGTGGTGACGGGCCGTGTAGCCGACGTTTTCCAGGTCGTTGTGCTTACCGCCGGCGCGGACGCACTTCTGGGAACTCGCCGCCCTCGTGTAACCGCGGTCCTCCAGGCCGAGGAAAAGGTTCTTGAACTGCACCATGCCCGCGTTGGTGAAAAGGAGCGTAGGGTCGTCCTTGGGAATCAACCCCGAGCTCGGGACTATGGTGTGTCCCCGGTCTTCGAAGAATTTTAAAAACTGTTTTCTGATCTCACTCCCCGTCATCAATCTCTTCCTCCTTGTTTCTTAAGACTTCGAATATCTTCCCCGCAGGCAGGCCTTTCCCCATCAGACTCCGGGCCAGACGGTTCTTCTCCTTCCGGTCGAGCTCCGCGACGGGGCGGCTTTTCAACTTTTTCTTCAGGAGCGTTGCCAGTGCCTCCTCTTCCGAAAACTCTTCCCTGACCCCGGCTATGGCCCTCTTGATTGTTTCGCGGGGGATCCCCTTTTCGCCGAGACTCCTTTCGATACGCCGGTTCCCGTAAAGCCTGTTTACGGCGAGGCTCCGGGCCCATTCTCGGGCGAAGGCGTCGTCGTCGAGGTATCGCAGGCCAGAAAGATTATCGATCACCTTCCCGACGATGGATTCGTCGAACCCCTTGTCCCGGAGTCGGGACTCCATCTCTTTCTTGCTGCGGCTTCGGAGGGACAGGAGGCGCAGGGCCTTCTGCTGTGCCTTCTCAAAGGGCCGGTCGTTAGCCATCTTATTGCGCCTCTTGAGCGCCCTTCACGCCGATTTTCTGCCGGACTTCGTTTTCTACCTGGGCCGTAAGTTCCGGGTGCTCCCGGAGAAATTGTTTGGTGTTCTCCCTCCCTTGGCCTAATCTATCACCTTTGTACGAGTACCAGGCGCCGCTCTTTTCGATGATCCCCTGGTTGGCGGCAAGGTCGAGGACATCCCCTTCCCGGGAGATGCCCTCCCCGAAGATGATGTCGAATTCGGCCTCGCGGAAGGGTGGGGCTAGCTTGTTCTTGACGACCTTCACCCTCGTCCGGTTACCGATGACGCTTTCGCCCTGTTTGATGGAGGCGACCTTCCGGATGTCCAGCCGGATGGAGGAATAGAACTTGAGGGCATTTCCGCCCGTCGTAGTCTCCGGGTTTCCCATGAAGACGCCGATCTTCATCCTCAGCTGGTTGATGAAAATCACCGTCGTCTTTGACTTACTGATGCTGCCGGTGAGTTTTCTCAGGGCCTGGGACATGAGTCTCGCCTGGAGGCCCATCTGTGCGTCGCCCATGTCGCCCTCGAGTTCCGACCGGGGGACCAGGGCCGCCACCGAGTCGATCACGAGCACGTCGAGGGCGCCGCTCCTCACAAGCGTCTCCGCTATCTCCAGGGCCTGTTCGCCGCTGTCGGGCTGCGAAATCAGGAGGTCGTCCGTGTTTACCCCGATCCTTCGGGCGTAAGAGACGTCGAGGGCATGTTCGGCGTCGATGAACGCGGCGAGCCCGTTTTGCTTCTGGGCCTCGGCAACTACGTGCAGGGCCAGTGTTGTCTTGCCGCCTGACTCGGGCCCGAATATCTCGACCACCCGGCCGCGGGGAAGACCGCCGATGCCGAGGGCCATGTCGAGGCTGAGAGAGCCCGTGGGGATAGCGGGGATGTCGGCTATGGCCTCGCTCCCCCCGAGTCTCATGATGGAGCCCTTTCCGAACTGCCGTTCGATCTGAGTGATCGCCAGCTCTACCGCCTTCTGTCTGTCGTCTCCTGCCATGTTGTGCCTCCGATCGATTTTATTCATCCTTGTGGGGAGTTTTTTGTTCCGATTTCCGCCGGTTCGGTTTTTCCTTTGAAGGGGAAAAATTCAAGCGCACTGTAGACGGCCCCTTTTGGCGTCAGGTCGCTCTTGAACAGAGTGAGTCCCTCCGCCGTAAACCCTCCCGCCCGGTAATCGTTTCTTCCCGCGAAAACCCGCTCGATGCCCGAGACCTCGCCCGGTGACCGGAAGCGGCCGAGGGTAAGGTGCGGCTTGAAGCCCCGGCCCTCTTTTTTGAATCCCTGGGCTTCGAGGGCGCTCTCGATACCCCCTTGCAGCCGCGCCAGTATGTCCAGCCGTCCTCCGACGCCGACCCAGAGGACCCGCGGTCGTTTCAGACCCGGGAAGACCCCCAGCCCCTCAACCGTAAGTTGAAAAGGAGCGGTCACGCCGGCCGCCGATCCCGCCACCATGGAAATCCGGGCTATCTCCTCTCCGGAGATGTCCCCGAAAAACTTGAGGGTAAGGTGGATTCCCTCAGGCTTTGTCCAGCGGACGCCCCCCACCCGCCTCTTCAAGCTCTCGCTGATTCTTCCGAGTCCGGCCTTGACCTCTTCCGGGAGGTCGATGGCGAGGAAGGACCGGACGCGTTCGCCGTCAGTCATGGGGACACGCCCCCGTCAAGTATCTTCTCAGCATCTCGAGCGCCCATTGGGCCGAGATCTCCTTCACCCGCCGGCGCTCTCCACGGAAGTGAAAGAGGCGGCAGGTCGTTCTTCCCCTGTCGGCGAGGGCGATGTAAACCGTCCCTACAGGTTTGGCTTCCGTGCCGCCTGTCGGGCCGGCTATCCCCGTCACACCGATGCCGAGGTCTGTTCCGGCCTTTTTCACCGCGCCTTCCGCCATCAGCCGGGCCGTTTCTTCGCTCACGGCCCCGTATCTGTCGATGACCTCCGCCGGGACGGCGAGAAGGTCGGTCTTGCTTTTGTTGCTGTAGACGACATAGCCGCGCTCCAGGAATAGTGAGCTCCCCGGGACGTCCGTGATTCTGTCCATGATGAGCCCGCCCGTGCAGGACTCCGCAACCGCGAGGGTTAATCCCTTCTGCGTCAGTAGCGACGCCACGACGCCCTCGACCGTATCGTCATCATGACCGAAGATGTACTTTCGCAGGGCCCCTTCGACCTTCGACTCCACATCCGAGAGGGTCTTTCTCGCCTCTTCCTCCGAAGGAGCCCTGACGGTGAGGACGAGATGATTTTCGGGGAACCGGGGGTAGAAACCTATGCTCAGGCCCTCGACTCTGAGGTCAAGACCCGACACCGTCTCGTCCACTTTGGACTCCGAGAGGCCGAAGAGCTTGACGGTCCGGCTGACGACGGCCGTCCCCGCCCCGGACTCCATTTCCTTCAACAGCGGAATAACCCCTTCCGGCAGCATCCGCATCACCTCCCGGGGGACGCCAGGGATGACGGCGATCAGCTTATCCGCCCTCTTCAGGGCGAATCCCCAGGCCGTCCCCGTAGGGTTGTAGATGGGCACCGCCCCCTCGGGAAACATCGCCTGCTTTGCGTTGTTGGGCGTCCAGGCGACACGGAATCGTTCGAGACGGGACCTGACCTCTTTCAGTATTGCCTCATCCGTGTAAAGGGCGAGGCCGTAAGCCTTCGCTATGGCCTCCGTGGTGATGTCGTCCGCCGTCGGTCCAAGGCCGCCCGTGACGATCGCGGCGTCGGCCGCATCCAGGATGTAGTCGAGCCCCTTCCTTATATCGGTGTATTCGTCGCCCACGGACATGATCACCGAGACTTGCCAACCCTGTCTGTTCACGGCCTCGGCGATGAAGGCGGAATTGGTATCCCGTATCCTCCCGCTCGTCAGTTCGTTTCCTATGGTTAAGATGCCGATTTTCAAATTAGACCTTCTTTCGAAAGGGCTGTTGCCTTCATATGCCAAAGAACCGGATTAGCGCAAGCAACACGACATTCCCGTAGATTCCAGCAACAACGTCGTCCCCCACCACGCCGTAACCGCCGGGGCATTTCGCCTCGCAGAGGCGGGCGGGGAAGGGTTTGATGATATCAAAAAACCGGAAGAGGAGAAAACCGCAAAGTATATGCCAGGCCGTCGGCGTGACCAGGAACAGGGTGAACTGAAGGCCGGCGATCTCATCGATGACGATCTGCGAGGCGTCTTTTTTCCGGAAAATACCTTCCGCCTCTCCTGATACGTAAACGGCCAGAAAGGCGAAGGCCGTTATGGACAGCATGTAAAGGGGCCACGGAAAACGGGCGAAAACAAGGTAAAGAGGGATACCCACCACCGTCCCCGCCGTACCGGGGGCGAAGGGGGCAAATCCGGTGCCGAGGCCGGTCGCGGCAGCCTTGATCAACCTTTCCGTCAGGTAGCACCTCGCTCGAATTTATGAATATTTCAAATACCTTCTTTTACAAAACATGTCAATGAGGTTTTGCGAGGTTTTGCTGAAAAATTCCCTTGACAGTAGAACAAACGTTCTACTATGATCAGAGTCATGGACCGAATGAGAAGGACTTCCCGGGACGTGGAAAGGAAGATTTCGGAGTTTTTCCTCCGGAATCGTCGGATGCCCACCTATTCTGAGATGACGGCGCTCCTGGGGGTGCGCTCCAAGAGTGTAGTCCATTTCTGGGTGAAAAAACTCCTCAGGGAAGGGGTGTTAGAGAAGGATTCGAAGGGTTTTCTCCGGCCCCTGCGCCCTGCCTTCCCGCTTCCCCTCGTGGGGGAGATCCAGGCCGGTTTTCCGTCACCGGCGGAAGAGGAACTCCGGGACCTCATCTCCCTTGACGAGTACCTGATCACCAGGCCGGAATCTTCTTTCCTCCTCAAGGTGAGCGGCGACTCTATGGTGGGGGCGGGGATCATGCCGGGAGACCTGGTGATCGTCGAGAAGGGCAGGGAGCCGAAAAACGGCGACGTAATCCTGGCTCAGGTGGACGGGGAGTGGACGATGAAGTACTTCTCGAAACGAGGCGGCAGGATCATCCTGGAGGCGGCCAACGAGAAGTACCCCCCCATACGCCCGAAAGAAGAGCTACGGGTGGGCGGTGTCATAACCGCCGTTATCCGGAAATACCACCGGTGATTGCGATGAACGAAACGGTCTTCAGCATCTGTTCCTGGCCGCAGGCGATCCTCCATGTGGACGGCGATGCCTTCTTCACCACCTGCGAGGAAGCTATCCATCCCGAGTTGAGGGGAAAGCCCCTTGTCACCGGGGGGGAGCGTGGGATCGTCGCCTGCGCGAGCTACGCGGCCAAACGCCTGGGGGTCAAGCGGGGCGTTCCCCTCCATGAGGCGAAGGCGTTCTGTCCCGGCCTCATCGTCCTACCCTCCGACTACGAGACTTACAGCCTCTTCTCCCGGCGGATGTTCGGCATCGTCAGGAGATTCACCCCCCAGGTCGAGGAATACTCTATCGATGAGGCCTTCGCGGACCTTTCAGGGATGAGGCGGGCCCATCATTCTTCCTACGAGACCATCGCCCTCAGGGTCAAGGAGGAGATCAAGAAGGAATTGGGCATCAGCGTGTCCGTGGGCTTGAGTATCACGAAGGTCCTGGCGAAGGTTGCTTCCAAACACAAAAAGCCCGACGGCCTCACCGTGATCCCCGGGAGGGAGATTCCCGAGTACCTCCGCGACCTGCCCGTGGAGAAGGTCTGGGGTGTCGGCCCGGCGACTGCCGGTTACCTCGAAAAGCTCGGTGTCCGGACCGCCCTGGAGTTCGCGAGGCTCCCGGAGAAGGTGGTCCTGAGGCGTTTTACCAAGCCGGGCCGGGAGATCTGGCGGGAACTGCGGGGGGAGTCCGTCTATCCCGTGTCTACAGACGAGAAGAGCGCTTATGCCTCCATCAGCAAGACCAAGACCTTCGCACCCCCTACGGGCGACCCAGAATATCTCTTCGCCCAGCTTTTGCGGAATTACGAATCGGCCTGCATCAAGGCAAGACGTTACGGCCTTGCCCCCCGGAAGGTCGTCCTTTTCCTCAAGAAAAACGATTTCAGCTTCCGGGGCGGGGAGGCGGGGCTCAACCGTCCCTCGGCCTATCCGATAGAAGTGTCGGAGATCCTGCGGGCCCTCTTCGCTGAGATGTACAATGGGAGGGAAATCTACCGGGCCACGGGGGCGATTCTCCTGGACCTGGTCCCGGGCCGGAACGTCCAGTACTCTCTCTTCGAGGACCCGGTGAAGGCCGAGAAGGTGCGCCGTCTGTACAGAGCGGTAGACGTCCTGGGCGGAAGGTTCGGCAAGCACACCCTACACCTGGGCGGCTCCCATCCGATCGAGGTCCTGGGAAAGGGCAGGCGCGGTGAGCCCACGGCACGCCAGCAGACCCGTTTCCCCGGCGAGACGGCGCGCAAACACCTGGCCCTCCCGGTCATCCACATAAAAGTATGAATTTCGGTCAGCGGTGCCGGTCGAGGTGTTCTCTGAGAAAAGGCGCCGTATGGGAATCGCCCCCCTTCGCCACGTCCTCCGGCCTTCCCCAGGCGATCACGCGTCCCCCTCCGTCACCCCCCTCCGGGCCGAGGTCGATCACGCAGTCCGCGGTGGCGATCATGTCGAGGTCGTGCTCGATCACGACCACCGTGTCGCCGCGGTCGACAAGGCGTTGGAGGACGGAGAGGAGCTTCGCCACGTCCGCCATATGGAGGCCTGTCGTCGGTTCGTCGAGGACATAAAAGGAACGTCCGGCGCCGGAAAGGGCGAGCTCGGAAGCGAGCTTTGTCCTTTGTGCCTCGCCTCCCGAAAGTTCCGTGCTCGGCTGGCCCAGGCGCATGTATCCCAGGCCGATCTCGGAGAGGAATTTCAGGGGTCGGACCACCCTGGAAAACACGCCGAAGAAGTCCGCGGCCTCGTCGACCGACATCTCCAATACGTCAGAAACGGTCTTTCCCTTGAAAGTGATGCCCAGTGTATCGGGGTTGTAACGCTTGCCGCCGCAGGCCTCACAGGGGACGAAGACGACCGGCAGCAGGGGCATCCGGACCCGGTGGTGTCCGTGTCCCTCGCACTCCGGGCATTGCCCGGAGGCGACGTTGAAGGAGAAACGGCTCGGACTGTAGCCCCTCGCCCTGGCCTCCGGCGTTTGGGCGAAGATGTCGCGGACCGCGTTCATGACGCCGACATAGGTGGCCGGGACCGACCGGGGTGTGCGGCCGATGGGAGATTCGTCCACCTCTTTGGCGTGGTCGATCATTTCCCAGCCTTTGAGGTCCTTAAGGACAGGTGGCAGCTCCCGGCGGGCAATCCGGGCCTTCAGGGCGCGGAAGAGGACGTCGCGCACGAGGGTCGATTTTCCCGAGCCGCTCACGCCGGTCACGCAGGTAAGCCGCCCCAGCGGAAAATCGACCGTCACATCATGAAGGTTGTGCAGGCGGGCGCCGATGACTGTGACCCGTTCGCACCCTTCGAGGGGGCGTTTTTCCCGGGCAGGGATACGTCCTTCTCCGCGGAGCCATGCCCCGGTCACGGATTTTTTCGCTCGGGCGATGACAGAGGGGGGACCAGCCCGGACGATTGCGCCGCCCAGAGGACCTGCCCCCGGGCCGAGGTCGACGACGTGGTCGGCAGCGCGGATGACGGGCTCCTGGTGTTCGACGACGACCACGGTATTGCCGCGGTCGCGTAATTCGGTGAGAGACTCCATCAGGGACCGGACGTCCCGCGGGTGGAGGCCGACGGTGGGTTCGTCGAGGATGTAACAGGCGCCGCGTAGGCTTGAGGCCAGTTCGGCACAGATGCGGATACGCTGGATCTCTCCCGTCGAGAGCGTGTTCATCGCCCGGTCGAGGGCGAGATACCCGACGCCGAGCCTGTCGAGGGAAGCGAGGCGGCCGGAGAGCTCCGGCAGTATCTGCCGGCCGACCTCCTCTCTGAGGGTAAGCCCCTCGACCCACGTCCGTAAGTCTTGGATCGGCAGGTGGGAGACTTCTCCGATGTTTCGTCCCCGGAGCCGGAAGGAAAGGGCCTCAGGCCGGAGCCGCATCCCCCCGCAGGCGGGGCAGGGCGGAGGGTCGCCGTCGTCCGGTTTTATGGGCGCCGTGCCGGTGCCCCCACAAGCCGGGCAGGCCCCGAACCTCTGACTCCAGGTGAAGAGCCTCGGGTCCGCTGTAGGTAGGCCGGACCCGCAGCGCGGGCAGGCCGTCCGCGTGGAGTAGAACCTCTCCCGGCCTCTTGACGCCTCCGCCACGGTCACCGTGCCGCCCCCGAACCTCAGCGCCTTTTCGATGTCGTCCCTGATCCGGCCGTATTCTTCTGAGCGGACTGGCCGGGAGGAGACGAGGAGGTCGATGTCGTGAACCCGGTAACGGTCCAGCCGGGGCGCCTCGGTCGAAGGATATACGATGCCGTCGACCCGGAGCCGGCTGAAGCCGAGTTTTTTGGCCCTTTCGATGACCTCCCGGTGATGTCCCTTCCGTTTCCTGATGACCGGCGCCATGATGTTGATGTCCAGACCTGCGAAATGTTCGATTATCTGGCCGGCGATCCCGGCGACGTCGGCGGATTCTCCGGGGACGTCACATTGCGGGCAGTAGGGAACCCCCGCGGCGGCGAAGAGGAGGCGCAAGTAATGGTAGACTTCGGATGCGGTCCCGGCTGTAGACATACTTCCCGCCGCCGACGTCTTCTGCTCTAGGGCTACCGTCGGGGGAAGCCCCTCGATACGGTCGACCTCCGGCCTTGGTCGGGGATGGAGATACTGGCGCGCGTACGCCGGCAGGCAGTCGAGGAACCTCCGCCGGCCCTCCGAATAGAGGACGTCGAAGGCCAGTGTCGATTTCCCGGAGCCGCTCACGCCCGTGACGGCCACGAGGCGGTTCCGGGGGATGTCTACCTCGACGTTGCGCAAGTTGTGCTCCCTTGCCCCCGCGATATGGATGGCCGCCTTGCGGGAAGACGGGGAAGGCGGATGGACGGCGCTTCCCTGTAGTTCGGGGAGGGACGTGTTTCTTAGTGCCTGCCCGGTGGGGGTGTCGAGTTCCGCGATTTTTTCCGGTGACCCCTGTCCGATGATGCGGCCGCCCTCCGCTCCGCCTCCGGGGCCGAGGTCGATGACCCAATCGGCGGTGCGGGCGACGTCCATGTCATGCTCGACGACCACCACCGAGTGGCCGGCGTCGACCAGCCTCTGCAGGGCGCCCACGAGGTCGGATACGTTCGCAGGGTGTAACCCCGCGGTCGGTTCGTCGAGGATGAAAAGTATGTTTCCGTTTTCCTGGGCGCCGGCGAGGTGTTTGGCGAGTTTTAGCCGCTGGGACTCGCCGCCCGAGAGGGTGGGTACGGGTTGGGACAGGGAGAGGTACCCGAGTCCGATGTCCAGCAATGGACAAAGGGCCTGCACCACCGCTTCGTTGTCCCGGAAGAGGCGCGACACCTCCTCGGCGGGGAGGGACAAGATCTCGGCGATGTTTTTCCCCTTGACGCGGACATCGAGCACTTCCGGGTGGAATCGCCTGCCGTCGCAGGCGGGGCAACGGATGTAAACGTCGGGAAGAAACTGAAGCTCCACCAGTTCGTATCCCGAACCGTTGCAGTTGGGACAGGCCCCGGCGGGCGTGTTGAAGGAAAAGGCGGACCGGGTGAACCCCATGACCCGGGCCTGTTCCGTCGCCTCGAACTCTCTGCGCAGGGGGTCGAGGACTTTCAGGTAGGTTGCCGCGTTCATACGGGAGCTGCGGGTAAGCGGGGCCTGGTCGATGAGGACGACGCCGGTCAATCGTTCTGCGCCTTCGACCCCCTTGCATGTCCCCGGCTCCATGGCCTGGAGACCCATCTGCCGCCTCAGGTTTCGGTATAGTACCTGGTCGATGAGGGTCGATTTTCCGGAACCGCTTACGCCGGTCACGCAGACGAGCAGTCCGAGAGGGATGTCGACGGAGAAGTTCTTAAGGTTGTTTTCGCGGGCGCCGATGACGCGCAGAGATCCTCGATGCGGCGTCCGTTTCCGGGAGGGCTGCGGCATGGAGATTTCTCCCCTCAGGTAGGCGGCTGTCGGCGAACGACGATTGCCGATGAGTCCCGTGACGCTGCCCTGGTGGATCACGGAACCGCCCCTTTCCCCCGGACCCGGCCCGAGGTCGATCACCCGGTCCGCCTTCCTGATGAAAACCGGGTCGTGCTCGACGACGACGACGGCGTTTCCCGCCGAGGCGAGCGTGCGCAACACGCCGGCCAGCCTCTCCGCGTCGCGGGGGTGGAGCCCGACGGAAGGCTCGTCGAGGACGTAAAGTGTGCCGGTGAGCGACGAGCCGAGGGCGGTGGCGAGGGTCACCCGCTGGGTTTCTCCGCCGGAAAGGGTTCGCGACAACCGGCCGAGGGAGAGATAGCCGAGGCCGACATCGAGGAGAAACCCCAGTCTCCCGCTGAGTTCACCAAGGAGCAGTTCCGACGCCCGGTCCTCTGCCGGAGGAGACCATCGGCGGAAAAAAGATTCCACCGCGGAGACTGCCATTTCCTCCAATTCGGGGAAGGTCTTGCCGTCGAGGCGGAAGAGGAGGGCATCGGGCTTGAGCTTTCCGCCCCCGCACACAGGGCAGGGAAGGAAGCGACGGTACCGCGACAGGAGGATCCGGGCCTGTTTCTTGTAGCGGCGACCCATCAGCCAGTCGAAGAACCCCTGGATGCCGTACCAATCTCCCTCTCCGTCCCATACTGCCTTCCGGGTGTCGTGGTCGAGGTCGTGCCAGGGTGTCGTCGTCGGGATACGGCGCCGCCGGGCAAAGTCGAGGAGGTCCCGTTGGCATTCGCGGAAAGACGCCGTCTGGAAAGGCCTGACGCAACCGGCGGACAGGCTGAGGCCGCCGTCGGGGATGACCAGGTCGGGGTCGATGTCGATGACCCTGCCGAAACCGTGGCAGTTCTCGCAGGCCCCGATGGGGTTGTTGAATGAAAAGAGAGCCGCCGTCGGTTCGTTGTAGTCGATGTCGCATCGTTCGCAGTGGAGCTTCCTGCTGAAACGCAGGGGCCGCGCCTCCCCTTCGATGAGAACTTCCAGGCTTCCCTCGCCGAATTTTAAGGCCGTCTCGACGGAATCCACGACGCGTTGTCGGGCCTCTGCGTCCACGGTCACGCGGTCGAGGACGACGGTGATCTTCCCGTCGTTGGACTGAAGCCGCGCCTCATCGACGCGGACCGCCTTTCCGTCTTCCAAGACGCGGAGGAAACCTGCCTGTCGGAAGACGTCCCGGACCGTCTGAGGGTCGGCGCTTCCGATGGGGCGGGTAAAGCAGATGAAGGCCTGTCTGCCCGGCGCCGTCTTCAAGAGGGCTTCGAAGATCGACGCGGGGGAATGACGGAAGACGGGAAGGTTGCAGCTTCTGCAGTAGAGCGTTGCGTTCCTCGCGAACAGAGGGCGCAGGTAGTCGTCGACGGAGGTCATCGTGCCGACGGTCGACCGCGAGGTCTTGACGGGAGCGGCGCGCTCGATCGCTATACCGGGGAGGATGCCCTCGATCCGGTCGGCCTTGGGGCGGTCGAGCCGCTCCAGGAATTGCCGCGCGTAAGGAGAAAAGGTTTCGACGTACCGGCGATAACCTTCGGCGTAGAGGACGTCGAAGGCGAGGGAGGACTTACCGGCGCCTGCAACCCCGGTGATGACCGTGACGGCCCCCACGGGCACCTCGACGGTGATGTCCTTCAGGTTGTTCTGCCTCGCCCCTTCAACGCGGATCGGACTACGGGCCATCTTTCTCCGTCTCTTGATCCGGGACGACGTCGTGGAAGAAGGCGTAGACCGTCCTTGCCGTCTCCAGCCCCATCCCCTCCGTCTTCGAGATCTCTTCCACGCCGGCCTTCGATATCTCCTCTACGGAGCCGAAGCGTCTCAGGAGGGCCTTTTTTCTCTTTTCCCCGACACCGGGGATGGCGTCGAGCTCGGAGCGCAGCCTTTCCTTGCGACTGAGCTTGTCCTGGTAGGTGACGGCGAAACGGTGTGCCTCGTCCCTGAGTCGGACGAGGAGCAGCATCTCCGGGGATGTATGCGGCAGGACGACGGGCGCGGTTTTCTCCGGGATGTAGATGCGCTCCGATACCTTTACCGGTCCTTCCCCCGGCATCTCCGGTTCGACCGTGCGCGTTTTCGCCAGGGCGACGATGTCCACATCCGCGACCCCCAAGGCCTGCAAGGCGGCAAGCCCCGCGGAAAGCTGGGGTTTCCCGCCGTCCAGGACGATCAGGTCGGGTAGGTCGTTCTCCTCCAGTCCTTTCCTCAGTCGGCGACTCACGGCCTCGAACAGGGCCGCGCAGTCGTCTCCGCGGCCCGCCGTCCTGATCCGGTAACGGCGGTAACGGTCTCTGTCGAGCTTCCCCTCCATCATGGCGACCCTTGATGCGACGGTCATTTCCCCGACGAGATGGGAGACGTCGAAGCATTCGATGCGGTTGGGGGCGCGGCTCAACTGGAGACGGTGCCGCAGTCTTTCGAGGAGACGGGACATATCGTCCTCAAGGTGGGGGCCGATGCCGTCTTCGTCGATGGATAGCAGGTCAGATTCGACTTTTCGGGGTTCGGGGGTGCGCTCCACGGCACCTATCCGGTCGCGCAGGCGTGCGGCCTCTTCGAAACGGAGCTCCGCCGCCTCCCGAGCCATGCGCTCCTTCAGCGAGGCGAGCAATTCGGACTTCCTGCCTTCGAGGAAGCTGACAGCGTCTTCCACCTGTTCGCGGTATTGTTCCTGCGGGATGTCGCAGGGCGCGGGGTCGGGCAGGCGGCTGATCCGGCAGAGGAGGCATGGCCGTTTGTGCTGTCGCGGGTCGTGGTCGGAAGAGGTCCGCAGATGGAAGTGCCGGTTGATGAGGCGGAGGGTCTCGTGCAGGGCGCGCGTCACCGGGTAGGGGCCGAAGTAGAGGGCGCCGTCTTTCCTTACGAGGCGAGTCACCTCTAGATGCGGATAAGGTTCGTCCCTGTCGATGCGTAGATAGACAAAGATGCCGCCTTTTTTTCTCATCTCATCCCCTGTCGAGGCGCGTCACGCCTTCCTCTCTCGCGATTTCTATTGCCTCCATGAACTCTTTTCTTGTGATTCGCCTGGAGAGGGGCGATCCCGGCGGGATGAGGTCGCCACAGGGATGGTACTGGTCCATTATGTTGACATAGGTGTTCCGTGAGATCTCCCGGGCAAGGAAGCGCATGGCCTCACGGGTACCGGCAAGGCCTTCGGGGAGGACCAGGTGTCTGACCAGGAGACCCCGGAGGGCGATCCCGTCTTCGTCCATCTCGAGGTCGCCCGTCTGCCGGTGCATCTCTTTCAAGGCCGCCATAACTACCTCGGGATAATCAGGCGCCCCCGAATACTTTTCGGCCACATCATTCTTCGTATACTTGAAATCGGGCATGTAGATATCGAAGACGCCGTCGAGGAGCTTGAGGGTCTCCACCGAATCGTACCCTCCCGTGTTGTAGACCAGCGGGACGGAAAGCCCCATCTCGACGGCCCTCGGCAGGGCCTTCAGGATGTGGGGAACGAAGTGAGAGGGACTCACGAAGTTGATGTTGTGACAGCCCATTTGCTCGAGTTCCACCATGACCCTGCTGAACTTCTCGAAAGTAATCCTGTACCCTTCACCGAGACGGCTGATGCTGTAATTTTGGCAGAAGATGCAACGCAGGTTGCAGTGG